>NZ_AP022618.1:1830818-2135954 GCF_010731615.1 Mycolicibacterium insubricum | reverse complement strand
CCCGTGCGGTGGCGTGGCGCACGATCGCGGCGGCCAGCGGGTGCTCGGACTCTTTTTCCACCGCCGCCACCAGGCCCAGCAGTTCGGGCTCGCTGATTGCCTCGGCGATGAGGTCGGTGACTTCGGGCTCGCCTTTGGTCAGGGTGCCGGTCTTGTCCATCACGACGGTGTCGATGCGCGCCGCGGTTTCCAGGGCGGTCGCATTCTTGAACAGCACTCCGCGTTTGGCGCCCAGACCGGTGCCGACCATGATGGCCGTCGGGGTGGCCAGACCGAGGGCGTCCGGGCAGGTGATGACCACGACCGTGATCGCAAACAGCAGTGCGGTCTGCACCCCTGCCCCGACGGACCACCAGACCAGGAAGGTCACCGTCCCGCCGATCAGCGCGACGAGCACCAGCCAGAACGCCGCCCGGTCGGCCAGTCGCTGCCCGGGGGCCTTGGAGTTCTGCGCCTGCTGGACCATCGCCACGATCTGGGCCAGCACGCTGTCGGAGCCCACGTTGGTCGCCCGTACCCGCAGTGTGCCGGTGGTGTTGATCGACGCCCCGATCACGGTGTCCCCGGCGGCTTTGGACACCGGCAGGCTCTCCCCGGTCACCATCGACTCGTCGACGTCGGAGGCGCCCTCCTCGACGGTGCCGTCCACGGCGATCTTGGCCCCGGGCCGGATCAGCAGCAGGTCCCCGGCCACCACGTCGGCGGTGGGCACCTCCACCGGTTCGCCGCCGCGGATCACCACCGCCATCGGTGGGGCCAACTCCAGCAGGGTGCGGATCGCCTCGTTGGCCCCGCCGCGGGCGCGCATCTCAAACCAATGTCCCAGCAGCACAAAGGCTGTCAGCACCGATGCGGCCTCGTAGAACACCTCGCCGCCGCCGGTGAAGGTGATCGCGACGCTGTAGAGCCAGCCCGCGCCGACTGCGACGGCGACTAGGACCATCATGTCCAGGGTCCTGGCGCGCAGCGCCCGCCAGGCGCCGTCAAAGAAGATCCACGCCGAGTAGAACACCACCGGCAGGCTCAACAAGAAGCTGAACACGTCGTCGCGCAGCCCGAACGGGGCGGGCACATGGAACCCGAGCATGTCGCGGCCCATCGGCGAGAACAGCATGATCGGGATCGACAACACCAGTGCCACCAGGAACCGGTTGCGCATATCGCGCACCATGGCGTCCATCGACATGCCGGCGTGTCCGCCGTGGCCCATCATCTCGTGCGGGCTGTGCTGTGTCGCCGGGGCGTGATGGGCGTGTTCGCCGACTACCTGATGGTCGGCGGGGTGCTCTGCGGGCGGGCCGGCAGGCTCTGACATCGGGTCGCACATGTGGTCGGGAACCGAGCGGCCCGCGCAGTGGAAGCCGCACTCGCGCACCCAGTTGGTGAGGTCGGCCACGGAGGTCGCCGTTGAGTCGTAGGTGACCGTCGCGGTCTGATTGGCCGCGTTGGCGTGCACCCCGGTCACCCCCGGGCGGCGCGTCAGGGCCGACTCGACCACCGCGGCGGAAGTGGCCCAGTGCAGGCCGTGAACGTCGAGTACCGCGGTCGAGGTGGGCATGAATCTCCTTAGTGCTGCGGCCCTCGTCATGGCTTCCCACCGGGTCCTGCCGGGAAACTCATCCACGCCGAACGCCGTCTTCGGTCCACTTCGACCGTCCTCCCCGCTCGCTGCAGGGGCGGTAGGGGTTTGATAAAGATTCAACGAAGATTGCTCGAAGCGCAGTTCGGGACGGCCGGATCGGGCACGCACGCTGCTACCGTCGGCATCATCATGGTCACCCGACGGACACTGCGCAGCGCCCGGTTCTGGGCGGCGATCGGACTGGTGTTCGTCGCGCTCTTCAGCGCGGCACCGGCCAGCGCGGCCTCCCCGGCTGCCCCGCAGGTCGACCACCATGTGACCGCTGACGGCCACCACGACCAGCTTGCCTTCACCGACCACGCCCATATCGGCGCCGCCGCGACAGCTGATGCTCAAGACGAGGTCGGCGACATCGTGGCCTCCCGGTTACGCCCCGCGTTGCTGGCCGTGGGCCTGCTCTTCGCCGCCGCACTGCTGTGGGGATTGCTGCCCCGGGAGACGCCCCTGGTCGGGCGGGATCCCCCGCGCGGGCCGATCGTGGTTTCTTCGGGCCGTGACGTTCTGGCCCGGCTGTGCATTTCGCGTCGCTGATCGGATAGCGCAGACCGCTCGACCCCGCCACCCGGCGCGGGTTGGTCGGTCGGTGACTGTTGTCCACTTCAGCGGCCGCGCTTGTCGATCGCGGCCTCGCATGGAAGCGATCCCCCGATGACCTCTGTTCTTCCTTTCGACCCCCCGCACCGGCGCCGCACCCATCCGCGGCTGCTGCATGGCCAGGACCCCGCCGCAACGATTGCCGCCACGGTGGGCAACACCCCGATTCTGCATATCACCACCCCGTTCACCGGTGGCGATCGAGGATTCTGGGCCAAACTCGAAGGCTTCAATCCGGGCGGGATCAAGGACCGCCCCGCGCTGCACATGGTGGAGCGGGCCCGCGCCCGCGGAGACCTTGCCCCCGGGTCACGGATCATCGAGTCCAGCAGCGGCACACTGGGTTTGGGCCTGGCCCTGGCCGCCAAGGTGTACGGGCACCCGGTCACCGTGGTCACCGACACCGGGCTGGAGCCGATCGTGGCCCGGATGCTGTCGGCCTACGGCGTCGTGGTCGACCAGGTCAGCGAGCCACACCCCGACGGCGGATGGCAGCAGGCCCGATGCGATCGGGTCGCACAGTTGCTTGCCGAGGACCCCGGCGCCTGGCATCCCGACCAGTACAACAACCCCGACAACGTCGACGCCTACCGCGGACTCGCCCTGGAACTGCAGGCCCAACTGGGCCGCGTCGACGTTCTGGTGTGCTCGGTGGGCACCGGAGGGCACTCGGCGGGGGTGGCGCGGGTGCTGCGGGAGTCCAACCCCGGCATGGAGTTGATCGGGGTGGACACGGTCCGGTCCACGATTTTCGGGCAGCCGGCCGGGCCGCGGTTGATGCGCGGGCTGGGATCGAGCATCTATCCCCAGAATGTGGACTACGAGGCATTCACCGAGGTCCACTGGGTCGCCCCCGGCGAGGCGGTGTGGGCATCGCGGGAACTCGCGGCGGCTCAGTATGCGACCGGCGGGTGGAGTGTGGGCGCGGTCGGCCTGGTGGCCGGATGGGCGGCGCGAACCTACCCGGCCGGGACCACCATCGCCGCGATATTCCCCGACGGTCCGCAGCGCTATTTCGACACCGTCTTCAACGACGACTACTGCCGCGAGCATGGACTGCTGGATCAGCAGCCGCCGCCGTCGGAGCCGCTGACGGTTGCCGATCCCACCGAAACGGTCATCACTTCCTGGACCCGCTGCGCCACGGTGGTCGACCCGACCCGGGCGGTGCGCTGATGGGCGTGGTCGCTTCGTGGCGCAGTTTCGGCTGGCCGAGCCGGTTGCTGATGATCAACCAGTTCGGCATCAACCTCGGCTTCTACATGCTGATGCCCTACCTGGCCGGCTATCTGGCCGGGCCGCTGGGGTTGGCGGCGTGGGCGGTCGGCCTGGTGCTGGGGGTGCGCAACTTCTCCCAGCAGGGCATGTTCATCGTCGGCGGCACCCTGGCCGACCGGCTGGGCTGCAAACCGCTCATCGTGGCGGGCTGCCTGCTGCGCACCGCGGGCTTCGGGCTGCTGGTGTTCGCCCAATCACTACCCATGGTGCTGATCGCCTCGGCTGCAACGGGTTTCGCCGGGGCGCTGTTCAACCCGGCCGTGCGCGCCTACCTGGCCGCCGATTCCGGGGAGCGCCGCGTGGAGGCGTTCGCAGTGTTCAACGTCTTCTACCAGGCCGGCATCCTGGCCGGGCCGCTGGTCGGCCTGGCGTTCATGGCCGTGGACTTCCGGGCGACCGCCGCCGCGGCGGCCGCGGTGTTCGCGCTGCTGACCATCGCCCAGCTCTTCGCGCTGCCCCGCCGCGACCCCGACCCGGTCGAGGACCAGACCTCGATCTGGCAGGACTGGCGCGCCGTGCTGGCCAACCGCTCCTTCCTGCTGTTCGCCGCGGCGATGACCGGCTCCTACGTGCTGTCCTTCCAGGTCTATCTGGCCCTGCCTTTGCACGCCGCGGACCTTGCACCCCAGCACCAGGCGCTGCTGATCGCCGCGCTGTTCGTGGTGTCCGGCGTGGTGGCTGTGGCCGCACAACTGCGGGTCACCCGCTGGTTCTCCTCGCGCTGGGGAACCAGCCGCTCCCTGGTCATCGGCATGACCGTGGTGGCACTGTCCTTCACCCCGCTGATCCTGTTGCCCGACACCCGGTTCGGGACACCTGCTGGGATCGCGGCGCTGCTGCTGAGCACCGCCGTGCTGGCGATCGGTTCGGCCGCGGTGTTCCCCTTCGAAATGGACACCGTGGTGGGCCTGTCCGGCGGCCGACTGGTCGGCACCCATTACGGCTTCTACAGCACCATCGTCGGCGTCGGCATCCTGGCCGGCAACGTCGCCACCGGGGCGCTGATGCAAGCCGCCAACCAGCACAGCCTGGGAGTACTCGTGTGGACGGCGCTGACCGGCATCGGACTGCTCTGCACCGCCGCACTGCACACCCTCGCCCGCAACGGCCACCTCCGGGAAGCCCACCTGGCAACGGCGAACCCATGACAAACAGCCCCGCACGGAAACGGGGTCCCGACGAGCAGAAACCCGCACGACACCGACTGGAGGAACTCATGTTCACACCCCCGCACCGCATCGCCGGAAAGCTCACCACGGCCCTGCAACAGCTACGGCGCAAAACCCGCGCTGTCGCGGTCATCGCCGCCGCCCCCGCCGTCGCCCTGTCATTGCTGGGCAGTGCACCCTTCATCGAGGACGACTCCACAACCAGATGCAGCGTCATGGCTCATCCGCCCGCCGTTCAGACAGACCCTGGCGCCGACAACCCCCTGACCCGACCGGGGCAGGTGGGCGGCCTGAACCAGCTACCGCCACCCAACAGCGACATGCCGATGGACTGCACACCCGTCGGCCACGGATAACCCTCTCAATTTCCGAAACGAGTCGCTCGGCACGCCGAGCGTCCGCGCACCACACCCAACACCCAACACCCAACACAACGGAGGTACCGATGTTCACACCCTTGCGGCGCACAGCCGGAGTCCTATTGGTCAGCGCGGCCGTGGCCCTGATTTTCAGCCCGTCGGCGGCCGCCCACGTCGACGCCACCCTCGATGGCACCGGCCCGGGCGGATTCGGCGTGGTCACCCTGGGGGTTCCCACCGAGGCAGGTAAGCCGCCCACCACCAAGGTCGAAGTCCGCATCCCCGAGGAGACACCGCTGCGGACGGTGCGGGCCGAACCGGTCGCGGGCTGGACGCTGGACATCCAGAAGCGCAAGATCGACCCGCCGCTGCGCAAGGACGACGGAACCCCGGTCAACGAGGTGGTCAGCACAGTGACCTGGACAGCGGCCCCCGGTGGCGGCTTCCCGCAAGGGCAGTTCCAGGAATTCGCCCTCTACCTAGGGCCCATGCCCGACGCCGACACCTTCGCCTTGCCCACCACACAGACCTTCTCCGACGGCTCCAGTGAAGCGTGGACCGAGCAGAGCACCGGCGGCGACAAGCCCAAGTTCCCCGTCCCCACCGTGACCATCGGGAAGCAGGCCACCGGCGGGCTGCTGCCCGTCATCGCCTGGACCGCGCTGGGGTTCTCGGTCGTCGGATTGGGCCTGGGGGTGTTCGCGATCGACCGGGCCTCCCGCCGGCCCGCCGGCGGCGACCCGTCGTCGGACACCCGGGCACTGACCCCCGACCCCGCGGTGCACTGACGCGATGCGCCGGTCAACACTCGCCGTCTTCGGTGTCCTCGTCGCCCTTGTCGGCTCGGGATGCGGTTCGACGGCGACACCCCCGCTGGAATCATCCGCGTCGGGAAATGCCCCCCCGCTGACGTCCGCGGCCGGCGTTCCGAGCGCCCCGCCCCAGGTCGGGACACTCCTCCCTGTGAGCATCGCCGGGGGCACCGTGACCCCCACCAACGCCGAGGCAACGGCGGTTGCGGGGGAGCCGATCACACTCGAGGTCAACAGCGATGCATCCGACAGCATTCACGTGCATTCGATTCCCGAACATGTCTTCGAGGTACAGGCCCGTCCCGGTCAGCGCTTCGAGTTCACCGTCGAGGTTCCCGGTCAGGTGGACGTGGAGTTGCACGATCTGAACAGGACCATCGTCACCATCACGGTCCGGCCCCGATGAGCGAGGCAGGCGAGACCGTCCTCGCCCACGGGGTGGGCGGTTCCACCGATCTGCCGATCCCCCTGAACTATGCCCTCGTCGGCGGTGTGTGGGCACTGATCCTGACCTTCGCCGTCGTCGCGGTTGCCTGGCGCACACCGAAGTTCGACCCGGCCAAACCCGGGCGCGCCTTGCCGGGCTGGGTGACCACCGCCGTGGACTCGCGCCCCGTGCGCAGCATCCTCGCGGCGGCGGCGCTGCTGGTCACGGTGTGGGTTGGCATCGCGGCAATCTGGGGACCGCAGAACGCCGATAACGCCCTGCCGGGCTCGTTCTACGTCCTGCTCTGGGTTGGTCTGGTCGCCGTCTCGGTCCTCCTCGGGCCCGTCTGGCGGGTGATCTCCCCGGTGCGCACCCTCTGGGGACTTCTGGGCGGCAAGCGGACCGGGCATCCACCTCGGGGATACCCGCAACGCTGGGGATACTGGCCGGCGGCGGCAGGCCTGTTCGCGTTCGTGTGGCTGGAACTGGCCAGCCCCGATCCCGGCTCACTGGGGGCGATCAAGCTGTGGATCCTCGCCTACGCCATCGCCATGTTCGCCGGCGCGGCGGTGTTCGGGTCGCGGTGGTTCGCCCGCGCGGATCCCTTCGAGGTGTACAGCATGACCGTGTCCCGGCTGGCGCCGTTGCGGCGCAACACCGCTACCGGACGCATCGTGGTGGGAAACCCGCTCGATCACCTGCCCACCCTGCCGGTGCGGCCCGGCACCGTCGCGGTGATGGCGATGCTTCTCGGCTCCACGGCCTTCGACAGCTTCTCCGGGTTCACAGGCTTCCGCAACTTCGTCGACCGCAACGCCGCCGGCGTACCGCTCGTCGGTGAGGCCGGCGGCGGCTCCGCAATCAGGACCGTTGGCCTGCTGGTCTTCGTCGCCGTTGTGGGCGTGACGTTTTCGGCCGCGGCCCGCGCGACCGGCGGCGTCACCCGCGAGCAGCGCCGCGAGTTGCCCGGCCGGCTGGCGCACTGCCTCATTCCGATCGTCGTGGGCTACATCTTCGCCCACTACCTGTCCTACCTGGTCGAGCGCGGCCAGGAGACGGTGGTCCGTCTGGCCGACCCCTTGGGCGCAGGCTGGCAGCTGTTCGGGCTCGATTCCGGCGACGTGGTCTATGTGCTGTCGCTGAACCCGACGCTGCTGTGGACCATCAAGGTCGCCTGCGTGGTGGCCGGCCACGTCGTGGGTGTCCTCGCCGCCCACGATCAGGCGCTGCGGGTGATACCGGTGGGCCACCAACTGACCGGACAACTCGCCATGATGCTGGTGATGGTCGCCTACACCCTGACCGGGTTGTACCTACTCTTCGGAGGATGAGCGCAGTTGCACACCGGCCGAACTACCGCGATAACCGGACCCAGGCATCTGCGGCGGCGTGCGCTACTGATCGTGCACCTGGCGGTCCTGCTCGCCGTAGTGGTCGCGATGCCCAGCGCGTTGAGCTGCCCGCCGCTGCTGTGTGCCCGTCACGCCGAGTCGGCCCCCGACTCCCACCGCGCCGTGGTGCCACCGGCTCCGGTCACGCTGTCGATGAGCCTTGCACCGAATGCGCAGCACGTCGATCCGCTCGCACCGGTCACCGTCACCGCGACCGCCGGGACCCTGCTGAGCGTGAGGATGGTCAACGACGCCGGCAAGCCCATCGACGCGGTGGTGACCCCGGACAACACGGTGTGGAAACCGACCGTGCCGTTGGGGTACGGCCGCACCTACACCGTGACCGCCACCGGCCGCGGTGAAGACCAGACGACCCGGGCTCTGGTGTCGAGTTTCACCACCCTGATCCCGGGCAATCAGGCCGCGGTGCGGCTGACCACCACCGGCAACCAGAATTTGGTCGACGGCGGCACCTACGGCATCGGAACCGTTGTGGTCGCCCGGTTCGACGAACCCGTCCCCGACCGCGCCGCCGCCCAGCGCACCCTGCGGGTCACTACCGACCCGCCGGTCGAGGGCGCCTGGACGTGGCTCGACGACGCCACCGCGCACTGGCGGCCCCGCCACTACTACACGCCGGGAACCACCGTGTCGGTGGCAGCCAACATCTACGGCGTTCCCCTCGGCGACGGCCTCTACGGGCAGGCCGACACCGCGGTCAGCTTCCGCATCGGCGACGCCCACGTCTCGATCGCCAACGACATCACCAAGCAGGTCAGCGTGTTCAGCAACGGAAAGCTGGTGCGCACCATGCCCACCTCGATGGGCATGGGCGGCAGTGAAACCATCGGCGGGCGCACCATCAGCTTCTGGACCCAGCCCGGCGTCTACACCGTGATGGACAAGGCCAACCCGGTCGTCATGGACTCCTCGACCTACGGGCTGCCGATCAACTCCCGGCTGGGCTACAAGGAAACGATCAACTGGGCGACCCGCATCAGCACCGACGGTATCTACCTGCATGAACTCGAAGACACCGTGTGGGCGCAGGGCAACACCAACGTCTCCCACGGCTGTTTGAACCTCAGCGCCGACAATGCCCGCTGGTTCTACGATTTCTCCCAGCCCGGCGACGTCGTCGAGGTCCGCGACACCGGCGGAGCTCCGCTGGAACTGTGGCAGAACGGGGATTGGAGCGTGCCGTGGCCGCAGTGGCTCGCCGGCGGCACAGCCACCCCCAGCCCGCCGCCACCTGCGGGCAACAACGCGGCGAGCACACCGGACGGACCCGGGAGCCGATGAGCAACCACCACGGTGATCAGCACGGCGGGCGCCGCCGACTCTGGTGGACCGCCGGGCTGGTCGGTGCCGGGGCGGGGGCCGCCGCGATCGCCGTGGGCACCGGTGCGCTGCGACCGGCAGGACCGGGCGAACACGCCCCCACCGCCGCAGAGCTGGCCCAGCAGCGATGCCAGTCCGACGTGCTGCAGCGACTGGTCTCCCCCGCCGCAGCCACCATCACGGAGCTTCGCACCGAGGCGAGCACCCTCGACACCGACGGCCGGGACTTCTCCTCGCTCAACGCCAGCGAACCGCTCACCGGTATCGACGCCTCGCGCATCACCGTGCTCAACGTCTCCGGCGTGACCCACGCGCCCAGCGAAGTCGGCTCCACGATCGAGGACCATTTCGACTGCCGCGCCTATTTCGTCGACGGGGCACTCGCCCACACCCTGGTCGTCTTCGACCACGGCCACTAGCGTTGACACCCTAGGAAGCACCACACAGGCAAGGGGGCCGCCATGGCCACCGCACGATTCCTCACCGCCGCGACGCTGAGCGTGGCCTGCTTGAGCCTGGGCGCCTGTTCGGGACGCCAAAACGCCGCCCCCTCCGCACCGCCAGCGGCCGCCGCGACCGGTTCGGTTTGGGTCGCCGACGAAGGCGCCGACAGCCTCAGTGTCATCGACGCGGCCACCCACTCGATAGCCATGACCATGACCGGCATCAACGCCCCCCACAACGTTCAGGCCGTTCGTGACGGCGCAGTGGTGTACGCAACCAGCGGCGCCGACATGGTGGTCGCCATCGACCCGATGACCTACCGGGTCACCGCCACGGCCCCGACCGGATCCCACCCCGCCCACGTCATCGAGGCACCCAACGGCAAGGTCTACGTCACCAACGCCGGGGACGGCACTGTGTCGGTGTATCAGGGGCAGGGCCTGATCCCGGCCGGCGAGATCACCCTCGGCGGGATGCCGCACGGGATGCGGCCGGCTTCCGGAGGTTCAGTGATCGTGGTGGCGAACATGACGGCCGGCGCCCTGGACCTGATCGACCCGGCCACCGACCGCGCCGTCGGCGCAGTGCCGGTGGGCACATCCCCCGTACAGGTCGCCGTGAGCGCCGACGGCCGATACGCCTACACCGGGATCACCGATCCGCCCAGAGTGGTGAAAGTCGATCTGTCCCAACGCAAAGTGCTCGAAGCCGCGGCCGTGCCCACCCCTGCCGTCCAGCTGTATCTGACCCCCGACGAGAAGACCATCGTGTCCGCCGACCAAGGCAGCCGCGACAAGCCGGGCCGCACCCTGTCGGTCATCGACACCGCCGCGATGACCACCCGGTCAACCGTGCCCACCGGATCCGGCCCACACGGCGTCGCGATCGACACCACCGGACACTTCGCGTGGGTCACCAACAGCTACGACAACACCGTCTCCGCCATCGACCTGACAAGCCTGTCGGTGTCGGCAACCATCCCGGTCGCCGCCGCACCCAACGGCATCAGCTACTCACCCCGCCCACCGGCGCCCGCAGCTGCCGCCACAACCACTCTCGACATCCCAGCACACACCACCGCCGCCCCACAGGAAAGCCCGCCCAACCCGCACAGCGGGCACCACTAACTCACCGCTGCGGCAGCCTCAGTCGTCGTGATGGTGTTGGTGACCGTCAGTCTCGCCACCTGAATCCGACTCCGGCGACTCCGATTCCGGCGGTGCCGTTTTCGCCCCCGGCGCCACCACCGGCGAATCGGCCGGAGCCGAATGGCCCTGATCGGCATCCATGTCGAGTGACATATCCGTCACCGGCAGCCCCTGGCCGTCCTGCTGCAACGGCAGTGGCGGTGTCCTCACGCCATCGGCATCGGGAACCTGCGCCTCCAAGGGATGCTGGTGACCCTCCATGTTCGCCTCGGGAGTGGCGTGGTGCCCACCCTGCGCCTCCACAGCAGCTCCGTGGTGATGATGACCATGACCCTGCAGGCTTGCCGCCAAGCCAACCGTCACAGCTCCCGCCATGATCGTGCTCGCACCCATCAAAACCACTGACCTACCCAAACCCGAGACCTCGTCAGCCTGATACTTCCGCGACCACGCCCACGCCGAACCCATGACGACATAGCACTGCAGCAGCAGCACACAGATCCCCGCGGCCCCCACAGCCTCGGGCTCACCGGCCGCCGGCCCAAAAGGCGGTCCGCTAACGCACGCCATCACCCACAAACCAGCCGTCCCGACATTGGCCACAATCCCGGCCGACAGCACCAAAGCCCCCGGCCGCGACCACGCGAAAAAAGCCCAAACCAGTTGGAACGTCGCCAATGCCGCGAAGAAAACCCCGGAGGGCAACCAATCCCGCCAATGCATCGGTGTCACCGCAAAGTGGATGACGGCCGCACCGAAAGAAGCCACCGCCGCGCACCGCGCAGCGAGCCGGCTATCGGTCCTCGTCACATCCCTGGCGCCCACAGATCGACGGTGACAGGGCAGAGCAATCAGCGCGAGCACCAGCGCATCACAATCACGTCCCAGATCACACCGACGTCAAGTCGGGAACACCTACCCCGATATGGCGATCCCGCTCGACGGAAACTCTACGACGATCCGCAGCGAGTCTGCCGAGCATTCGAGGGTGATGAACCGCTTTAAGGACGCTCTTATTGCCATGAGAACACGGTTGCGGCTGTGGGGTGGCTACGCGCCCTCCGCTGGCGCGGTGGCGAGTAGGAAGCGCAAGCTTGCGCAGCGTCACCGCGTCGTGCCCACTTCCAGGATTGCGCCCAGATCGCCAGATTCCGCGAAAAAGGGATTTCCCACCAGACACGGAGCACGTCGGATCTCGCAACAGCATTCATGAACTAACTAATCCCCCTTAACTCCATCTCTAGTCAGGACCGTGACTTCGAGTTCCGCGATCCTTTCATCTAGCGACCTGTTATTGGCCCGCGCTGCCGCCAATCTCTCTTCGGTATTGCGAAGATCTTGCTTTATTTCCCGGACCTGAAGTGCTAGTGATTCGTTTTCGCCCAGCAACCGTTTGGCGCTCTCCTCTGGCAAAGCAGACTCAAGCTCTTCAATCTTCCCAAGCAGTGAGCCAATTGTTCTGCGCTGCAGTGTTATTTCACCTCGCGCCTCACTTAAGCTGTCCTCCGCGTTGAGAGCTCTCTCACGCCAGATCGCTTCTCTCCGGCTTGCATTCCGTTCCGCAGCAAGCGCACTAGATTGCGCCGCCTTCACCCTGAAGTCCGAAAGCATCGTTCGCGCGTCCGCATTCTGGTAAAGAAAGGTACGAGAGACCCGTGCCCGACGAGCTACTTCCGCGGCCGTGAGACCCTCGCCGCGTTCGTCCAGTTGGCGCATCGCCTTTGCAAGCCTTTCGAGCATCGCCGAGACGTTCTCCCGACGTGTCTGATTCGCAGCGTCGGTCCGCCGCGCCTCCTCCCTCGGCTGATTCCTTGTCATGCCGGTGAGCCCGCGTCTGCAAGCTCGCCAAGATCCGCAACCGAGAAAGCTGTGTTCCAAACCCTGTTGAAGTAGTCCTGAGGACGCCGGAGGTCAAGCGTGAGAGCCTCTTCCAGCAGTCCAACACTTGAGAGCGCGCGTTCTAGTCCGGCGATCGCTCGCGCAGTCGGCTCGAACACCTTGTGAAGATAGTCAGCCGTTACGTCATCGGGCGCACGTTCGGCAATGGAGCGCCACTGTTCCTGCTTGCGACGCCAGTAGACCAGGTCCGCGCCGGACATGACGAACTTGTCGCAACCATGACAGTTGAGGTTCCAAGGGCAGGCTGAGCCCTTTACGACCGGCTGAAAGGTGCAGAAGCCACCGTCCGCGGGCGCACTGCGTCTGGACAGGTCAATCGCCAGATTACGAGCTTCTTCGCGATTCAGCGGCTCTTGCGGCGTTGAAAGCAGCCGTCCAGGCTCAGATGCGGATGGACCTGCGACCCATAGTGTCTGCAGAACTCCTTCGAGGTCGGAGTCTGTAATCGTCACGTAATGCTCGGCCATGCGATCACTGACTTGCCCTAGGTATCGACGGATATGCGTCAGCGTTGCGCCAGCCCTCAGGAGGTTTGTCGCGAGGGTATGGCGGGCTTGATGGGGGACGGAAGGCGGTAGGTCCATCTCCTGAACCCACTGGCTGAAGCTTCTGCTGAAGAACCCGTAGGAAATCGCCCGCTGCTCGCTTCGGTTTCGGACACGCGAGGGAAACAACGCGATATCCCGACGTTCCGCCGCGGTTGGCCGGCGGCCCTGCCGACTTTCGAACCGCACTAGCGTCTTTTCCTGGCGGGCAACGATTAACGCGTAGATGCGCTCCGGGATCCTTATGCCCGCGTTGAGGTTCCCCACCTTCGTCTGGTCGTGCCAGAGCATTGGAAGGCTGCCGTAGCGGCCGACACAATCGAGTCGCAGGGAAAGAACCTCGCTGCATCGGCGCCCGGTTGCCAAAATCACTTCCCAGACGTCACGAAGACCCCGGTCGTATGGATCGAATTTGGCGGCGAACGCGGTTAGGTTCGCCTCGTCGGCCAACACCCTTGCGACGTCATCGCTATAGGGATTGCGGGAGGCCCTACTATCGCTTCCACCGTAGGGAAACGCCGTAATGAAATCTCTCGGCAGCTGAATCTCATCTGCCCGTCCGGACTCCAAAGCGCTGTAGAGAAGCTTCCGAATATGGTTGAACACGATACGTCGGGTCGTGCCAGTGACAATCGACGGCCTCTTGTCCGGACGCTTCACACCCAGGGAAGCCATCTTGTTCTTCTCCCTTCGCCGCTGGTCGGCAACGAATCCTTGTGCATGTTCTGTTGTTAGCAGAGGTGGGAGCTTGCCCCCTTGGGGTGCATTGAGGTCCAAAAACGCGCTTAGTTCAACGGCGGCTCTACGGAAGCTGTCGAAGGGACCGCGGCTTCTCGGCGGATTGGGGGAACGAAGGAGCTCGGCGAGGTGGTCCCAGAGCAAATCGCGTAGCCAAGGCTGCTGCACACCCGATAGATCGAAATAGCTTGCCGCCGTTGGGAAGCGGTGACCAAAATGATCCGTCTCAATGAAGCCGGCGTCTCTTGTATCCGAGGGGCTGAAGTAAACCGGTCGGAGCCTGTCGATGATCTCTCTGGCGACCATGGCGACGCGAGCGTTCACGGTCTTGCGATGGCTCAGCTCGGCCTCAAGGTCGAACAGCGATCCGTATCCCCGCTCGCGACAGTGATTAATGAGACGTTGGATCTCATACGCCTGCCAGCACATGGGGTCGGTGTCCAGTGTGTGCGCATACAGACCCCACCTGATCTCTGCCGAGAGAACAGGCTGAAGACCAAGCAGATTGAGGACGCCAACTCGTTGTAATGGCGACTGCTTCGCGCACCAATCCTTGAAATCGCGTGGATTCTCCGCATGGACGCTCACAGGAAGTCCCTGAGGTTCCAGGTTCCTCGCCCACTGCCAAGGGAGTTCCACCCCTCCAGGTTTGCCGGCTGCGGAGTAGCGATCCGCGTGCCCGTGGCAGAGCCCGAGGGGGCTTGCTGCCGGATCGTAGCAAACAAGGCACAAGCAGGTGCCGTATCCAGGAAGGGGCTCCTGCCTGCTCAACCACTCCTCGAATCCCCCAGTGCCATATCGTTTTTCCTCGATGTACCAACGGCGATGATGCCGCTTGCACAGCAGGGTGTTGCTATGAAAGGCAGCCCGATCTTTACAGATACGGCAGTACTTCGAGTTCGCTCCATACGCCGTGGATAGTGGTTCCGCGCCAGCTAGGAAATCGAGCATGGACTGCTTCGCAGCCGCCGCGACCAACCAGTCCTCGTGATGATTGGAGCAGAGCCTATCGGTGCTATCAGACCGCGGCCGCTCACAATTTGGGACGTTGCACGCCCAAGGAAAAACATAGTGATCGGGCGGAATGAAGATAACCTCGTCTCGGAATAGCGGGTCAAAAGTAGGGGACGCGATGAGAGCTAAGAGCAATTCCAGTCTGTCCTGGTGGACACGACTTCCGTAGTCTTCGGCAAGAATCGCCAGTATCTTCAACGTTCATTCTCCCGCCATACGCGCTCCAAGGCGCTAGAAAAAACTGGGTCGTCGACATCGACGTGGCCATAGATTTCCTCAACCGTTGAGGCCGAAGCCCAGCCGCCCGCATCTCGTGCGATAAGCGCGTTACCCCCAGCTGCACTCAGAACGTCTGTAGCGAATTGATGCCGCAAAGCGTGCGGCTTAACGAGGCCGATACCAGCTCGATGACTCGTCCGCGCAAGCATTCCGCGAAGCGCGGAGGCGGCCCATGGTCCGCCACTTTGTGCGCCGTGCAACTGCACGAAGAGCATGCCGTGGTCCGCGTTCGGCGGGTATTCGGTCGTCATGTATTCGAAGTACGAGTGGACCATCGCGGGGCTGACTCTGCGAATTGCCCCACCGATTACGACCCCATCACTGAGAGTCCAATCAACCTTGGTCTTGACACGACTCCCATTGGGGTTGAGTTCCCTGTGGCAGATATGGACATGTCTGGATTTGCATTGACCGCAAACAGCATTCGCGCGGAGATGTAGATCCACCAAGTGAAGGCCGCAAAGCTCCCCCACTCGAAACCCGCCATCAGCAAGCCAGGTGATCGCCATGCGATCGCGGGCAGTCAGCGCTGCGGCAACCAGGGTTTCACGGGCGTGTTGAGGGGGAAGCTTCGGATGACGGCGGACACTTCGGGATGGTGAAAGCGGATTTCCACTTACGCCGGAGACGGTATGCCCCAGAAATTTTCTTCGCCTGTCCAACTTTGTTGGCAGTCGCGTTTGGTTCAGTTCCGTCGCGAGGTCGCGACGAGTTCCACGCGACCCGAGATGCACATAGAAGCCCTTGAGACAAGACGCAGCCGTAACAAGGGCGCTCTGCGAGTACGGCTTCTTGCCGGCCCGCCACGGGGTGCCGTAGGGCCCACGAAACTTAGCGCCGAGCGCAGCCATATAGCGCGAAAGGTGAGCAGCGCTGACGGTTTCAATAGTCAGGCCTTCCCTTCTGAGCCATCGCAGGTGATCGACCAGCATGTACGCATAAGTCCTGGCTGTACCGACGGTGAACGTCTTCAGATAGCGATCGGCCGCCTCGTGCACATGCCCATCCGGCTCGACGATGGTGAACGCCATTTGACCAGTGCTGAAAACGACCTTCTGGACCCGCAAGCCGTCCAAAACTGGCCGACCACTCAAGTTCTCTGCCACCTTCCTCCGTGTTGAATCAGCAGACAGTACACGTCCTCGAGGACATGTTTGGTTAAGCCTCGACTCGGCCCACAAAGTGCCATGACACGCACACGTCCCGTACACATCCGGACATGTTCGGTAATGTCGAGGAACAGCACGCCGCGATGCGCCCGGCTGACCGCACCCGGGCGGGCCAGGCCCGCCCCACCGCCGACGAGGGCGGCCACCGACGCGGTGTGGTGCGGGGCCACGAACGGCGGGGTGGTGATCAGCGGGGTGTCCTCGGCCAGCATTCCAGCCACCGAGTGGATGGCGGTGACCTCCAGCGCCTCGGTGTCCGAGAGCACCGGTAGCAGACCCGGGAGTCGTTGGGCCAGCATGGTTTTCCCCACTCCGGGCGGGCCGGTAAACAGCAGGTGGTGGGCGCCGGCGGCAGCCAGCTCCAGGGCGTAGCGGGCCTGGGTCTGGCCGATGACGTCGGCGAGATCGGGAATCGGCTCGGCGGTTCCAATGGCCCGTTCCCGCCGCTCTTCCAGCACAGCCTTCCCGTTGAGCCAGTCGATCAGTTGGCACAGGGTGTGCACTCCGAGTACCTCAATCCCGTCGACCAGGCTGGCCTCGGCGAGGTTGTCGGCGGCCACGACCGCGGTGTGGCGGCCCTCCCGCGCGGCGGCCAGCACCGCCGGCAGCACCCCGCGGACTCCGCGCACCCGCCCGTCGAGGGCGAGTTCCCCCAGCAGCACCGTGTCCTGCAGGCGGGCCCACGGGCGTTTGCCGGTGGCAGCGAGTGTCGATGCGGCCAGGGCGAGATCGTAGGCGCTGCCGACCTTGCGCAGGGTGGCCGGAGACAGCGACCAGGTCAGCCGTTTCATCGGCCAGTCCCGTTCACTATTGGTGATGGCGGCGCGCACCCGGTCGCGGGATTCCTGCACGGCCGTATCCGGCAGCCCGACGATGTGCACGCCCGGCAGCCCGGACGCCACGTCGGCCTCGACCTCGACGATGTGTCCCCGCAGCCCGCTGATGGCCACCGAGTAGGCGCGCCCGAGTGTCATCACCCCACCGCCCTGATGTGGGACAGCTCCGGCTCCCGACCACGACGCATGCGGATCCCGATGACATCGAGCCGGATGGCCGACCAGCCTGCCTGTTGCCCGCCCAGCCAGACGCCGGCCAGCCGGCGCAGCCTGCGCATCTTCGCGTCGGTGACGGCCTGTTCCACTCCCCCGAATCCGTCGCCGGTCCGGGTCTTCACCTCCACGAAGACGACGGTGGCCGAGCCGGTACAGCCGTCGTATTCCTGTGCGATGACGTCGATTTCGCCCCAGCGGCATCGCCAGTTGCGGTCCAGGATGTCCAACCCGCACTCCAGCAGGTAGTCGACGGCCAGTTGTTCACCGAAGGCGCCGATCTCGGCCCGGGTGAGTCGCTGCGGTGGGCTCATGGCCCCACTGTGGACGCACCGACCGGCAGGCACGGTTCAGCGACAGTGCTTTTCGTCCGGAACCGCGGGGGTTATGCACACACCCGAATCCATCGACAATCGCACGCGGTCGGCGGCCGTCAGTATTCGGTACGCCCGGACATAGTGCGTCGGAATGCAACAATGCGACGATGACCACCGCTTCGTCACTGCACAACGACCTGATCAACGCGCTGACGTTGCGGTCGCAGCCCGACGGCAGTTGGCGGGCGCCCTATTTCAGTGACGGCCGGGGTGTGGTCTTCGGCGGACAGTTGCTCGGCCAGGGCATCGTCGCCGCGTCACACCAGATGCCGGACAAGCGCGTGCACACCGTGCAGACGCTGTTCGCGCGCGGCGTGCGGGCGGACGAACCGGCCGACATCCGCGTCGTGACCATGCACGAGGGGCGCAACATCGGCAGTGTGACCGTCAGTTTCGTGCAGGACGGACGCACGTGTGCCCGCATGCTGGTGCTGTTAGACGCCGAGGAGCCGGATCTGGTGTTCTACCAGATCGAGATGCCCGACGTCGACGCACCCGATCCCGCCGTCGCTCAAGCGCATCCACTGACCGCCCCGGAGACGATCATCGTCGGTGACGTCGACGTCCGCGACCCGGCGCTGACCGGACCGGCGAATTTGCAACTGTGGGTGCGCTTTCCCGATGCGCCCGCCGATGACCCCGGGCTGCACCGCGCGCTCGTCGCACACACCACCGACGGCTGGTCCATCGCGACCGCCATGCGGCCGCACCCGAATCTGGGACAGGCCATGGCGCACAAGACGGTATCGACGGCGGTCTTGACCCAGACGCTGAGCTTCCACGGCGACCTGGACGCCCGCGAGTGGCTGCTGCTGGATCTGGAGACGATCACCAGCGGCGGCGGGCGTACCCACGGGCGTGGCAACATCTTCACCGCCGACGGTCGACTGGTCGCCTCCTTCGCCCAGGATGCGTTGCTGCGCAACTTCCCCCAGGGCCAGGACCCGCAGGGCAAACAACGCACGATCTTTTGATCGGAATATCCGGGCGCGCCTCCCGCATTACCCTCAACCTCAGCTTTACCCTGAGCCATGTGACGATCGCCACCGCGGACCTCGAAAGCTGCTTGTCCTCCCTGGAATTCGACCCCGAGATCCCATGCGTCTGCAAGGGCGCCTGCAGTCACCAGGAACACGCCGCCGCCTACTGGGTCACGCTGTCGTGCGGTTGCCACTACTCGTTCTGCCGGCGCGCCCTGAGCCGCGCGACCGCGCGCATGAAAGTCCGATCGGTGGACTGCCGGCGCTGCGGTACCGAGGGCATCACGGTGCGCCGCGTCACCCGCATCTAGCGGGTGACTACTCCGGCAGCCTGAGCTCGGGCTTGTCGACCTCTTCGATGTTGACGTCCTTGAAGGTGATCACCCGTACCTGCTTGACGAAGCGCGCCGGGCGGTACATATCCCACACCCAGGCGTCGGCCAGGCGCAGCTCGAAGTAGACCTCGCCGTCGGAGTTGCGCGGGATCAGTTCGACACTGTTTGCCAGGTAGAACCGGCGCTCGGTCTCGATGACGTAGCTGAACTGTCCGACGATGTCCTTGTACTCGCGGTACAGCGAGAGCTCCATCTCGGTTTCGTACTTTTCGAGATCCTCAGCGCTCATGGCTCGGCTTTCGGGTGCTCATCGACGATTTTTCTCCTCCGGTGACCAATCATTGTCCCTCATCCACCGGCCTGCGCGACGTCAGGGCGCGCCCGAACGCCCCGACGCTGCGCAGCCCCGGCCACGTTGCGGTAGGAGAACCGGTGCTCGGGGCACGGCCCGAGGCTCTCCAGCGCCGCGGTGTGGGTGGCGGTGGCGTAACCCTTGTGTTCGGCGAACCCGTAGCCGGGGTGTTGAGCATCCATGGCGACCATCAGCCGGTCCCGGCTCACCTTGGCCAGCACACTGGCCGCCGCGATGCACGCAGCAGCGGCGTCACCACCGATCACCGGCAGCGACGGCACCGCCAACCCGGGCACCCGGAAGCCGTCGGACAGCACGTAACCGGGCCGCAACGCCAGGCCGGCCACCGCGCGGCGCATCCCCTCGATGTTGGCGACGTGCACCCCGAGCCGGTCCACCTCGTCGGCCTCGATGAACACCACGTGATAGGCCAGGGCGTGCCGACGGATCAGCGGGAACAGCCGCTCCCGCTGCCGTTCGGTGAGCCTCTTGGAGTCATCGAGCGCGGCCAGGCATTCCCGGCGGTCGGCGCCGAGCACACAGGCGGCCACCACCAGCGGTCCGGCGCACGCGCCGCGGCCGACCTCGTCGACGCCCGCGACGGGGCCCAGCCCACTGCGGTACAGCGCCGATTCGAGGGTCCGCAGGCCCGTCGAGCGGCGGATGACGGTGCGCGGCGGCCAGGCCGGCACCTAGTCACCCTGCTGCGGGTTGACCGTGATGACACCACCCCAGCGGCCGGGCGGCCAGGCGATGAACCGGGCCTTGCCGATCACATTGGCCACCGGAACGGTGCCGTGATCGGGGTTGCCGGTGCAGTAGATCCGGGTCTGCAGGAAGTCGGGGCTGTTCTCGCAGTGCGCCCGCGAGTCGGCAGAGTGGGTGCGGTTGTCGCCCATCACCCAAATTTTGCCCTCGGGCACGGTGACCGGCCCGAACTCCGGACCCAGGCAGGGGTCGGTCGCCGGGTCGCGGCCCAGCGTCGCCGGGTCCAGGTACGGCTCGTGGAGCCGTTTGCCGTCGACCGTCAGGCCGGTGTTGGTGCGGCACTGGACGGTTTGTCCGGCGACCGCGATAACCCGCTTGACCAGGTCGTTCTCATCGGGCGGGACGAACCCGATGACCGACAGCGTGTTCTGCAGCATCCGCACGGCGGCGTTCTCGGAGCGGATCGACTTGTAGCCGTAGTTCCAGGACGGCGGGCCCTTGAACACGACGACATCGCCGGGGTGCGGGGAGGTGAAGCGGTAGCTCACCTTGTCCACGACGATCCGGTCCCCGGTGCAGCCCTGGCAGCCGTGCAGGGTCGGTTCCATGGATTCCGACGGGATCAGATACGGCCGCGCGACGAAGGTCAGCACGATGTAGTAGGCCGCGAGGGCGAGCACCGTCAGAACGGCAAGCTCGCGTGCCGTCGACTTCTTCTTCTCCGGTTCCGCGGCCTCATCGGCAGCCGGTTCGGCCTCCGGGGCGGCGTCTGCCTTCGGCTCGTCGACGTCGGCCTGTTCCGGGTGTTCGCCGGCCTCGGCCGGATCGGACGCGTCGGTCACAGGCTCAGGGTTCGGTCAGCGAGTGGTTCGGTCAGCAATGTGTCGGTGCTCACCGAGCGCTTTCAGCGCTTCTCCTTGATCTTGGCCTTCTTGCCGCGCAGTTCGCGCAGGTAGTACAGCTTGGCGCGGCGGACGTCACCGCGGGTGACGACCTCGATGTGGTCGACGTTGGGCGAATGCACCGGGAAGGTGCGCTCGACGCCGACGCCGTAGCTCTCCTTGCGGACGGTGAAGGTCTCGCTGACCCCGCCACCCTGCCGGCGGATGACCGCACCCTTGAACACCTGGATACGTTCCTTGCTGCCCTCGATCACCTTGACGTGCACGTTCACGGTGTCGCCGGGCGCGAAGGCCGGGATGTCGTCGCGCAGCGACGCCTGGTCGACGAAGTCCAGCGTGTTCATCGGTGATTCAATCCTTGCGGTCGCGGCCGTGGGCAGCCGAGTTCGCCGAGGTGGGCGTACCGGTTACCGAGCCGATGGGCATTCGGGGTCGTCTCGACGCGCACGGCTTGCGCAGACAACTGCTCAATTGTGCCAGATACCGCACCGTGGAGTGAAATCGCCGGGAGACGACACCGCGATGGGCGCGGAACTTCGCGGCAGTAGCCCCGGCCGTCTAGTCTGTTGCAACGGCGCGGCCATTCCGTTATCGGGCCGGCACCGACGAACAGACTCCGCCTCCGTGGGAAGGACATCAGCGATGCGCCGCCGGTCGTACCTGGTTACCAAGCGGGTGGCGGGAACGTCACTGCTGGTCCTGGCCTCGGCGTTGGCCGCCGGGTGTGAAGCCCGGGTCTACGGGTCGCCGCCGTCGCACGGCGCGGAGATCGTGACCCCCCTGGCGCCGGAGTTCGACGTCCCGGAAGCGCCGGCGACAGCCTCGTTCGACGGGCTGGGCGCCCGCACCAACCAGGCGGTGGCCGATGCGGCGGACAAGGGTGCCAGCGTTTCGGTGCTGGTCCTGGACCGCAACACCGGCCAGCAGGTCTCCGGCGGACCGGCCCGCGGGCTGGCGACCGCGTCGGTGGCCAAGCTGTTCATCGCCGACGACCTGCTCTACCGCGAGCCGAACCTGTCCGCCGAGGACCGCGGCCGACTGCAGACGATGCTGCGGTCCTCCGACGACAACGTCGCCGAGGACTTCTGGAGCCGCGGAGGCGGCAACGCGATCATTCCGCGGGTGGCCGCCCGCTACGGGCTGGGCTCGACGACCGGTCCGGGCAACGGCCGGTGGTGGAACACCATCACCTCGGGTCCGGACCTGGTCCGCTACTACGACATGCTGCTGAACGGGACGGGCGGCCTGCCGCCGGAGCGCAGCAACATCATCATCGACGCGCTGGCCCAGTCCACTCCGGTCGGTGTGGACGGCTATCCCCAGCGGTTCGGCATCCCCGACGGCCTCTACGCCGAGCCGGTGGCGGTCAAGCAGGGCTGGATGTGCTGCATCGGCGCGGACTGGATGCACCTGTCCACCGGTGTCATCGGCGCCCAGCGGCGCTACGTCATGGTGGTGTATTCGCTGCAGCCCACCGACGACGCCGCCGCCCGCCAGACCATCACCGACGTGGTGAAGACCATGTTCCCCGGCGGCCGCATCGGCTGACGAGCGAGCGCCAGCGAGCGAGGCCAGCCGTGCCAGAGGGCACAGCATCGGCTGAGACGCGAGCGCCAGCTCAGTCCAGCAGGTCCGGACGGCGCTGCCGGGTCCGTTCCCGTCGCTGCTCGGCGCGCCAGTCCGCGACCTTGGCGTGGTCCCCGGACAGCAGTACCGGTGGCACGTCGAGGTCGCGCCAGCTCGGCGGCCGGGTGTAGCTGGGGCCCTCCAGCAGACCACCGACGTGCGCCGAGTGCGAGTCGTCGCGATGGGATTCGGGGTTACCGAGGACCTCGGGCAGGAGCCTCACGACGGCCTCGACCATGACCAGCGTCGCCGACTCTCCCCCGGCCAGCACGTAGTCGCCGATGGACACCTCTTCGACTCGCATCCGCCGGGCGGCGTCGTCGGCGACCCGTTGGTCGATGCCCTCGTAGCGGCCGCAGGCGAAAACCAGATGCGACTCGGCGCTCCACCGGTGCGCGGTCTCCTGGTCGAACAGCCGCCCGGCCGGTGTCGGGATTACCAGAAGTGTTTCCTCGGTGCAGATTTCGTCGAGGGCCTCACCCCAGACCGGGGCCTTCATCACCATTCCGGGGCCACCGCCGTAGGGCGAGTCGTCCACCGAGCGGTGCACGTCGTGCGTCCACTCGCGTAGATCATGCACGCGCAGGTCGACGATGCCGGTGGCAATCGCCTTGCCCGGCAGGGACTGTCGCAATGGCGCGAGGTAGTCCGGGAAGATGGTGACGACGTCGATCCGCACGGCGAGGATCAGTCCGGCTCGGAGGAGCCGTCGGCCAGAGTCAGCAGGCCGTCGGGTGGGTCGATCTGCACCACGCCGTCGGCCAGCGACACCGTCGGGACGATGGCGGTGACGAACGGAATCAAAATCTCGGCTCCGTCAGGAGTTTTCACGCTCAACAGCTCACCGGCAGCGGTGTGCAGAACCTCGGCGACGCGCCCGACGTCGGCGCCGTCGACCGTGCGCACCGCCAACCCTTCGAGCTGGTGGTCGTAGTACTCGTCGGGGTCGGCGATCGGCGGCAGCTCGGCCGAATCGACCACGAACAGGGTGCCGCGCAGGGCGTCGGCGCCGTCGCGGTCGGCGACGCCGGCCAGCCGTATCAATAGCCGGCCGGCGTGCGGGCGAACCGATTCGATCGTCATATCCCGATCAGGGGCACCGCGGAACCCTTTGGCCCGCAGTGTTTTCCCCGCAGTGAACCGCAGGTCGGGATCGTCGGTGCGGACGTCGACGACGAGTTCGCCGGTGACACCGTGCGCCTTGGCGACCCGCCCGACGACGAGCTCCATCGCTGCTACCGGTCGGTGTCCACGACGTCGACGCGGATGCCCCGGCCGCCGATCCCGGCGACCAGGGTCCGCAGCGCGGTCGCGGTGCGGCCGCCGCGGCCGATGACCTTGCCCAGGTCATCGGGGTGAACGTGCACCTCGACGGTGCGGCCGCGCCGGTTGGTCACCAGGTCGACCCGCACATCGTCGGGGTTGTCGACGATGCCGCGAACCAGATGCTCGACGGCGTCAACGACGACGGTGCTCACTGCTCTGCGGCTTCCTCAGCCGGGGCCTCGGCGGCGGCCGGGGCCTCCTCGGCTTCGGCCTTCTTGGACTTCTTCTTCAGCGTGACGGCCGCACCCGAGGGGGCGCCGTCGGCCTCGGCCAGCGCGGCCTGGAACAGCTCCAGCTTGGACGGCTTGGCGGGCTTGACCTTCAGGGTGCCCTCGGCGCCCGGCAGGCCCTTGTGCTTCTGCCAGTCACCGGTGATCTTCAGCAGCGCGAGGACGGGCTCGGTCGGCTGCGCACCGACACCGAGCCAGTACTGGGCGCGCTCGGAGTCCACCTCGATCAGGCTGGGCTCTTCCTTCGGGTGGTACCGGCCGATCACTTCGATGGCGCGGCCATCGCGACGGGTGCGGGAGTCGGCGACGATGATGCGGTACTGGGGATTGCGGATCTTGCCGAGCCGGGTGAGCTTGATCTTGACAGCCATGTACGAAACTTCTCCTAGAAAATTGCCACGCTGCAATTCGGCGATGCCGGGCCGAGTGCCCGGATCCGGTTTTGCCTCACGTGTGTGACCACCGCGCGGCCGTGGCCGGGGGCAGACGGCTGCTCATTCTGCCAGAGTGGGCACCCCGGCCGGAAATCGCCGAGAGCACGACCTCGGTCACAGCAGCTTGTCGAAGCACTTCACCTCGACGCGACGCGTCATCCGCCAGCCCTCGGCGGTGCGGATCAGTGCGTCTTCGTACCAGAGCCCGACGAACAGCAGCTGCTTGGTCTCCGCGTTGAGCACCATCGGGTTGAAGCAGATGGTGCGGGCGGTGGCGGTGTCGCCGGACAGCCGGATGTCGACGTTGCCCAGCATGTGCGAGTAGGCCGGGAAGTTCGGCAGCACCTCCGCCAGCCAGGCCTTGACCTGCGGGAACTGTCCGTCAACCCCGCCGGATTCGCGGTAGTCGATATAGGCGTCGGGGGTGAAGACGGCGTCGAGGGCGTCGAAGTTGCGGCCGTCGATAGCGGTCGAATAGTCGATCAGAAGTTGCTGGATTTCCAGCCGGTCGGAGATCTCCTGGAGGCTCAGCACACCCCGATTCAACTACACGGGCGGTTCGGCGAGCGCAGGCGGAGGTGGTGCGAGCGCAGCGAGTGCCGGCGAAGCCGGAGTGAAGCCGGGACCGCCCGCAACCAACACGGGCGGTTCGGCGAGCGCAGGCGGAGGTGGTGCGAGCGCAGCGAGTGCCGGCGTAGCCGGAGTGAAGCCGGGACCGCCCGCAACCAACACGGGTGGTTCGGCGAGCGCAGGCGGAGGTGGTGCGAGCGCAGCGAGTGCCGGCGAAGCCGGAGTGAAGCCGGGACCGCCCGCAACCAACTTGCGCGGTTCGGCGACGCAGCAACGGGCTACGGAGGCACCGCCGGAACCAAACGACAAAGTAAGGTCTCCCTAATTCGACGGGAAGGGAACGCGGTGTCGGAATCAGCGGGGTTCTCGCTCGTCCTGGGCTACGCCAGCGATATGGGCAGCGCCGAGTACGTCGCCTACCAGCTCGCCCAGGCCGCCCAGGCGGCCGGGATCGACGTCGCAGAGGTCGAGCTCAACGAGGTGGCGCCGACGGACCTGCCGTCGTGCACCCACCTCATCGTGGTGGCCTCTACCTGGGGCGACGGGGAACTGCCCGACAATGGCGCACTGTTCTGGGAGTCCCTGTCTGCTGCCGACGCCCCGGCCCTGGAGGGGCTGCGCTTCGCCGTCGCCGGCCTTGGCGACAGCTCCTATCCGCTGTACAACAACGCCAGCCGGATCATCGATGAGCGGCTGGAGGAGCTCGGTGGGGTGCGGCTGGTGCCCCGGACGGAGTACGACTGCTATCTCGACGGCCAGGCCGCCGGATGGATCAGCGACGTGGTGAAGCTGCTGACGGCGGAGGTCACCGCTGCCGGCGGCGGGGAGGAACTCGCCCAGTCGGCATCGACTGCCGCAGCCACCGGCGACCCCGAACCGGCGCGGGCCGACGGCACGTCCTGGGACCGTGGCCACCCGTACCGGGCGCGGGTGGCGGTCAACCGGCTACTCACCGGCCCCGGCTCGGACAAGGAGGTCCGGCACTTCGAGCTCGATCTCGGCGACTCGGGCATCGCGTACCAGGCCGGGGACTCGCTGGCGGTGCAACCGCTCAACGATCCCGCCTTGGTCGATGCGGTGCTGGAGCGCCTCGGTGAACCCGGCGACCGGATTCCCGAGGGCCACGATCAGTCGCTGTCGCAGTTGCTGGCCGCCGCGGAGTTGCGCTCGCCGTCGCGGGAGTTGCGCATCCTGGTCGCCGACCGCACTCGCGACGCCGAGATTCGCGAGGTGCTCACCGGCACCGACAGTGACCGGCTGACGGCGTGGTTGTACGGCCGCGACCTGGTCGACCTGCTCGACGTCGCGGAGCTCAGCGCCGAGGAGGTGGTGGCGACGCTGCGCCCGCTGGCGCCCCGGGACTACTCGATCGCCTCGTCACCGCTGACTGATCCGAGCCGGGTGCATCTGACCGTCGCCGCGGTGCGCTACACCCGCGACGGCCGCGATCGCGCCGGTACCGCGAGCACCTTCCTGGCCGACCGGACGTCGAGCGTCGAGGTGTACCTGCGCCCCAACAACCACTTCCGGCTGCCCGCCCCCGATGTGCCGATCATCATGGTCGGGCCCGGCACCGGTATCGCACCGTTCCGGGCCTTCCTGGCCGAGCGTCAGGCCGTCGGGGCCACCGGGTCGTCGTGGCTGTTCTTCGGTGACCGGCACCGTGCCACCGACTACCTCTACCGCGAGGACCTGGAGGAATTCACCGCGTCCGGCACGCTGACCCGGCTGGACCTGGCGTTCTCCCGCGACGGAGTGGAGAAGGAATACGTGTGGCACCGGATGCTGGAGCACGCCGACGAGCTGTACGGCTGGCTGACCGACGGTGCCCACCTCTATGTCTGCGGCGACGCGACCCATATGGCCCGCGACGTCGACCGGACGCTGCACACCGTCGTCGCCCAGGGCGGTGGGCTGGATGCCGACGGCGCCCACGCGTTCGTCAACGACCTGATGCGCAACCACCGCTACCTGCGCGATGTGTATTGAGCCGCTGTCAGGCTCTACCGTGAATCCTCATGCGCCGACTGCTTGCCGCCACCGCATCCCTGTGTCTGCTGCTGACCGCCGCGCCGCCGGCCCTCGCCGATCCGGCTGATCCGCAGCCGCAGGCCAGCGTCGGCGTGCTGGACGGGCCGGCGACCGCGTGGATCGTCGCCGATCTGGACAGCGGTGAGATCCTGGCCGGCCGCAACGAGAACAACCGGTCCGGCCCGGCCAGCACCATCAAGACGCTGCTGGCCCAGGTCGTCGTCGACGAGGTGCCGCTGGACGCCACGGTCGTCGCCGACGCCGCCGACACCCGGGTGGAATGCAACTGCGCCGGGGTGGCGCCCGGCCAGACCTACACCGCACGCCAGCTGCTGGACGGGTTGCTGCTGGTGTCGGGCAACGACGCCGCCAACACCCTGGCGCACCTGCTCGGCGGGATGGATGCCACCGTGGCCAAGATGAACGCCAAGGCCGCCGCGCTGGGCGCGACATCGACGCGGGTGGGCAGCCCGTCGGGTATCGACGGGCCGGGCATCGACATGTGGTCCACCCCGCGCGATATGGCGGTGATCTTCCGCGGCGCTATGGGGTATCCGGTGCTGACCGAGATCATGGCCCAGCACAGCGCGACGTTCCCGGCCAAGGGCGGTGACCGGGTGCTGGTCAACCAGGACGAGATGCTGGCACGCTACCCGGGCTTCCTGGCCGGCAAGACCGGCTACACCGATCTGGCCCGCAAGACGTTCGTCGGCGCCGCCTCGCGCGACGGCCGTCGGCTGGTCATCGCGATGATGTACGGCCTGGTTCGCGAGGGCGGGCCCAGCTACTGGGATCAGGCCACCAGCCTGCTGGACTGGGGCTTCGCCCAGGGCCAAGGCCCGGGGATCGGCACGCTGTAACCGGGACGATGCCGGTACCGCACAGCTGTTGACGGCGGCTTGGGGCCGAACTCACGCCACGGGCGTACCCGTTTCAGGCCACCGGGGTACGCAAGTCGCTCGCTCCCCACAGCACGCTCGACAGACCACTTGTGGAACCCACCATCCACTTCTGAGCGACGAGCTCCGCGGAAGGGCCCTGACAGGCACCGGGGTGAGTCCGAATCGCAACGCCACCGCTGTCCGCGAGTGATGTGCGCTGATTAGCGTCGGCGGGATGGGTGTGCCTGCCGTCGCGCGCGTCCGCCGCGGGCTCGCGCTGGTGGCGACCGCTTTGCTGCTCGCCGTCGGCTCCCCCACCGCGACGGCCGCCCCCGACGCCGCCACCGCGCTCACCGCCCCCGACGCCGCGGCGAAGGCGTGGCTGCTGGCCGACCTGGGCGCCGGCTCCATCCTGGCCAGCAAGGACCCGAACGGTCGCTACGCGCCGGCATCGACCATCAAGGCGCTGCTGGCGATGACGGTGCTGGACAACCTCAATCCCAATGTCGCCGTGCGCGCGACGACTGCGCACACCAAGGTCGAATGTTCCTGTGTCGGGCTGGTTCCCGGCGCGGTCTACACCGCACGGCAGTTGCTCGACGGCCTGCTGATGGTCTCCGGCAACGATGCCGCGAACCTGCTCGGTGACATGCTCGGCGGCTACCGGTCGGCGATCACCCGGATGACGGCCAAGGCCCAGAGCGTGGGCGCGACGAGTACCCGGGCCATGTCGCCGTCGGGTCTGGACGGGCCGGGCTTCGAAACCGTCACCACGCCACACGATCTGGCGGTCATCTACCGGGCGGCCATCCAGTACCCGATCATCGCGCAGATCTTCGGCCAGCGGACCACCCAGTTCCCCGATGGCCGGGGCGGGGCCAAAACCCTTACCGCGCAGAACAAACTGCTCGATCGCTATCCGGGTGACATCGCCGGTAAGACCGGCTACACCGATCTGGCCGGCCACACGTTCGTCACCGTCGCCCAGCGCAACGGCCGAACCCTGGCGGTGGTGTTGATGAAGAGCACCGGCGACATGTGGGACCAGGCTACCGGCCTGCTGGACTGGGGCTTCGCCCAAGGGCGCTAGGCACCGCGGTCAGCGGAAAGCCCGACCGCCCAAGATCACCAGATCCGGGCGCCCCGGTCCCCCGGGACGACGGGGGTCCTCGGCGTAGCAGACCAGGTCTGCGGGCGCTCCGTCCTCGATACCGGGTTGCCCCAACCACTTCCGGGCATCCCAGGACGCCGCGCCGAGCGCGTCGTGCGGGCTCATCCCGATGCGGTTCAGCGCGGCGATCTCCTCGGAGATCCGGCCGTGCGCGATCATCCCGCCGGCGTCGGTCCCGGCGTAGATCGGGATCCCCGCCTCGTGCGCGGCACCGATGCGCGCGGCGCTGGTGGCGTACAGGTCGCGCATGTGCTTGGCGTACACCGGGTACTTCCCGGCGCCCTCGGCGATTCCGGGAAAGTTGTCGATATTGATCAGCGTGGGCACCAGCGCAGTGCCGTGGTCGAGCATCGACGCGATGATGTCGTCGGTGATGCCGGTGCCGTGTTCGATGCAGTCGATGCCGGCGTTGATCAATCCGGGCAGAGCGTCCTCACCGAAGACGTGCGCGGTCACCCGGGCCCCGTTGGCATGTGCGGCGGCGATCGCCTCGACGAGCACCGCATCCGACCACAGCGGCGCCAGATCGCCGACACCCCGGTCGATCCAGTCACCGATCAGCTTCACCCAACCGTCGCCGGCGCGGGCCTGTTCGGCCACGGCCTCGGGCAGCTGGGATTCGTCCTCCAGGTCTATCGGCAGACCGGGAATGTAGCGCTTGGGCCGGGCCAGGTGTTGACCGGCGCGGATGATGCGCGGCAGGTCAGAGCGGTCGTCGAGGCTGCGGGTGTCGATCGGCACTCCGGCGTCGCGGATCAGCAGCACGCCGGCGCCGCGTTCGGTCTCGGCCTGCTCGATCGCCTCCTCCAGGGTGGTCCCGCCGTGCACTCCGAGACCGATGTGGCAGTGCGCGTCCACCAGCCCCGGAGCGATCCAGCCTCCGTCGAAAACCGTTGTGGCACTGGCGATCGGCTCTGCGGACAGCACGCCGTCGGCGATCCACCAGTCGACCGGCGACTCATCCGGCAGCGCGGTGGCGCGCACGTGTAGAGCCGTCACGGCCGACCTCCCGTCGTCGAAACCTATTTCTGTCCGGGGAATTTCAGCTTCGACAGGTCGAAACCGGCCAGCCCGGGAGGTAATTCATCCAGACCCGGCGGCATCTGCGACAGGTCCGGGAAACCGGCCGGCATGCCGGGGCCGAACGGGCTGCGGGCCTTGGGCGGCGTCGGGCCGCGGCCCTTCCCCTTGCCTTTGCTCTTGCCCTTGGCGGCTTTGCGGTTCTTGTTCGACTTGCGGCTGATACCGGGAATCCCGAGTCCGCCGACCATCTGGGTCATCATCTTGCGGGCCTCGAAGAACCGGTCCACCAGCTGATTTACCTCGGTGACGGTGACCCCGGAGCCGTTGGCGATGCGCAGCCGGCGCGACGCGTTGATGATCTTCGGATCGGCCCGCTCGGCGGGGGTCATGCCGCGGATGATGGCCTGCACCCGATCGAGCTGGCTGTCGTCGACGGCGGCCAGCGCGTCCTTCATCTGACCGGCGCCGGGCAGCATGCCGAGCAGGTTGCCGATCGGGCCCATCTTGCGGATGGCCAGCATCTGATCGAGGAAGTCTTCCAGGGTGAACTCGCCGCTGCCGATCTTGGCGGCGGCCTCCTCGGCCTGCTGCGCGTCGAAGACCTGCTCGGCCTGTTCGATCAGGGTGAGCACGTCGCCCATGCCCAGGATGCGCGACGCCATCCGGTCGGGGTGGAAGACGTCGAAATCTTCCAGCTTCTCGCCGGTGGAGGCGAACAGGATCGGCACGCCGGTGACCTCGCGCACCGACAGCGCCGCACCACCGCGGGCGTCGCCGTCGAGCTTGGTCAGCACAACACCGGTGAAGCCGACACCGGCGCCGAACGCCTCGGCGGTGGCCACCGCGTCCTGGCCGATCATGGCGTCGAGGACGAACAGCGTCTCGTCGGGTGACACGGCGTCGCGGATGGCCGCGGCCTGGGCCATCAGCACGTCATCGATGCCCAGTCGGCCGGCGGTGTCGACGATGACGACGTCGAAGTGCTTGGCCTTGGCCTCGGCCAGGCCCGCGGCGGCGACGGCGACCGGGTCACCGGGGCCGGCGCCGTCGATTTCGACGGCCTCGGGCGCGGTGCCGGGATGCGGCGCGAACACCGTGACCCCGGCGCGTTCGCCGACGATCTGCAGCTGGTTGACCGCGCCCGGGCGCTGCAGGTCACACGCCACCAGCAGCGGGTTGTGGCCCTGGCTCTTGAGCCATTTGGCCAGCTTGCCCGCCAGCGTGGTCTTACCGGCACCCTGCAGACCGGCCAGCATGATGACCGTCGGTGGGGTCTTGGCGAAGGCGAGCTGGCGGGTCTGTCCGCCGAGGATCCCGATCAGCTCGTCGTTGACGATCTTGACGACCTGCTGGGCTGGGTTGAGCGCGCCGGAGACCTCAGCGCCCTTGGACCGTTCCTTGACCCGGGCAATGAACTCGCGGACGACGGGCAACGAGACGTCGGCTTCCAGCAGCGCCAGCCGGATCTCGCGGGCGGTGGCATCGATATCGGCGTCGGTCAGCCGACCCTTGCCGCGCAGCCCGGCCAGCGCACCGGTCAACCGGTCGGAGAGGGATTCAAACACGAGGGCCAGCCTATCGCGACCGGCCGGACCGGCGGTGCCGACGGCGGCGGCCACCGCGCTGCACCCGCCCTTGCCCGCCGACGCGGGGCCGGTTCGATCCGGCGGTGGTCGTACGAACGGATGAATCGAACCCCGGGTTCCACCCTCCTGCTAACAGGATCTTCACAGGATCCGATGATGTTCCTGACAGTCTTTTCACACCTTCAGGGGGGTTCACGTGTTCGATCGGTCATCCATCTCGACGGCAACGACGGCCCGACGGCCTCACCTGCTGCGCAGCGTCACCGCCGGCTTGGCCGCAGCCCTGGCCGTGCCCGCCCTGGTTCTGGCCGCGCCGGCCAATGCCGAGACCGGCACCGTCAAGGTCAAGACGCAGAAGATGACCGATTCGACGCTGAAGTCCACCCAGAAGGGCTGGTACAGCGTTGGCGACAAGCTCAACCTCGTCTGCCACAAGCGCGGCCAGTCCGTCCAGGGGTACTTCAGCCGCTACCTGCCCAACGGCGGGTGGGACAACCTCTGGTACCGAACCGCCGATGGGCACTACGTCGCCGACGTCGATATCGAGACCGGCACCCAGAACGCGCTGGGCCCGGAGTGCTCCGCGCTCGACAACCCCGCACCGACGAGCAACGCCGCGCCGGCTCCGACGGCGGGCGGCAGCCTGCGGCTTCCTCTCAATAATGTGGCGCAGGGCCGCGGGTTCGGCGGAAGCGGGCACAACGGCATCGACTACCCGACGCCGGTCGGCACCCCGGTGTACGCCGCCGCCGATGGGACGGTGACGTTCGCAGGAGACGGCCGAAACAACAGCTGGATGGGCTGGCAGGCCGGGAACTGCATCCTGCTGAAGCACTCCGACAAATACACCGGGTACGCACATCTGAACAATGGTGGAATCAAAGTCTCCAACGGTCAGGCCGTGAAGAAGGGGCAGTTGATCGGCTACACCGGCAGCACCGGAAATTCGACGGGCCCGCATCTGCACTTCGAAGTCCTGCCGCTCAGGCCGGACTTCAAGAACGGGTACGCCGGCCGGGTCGACCCGGCGAAGTACTTCGGCTGAGCCAGAACTCGTCGCGCGTTGTCGTACGAACGGATGAATCACCCCGTCAGCGCACATTTTCCGCTAACAGCACGCGCACCGAGACAGATGTTCCGAGCAAGACTCACCGCAAACCACCAGGGGGATCCCATGTTCCACGGCTCATCGTCTTCGACCACCACCGCACGACGGAGGCGGCTGCTGCGCGGCCTAGCCGCCGGCCTGGCGGCCACCCTCGCCGTTCCGGCCCTGGCCCTGGCCGCCCCAGCCAATGCTGCCACCGGCACCGCCAAGGTCAAGACGCAGCGGATGACCGACGCCACGCTGAAGTCCACCCAGCACGGCTGGTACGAGGCGGGTCAGAAGCTGACCCTGGTCTGCTCCAAGCGCGGCCAGTCCATCAAGGGCTATTTCAGCTTCAACCTGCCCAACGGCGGGTGGGACAACCTCTGGTACCGGACCTCCGACGGTCACTACGTCGGCGACGTCGACATCGATACCGGCACGTTCAACGCGGTCGCACCGGATTGCTCCAAGGTCGACAACCCGGCACCGGCCAACACGCCGGCACCGGTGGCCGCAACGAACGGCCGTCCGAAGGGACAGACCTTGGGCAGCAACCCGTATGCAGCGGGCTATGCCGGCTACTGCACCTACGGTGCCCAGGAGTTCGTCAAGAGAAATGCGGGTTACTACCTCAACGAGACGCGCCATGCCATGTATTGGGACGATGACGCCCGCGCCCGCGGTTGGAAGGTCGTCCTCGACGCCGAGCCGCGATCCGTCGTCGTGTTCGAGCCGTCGGTCGTGGGCGGTGTGGGCCACGTGGCCTGGGTCAACAGCGTCGACAAGCGCTCCGATGGCCGCTACATCAACATCACCGAGATGAATTACGGCGCCGGCGGAACCGAGGCAAACGGGTACAGAACCAAGGGCTTCAACAAGGAGAACAACCGGATTGTCAAGGACGTACCCGGAATGAGCTACATCCTGATCCCCTGATGCACCCGCTCAGACCGCCCGCGACTCAACTGGCCGCTTTGACCACCGGCGGCGCGGGCAGCACGGCATAGAGCTCAGCCTCCAGTCGCTGCTGCATCGCGCCGTCGGCGTCGGCGGGCAACGTCACGGCGAACACGTCGATCACGGTGGATCCCAGGGTGGTGACCTTCGCCCAGGCCACGTCCACACCGGCGCGTTCGAAGACCGACGTCAGCACGGCCAACAAGCCGGTCGCGTCGGCACTGCGAACCTCGACCACCAACTGGTCCCCGGTCCCGGGGTGCCAGAGGATCCGGGGCGGCGCCGACGGCGTGTTGATCGGCACGGCAGCGCGGGTCCGGTCCTGACGGCGGCCCTCGGTGGCGTCGCGTTCCTTGCGGGCCAGCTCATCGAGCACATTCAGGCCGCCGGACAGTGCCAGGCCGAGTTGCTGGCGCAGGAGTTCGGCGGCCGGCGGCGCACCGAAGTGCGGCACCACCCGGAACGTATCGATCGCCGAGCCGGCCACGCTGTTCACCGAGGCCGCCTGTACCCGTAGTGAATTGAGCGCCAGCACACCGGCCGAGCGGGAGAGCACACCGCGAACGTCGGGCGCGACGACGGTGACCGTGTAGTCCTCGCCATCCGTAGGCTCCAGCTGGACGTGCACCTCGCCGTCGGAGGCAAGCTCCACCAGCGCCGGGTCGATCGGGTCGGGCTGCGGCAGCGATTCACCGGCGAGCACCAGTCGGCAGCGGCGCACCAGGTCGCCGATCAGCGATGCCTTCCAGTCGCCCCACACCCCCGGCCCGGTGGCCTGCCCGTCGGCCTCGGCCAGCGCGGCCAGCAGCTCCAGCAACTGACCGTCGCCGTCGAGCGTGTCGACCACCGAGGCGATGGTGGCCGGGTCCGCCAGGTCGCGGCGGGTGGCGGTACTCGGCAGCAGCAGGTGATGGCGCACCATCTTGGTCAAGGTGTCGATGTCCGATGGCCACAGGCCGATCCGCTGCCCCACCGCGGCGGCCAGCTCGGCGCCGAGCACACTGTGGTCGCCGCCGCGGCCCTTGCCGATGTCATGCAGCAGAGCACCCAGCACCAGCAGGTCGGGTCGCGCCACCTGCGTGGTCAATGCCGCTGCGCGAGAAACGGTTTCGGTCAGATGCCGGTCGACGGTCCAGATGTGCACAACATCACGCGGCGGCAGGTCGCGAACCGCGCCCCATTCGGGGAACAACCGGCCCCACAGCCCGGTGCGGTCCAGCGCCTCGATGGTGCTCACCGTGGCCGGACCGGCCGACAGCGTCACCAGCAGGTCGTTGAGCGCCGACGACGGCCACGGCGACCGCGGCGCGGGTGCGGATTCCACCAGCCGGCCCAGGGTCGCACCGGCGATCGGCAGACCGGTGGACGCCGAGGCGGCGGCCACCCGCAGGATCAGCCCCGGGTCGCGCTCCGGTCGGGCATCCCGGGCCAGCATCACCTCGCCGCTGTATTCGATGACCCCCTCGTCCAGTGGCCGGCGCACCGGACGGCGGAGAGCGGCAAAACCCCTCTTGGGCAGGCTGTTCGACGCGGTGCGGATCCCGGCGTCGACGTGGTAACCGATGGTGCGGGCCGCATCCGAGAGCATGCGGGCCAGGTCGAAGCGGTCGCCGATGTGCAGCGCCGCGCCGATCTCGTCGGCGTTCTGCGCCAGCACGGTGTCGCGGCCCCGGCCGGAAACCCGGTGTAGTTCGGTGCGCACATCCAGCAGCGCCGACTGCGCCTCGGCCAGCGATCCGATCGGTTCGGCCGCCGTGCGCAGGGGCGGCCCGTCGGCCAGCTGCGCGATGGCCAGCGCATTGAGCAACTGCACGTCGCGCAGACCGCCGCGACCGAGTTTGAGGTCGGGTTCGGCGCGGTGGGCGATCTCACCGCTGCGTTCCCAGCGCGCCCGCGCGGAATCGACCAGCTCGGTGAACCGCGACGCGATGCCGGTTCGCCAGGCCCGACGGGCCCCGCCGATCAGCAGTTTCGACAGCTCGCTGTCACCGGCGATGTGCCGGGCCTCCAGCATCGCCATCCCCGCGCTAAGGTCTGCATTGGCCACCGTCAACGCCCCCGGGACCGTGCGGACGCTGTGGTCGAGGCGAATGTTGGCGTCCCACAACGGATACCAGAGAGCCTCGGCGATCTCCGAGATCTGCTCCGAGTCGAGGTTGTCGTGCAGCAGCATCAGGTCGAGGTCGGTGTAGGGCACCATCTCGCCGCGGCCCAGGCCGCCGGTCGCCACGATGGCGATGCCACTGGTTTCGGTGATGCCCAGTTCGTTGGCCTTGCCGGTCAACCACAGTTCGTACAGATCCCGCAGCGCCATCCGCAGTTCCGGAGCACTCAGGTGCCGTTCCCCGGCGACCAGCTTGTCGACCGCGGCGACCAACTCGGTGGCGGGTTTGGCCGAATGTGCCATCGGTGTCTCCCTTCTGGTTCGAACCGGGACAGCGGGGCCTCTGTGCGCCGTCGCCTGTCGCGCTGATCAGAGCGCGTCGGACCCACGCTCCCCCGTACGCACCCGCACCACCGTTTCCACCGGGCTGACCCACACCTTGCCGTCGCCGATCTTGCCGGTACGCGCGGCGGCCACGATGATGTCGACCACCCGGTCCACCGCCGCGTCATCCACGATGACCTCGACGCGGACCTTCGGCACGAAGTCCACCGAGTACTCCGCGCCGCGGTAGACCTCAGTGTGGCCCTTCTGCCGGCCGTAGCCCTGGACCTCGCTGACCGTCATCCCCAGGATGCCGGCCTCCTCCAGCCCGGTCTTCACGTCTTCCAGCGTGAACGGCTTGACGATTGCGGTGATCAGCTTCATGTTCTCCCTCACTCCTGCGCACTGTGTCGTCCGATGACCGACCCCGCGCCGGCTGCGGCGAAGTCGTAGGCCGTCTCCGCGTGAGCGGCCTCGTCGATGCCCGCCGATTCCTCCTCGCGGTCGAGCCGAAGTCCGATCGTGTACTTGATGATCAAGGCCAAGATAGCGGTGGCGATCGCCGAATACGCCAGCACCACCACGACGCCGACGGCCTGTCGCCACAACTGGTCGAATCCGCCGCCGTAGAACAGTCCGGCAACACCGGCCGGTGCCTCCTTGGTGGCCACCAGGCCGACCATCAGGGTGCCGGCGATACCGCCGACCAGGTGCACGCCGACGACGTCGAGCGAATCATCGAAGCCGAAGCGGAACTTGAGCCCCACGGCCAATGCGCAGGCCACCCCGGCGACCGCACCGATGGCCAGTGCGCCCAGCACGTTCACCGAGGAGCACGACGGGGTGATGGCGACCAGGCCGGCGACGATGCCCGAGGCGGCGCCCAGCGAGGTGGCGTGCCCGTCCCGGATCCGCTCGGTGAGCAACCAGCACAGCATGGCCGCGGCGGTGGCCACGGTGGTGGTGATGAACGTGGTGCCGGCAGTGCCGTTCGCCGAGGCGGCCGAGCCGGCGTTGAAGCCGTACCACCCGAACCACAGCAGTCCGGCGCCGAGCATCACGAACGGCAGGTTGTGCGGGCGCATCGGCAGCCGCGGCCACCCGAGGCGCTTGCCGAGAATGATCGCCAGGACCAGGCCCGCGGTACCGGCGTTGATGTGCACCGCGGTACCGCCGGCGAAGTCGATCGCCTTGAGCTGGTTGACGATCCAGCCACCGTGGTGCACGACGGAGCCGTCGTCGGTGCTGACGTCGGCGTCGAAGACCCAGTGCGCGACGGGAAAGTACACCACCGTGACCCACAGCGCCGCGAACGCCAGCCAGGCGCCGAACTTGAGCCGGTCGGCGACCGCACCGGAGATCAGCGCGACGGTGATGATCGCGAACATCAGCTGAAATGCCACGAACACCGTTGCCGGGACGGTGCCCATCAGCGGGATCTGCGTGGTGTCGGTTGCATTGCCGCCGAGCAGTCCCTCCAGGCCGAAGAACTGGGCCGGGTTGCCGAACAGCCTGCCCACGTCGTTGCCGAACGTCATGGAATAGCCGTAGAGCACCCACAGCACGGTCACCACGCCCATGGCACTGATGCTCATCATGATCATGTTCAGCACACCGCGGGCGCGAACCATGCCCCCGTAGAAGAAGGCCAGGCCCGGAGTCATCAGCAGCACCAGCGCGGCGCTGACCAGCAACCAGGCGGTGTCACCGGTGTTCGGTGTCCCGAGTATCGGATAGTGATCCACGCGCGCCGTCCTCCTTCAGCCACGTCGCGGCTGTGCCGTCGACCTGACCAAGAGAATTCCCAGCTGTTGTTTCCACGACGGCGCGCTGATGTTTCGCCGAGGTGAATGGATACGCGAGGTTCGTTTCGGTGGCGTTACGCGTCCGTTCGCGGCACCCGATGGTCCGGGAGTAACCTCGCCGCATGGGGCGTATCACGGCGCGACGCCCGGTGACGAAAATCGTCGTCGGTGTCGGTGAGGACCGCGTCCCGGACGTCCTGGCCGTCGAAGAGCCGCTGGAGATCCGGGTCGGCGGTCGCCCACTGGCCGTCACCATGCGCACGCCCGGCAGCGACGTCGAGCTCGCCGCTGGATTCCTGGTTTCCGAAGCCGTCATCGCCCGCGGGGACCAATTCCGCTCCGCCATCCACTGCGGCGGACCGGGCACCGGTGGCGGCGGCAACACCTACAACGTTTTGGACGTCACGCTGTCCCCCGGCACCTCGGCGCCGGCGCCCGAGGCCACACGGAACTTCTATACGACCAGTTCCTGCGGAGTGTGCGGGAAGGCCGGCATCGACGCGATCGAGACCGTCTCGCAGTACGACGTCGCGGCCGACGCCGCCGTGCTGGATGCAACGCGGCTGGCCACCTTCCCCGACGAGCTCCGGGCACGCCAGGGCATATTCGACCGCACCGGTGGCCTGCACGCCGCCGCGTTGTTCGACGCGGCGACCGGACAGCTGCTGGTGCTGCGCGAGGACGTCGGCCGGCACAACGCCGTCGACAAGGTCATCGGCTGGGCCGTGCTCAACGACCGGGTCCCGCTGCGCGGGTGCGTCCTACAGGTTTCCGGCCGGGCGAGCTTCGAGCTGGTACAGAAGGCCGTCATGGCCGGCGTCCCGTTCCTCGCCGCGGTGTCCGCCCCGTCATCGTTGGCCGTCGAACTCGCCGAAGCGGCCGGGCTGACCCTGGTCGGCTTCCTGCGCGGACGCTCGATGAACGTCTACAGCCACCCGCACCGCATCCGCGCGGGCGCCCCGGCCACAGCCAGGCGAGCTGAAGGAGCACTGCCATGACCGACATCCAGCACAACCCCGCCGAGCAGCGCGACGAGGCGCTCCCGCCGCCGGAGAAGCCCACCGGGCTGATGTCGCGTCGGCCCCGGCAGGGCGGGTACGGGCCACCGACCGACCGCGGCTGGTCGCAGCGGCCTTACCACCACCCGGCGGCGGCCTGGGGCGCGGCGATGTCGGTGGGCAAGGTGATCGCCCGCGAGCGCGAGCCGATCGCCGGGCCGCTCGCGACGCTGAAGATGAACCACCCGATCGCCGGCTACGACTGCCCGGGCTGCGCCTGGCCGGACGACCAGCACGGGCTGCGGCTGGACATCTGCGAGAACGGCATGAAACACGTCACCTGGGAGATGACGCACAAGCGCGTCGGGCCGTGGTTCTTCGCCGCCCACACCGTCACCGAGTTGGCCGAGTGGACCGATTTCGAGTTGGAGGACGCCGGACGGCTGACCGACCCGATGGTCTACGACGCCGACCTGGACAAATACGTGCCGATCTCCTGGGACGCCGCGTTCGCGCTGATCGCCGAGGAACTGCGCGCGCTGCCGACCCCCGACGCGGCGACGTTCTACACCTCGGGCCGGCTGAGCAACGAGGCCTCCTACCTCTACCAGCTGTTCATGCGCGAATTCGGCACCAACAACATGCCGGACTGCTCCAACATGTGCCACGAGGCGTCCGGGCGCGCGCTGAATGCCTCGATCGGCACCGGCAAGGGCACCACCGATCTGTCCGACTGGGCCGAGGCGGATCTGCTGCTGCTTCTCGGGGTCAACGCGGCGTCCAACGCCCCGCGAATGCTTACGTCGCTGATGGAGATGGTCAAGCACGGCGCCCAGGTGGTGCACGTCAACCCGCTGGTGGAGGCCGCCGCCACCCGGACCATCGTGCCGCATGACTTCCTGGACATGGCGCTGCTGCGATCCAGCCCCACCGGCACCTGGGATCTGCAGGTCCGCCCCGGCGGCGATATGGCGATGATGCGCGCGATCGCGAAAGTGGTCTTTGAAGCCGCCGACACCGACCCCGGCGTGCTCGACAACGAGTTCATCGCCGCGCACACCACCGGCCTCGAGCAGTACCGGGCGCTGGTGCAGGCCACCTCCTGGGCGGACCTGGTGGAGCAGTCCGGGCTGACCGAACAGCAGTTGCGCCGACTCGGCGCGCTCTATGTGCAGTCCGACAAGACGATCATCAGCTGGTGCCTGGGCGTCGCCCAGCACGAGCACGCGGTCGACATGATCCGCGAATTCGCCAACGTGCTGCTGTTGCGCGGCAACATCGGCCGTCCGGGCGCCGGGCCGTCGCCGGTGCGCGGACACAGCAATGTCCAGGGCAACCGCACCTGCGGGATCGACCATCACGCGCCGACCGGGCTGCTCGACGCCCTCGACGCCCACCACGGCATCACCTGCCCGCGCACGCCGGGCCTGGACACCGTCGGCAGCATCGCGGCCATGCACCGCGGCGACGTTCAGGTGTTCGTCTCCCTCGGCGGAAACTTCGTGCTCGCCGCGCCGGACACCGACTTCACCGCCGCGGCGCTGGCGCGCTGCGCGCTGACCGTGCAGGTCAGCACCAAACTCAATCGCAGCCACCTGGTGCACGGCCGTAAGGCGCTGATCCTGCCGTGCCTGGGCCGCACCGAGCGCGACATTCAGCGCGACGGCCTGCAGGGACAGACCGTCGAGGACGCGATGAGCATGGTGCACCTGTCGGTCGGCCGGAAGAAACCGGCGTCGGAGAATCTGCGCTCGGAACCGGAGATCATCGCGCGGATGGCCAGGGCGACGTTGCCGCACAGCCGGATCCCGTGGGAGGAGTACACCGCGAACTACGACCGCATCCGCGACGACATGGCCGTGGTGCTGCCCGGTTTCGCCGATTTCAACGAGTTGATCCGCAAACCGTTGGGCTTCCGGATCCCGCAGCCGGCCCGGGAGCGGGAGTTCGTCACCGGATCGGGCAAGGCGGAGTTCTCCAGCGCGCCGCTGCACGACGTGCGGCCGCCGGCGGCGGACATGCTGGTGCTGCAGACCATGCGCTCGCACGACCAGTGGAACACCACCATCTACGCCAACAACGACCGCTACCGCGGGGTGAAGAACATCCGCGAACTGATCTTCATGAACGACGCCGATATGGCCGAACGCGGGATCCCCGACGGTTCGCTGGTCGACATCGTCTCGACGTGCAAGGACGGCTCCCAGCGGGAGCTGCGGTCCTACCGGGCGATCGCATACAACACCCCCAAGGGCAGTGCGGCCGGGTACATGCCGGAGATGAACGTGCTGATCGGCCATGCCGACTACAGCGCGCAGAGCGACCAGCCACTGGCCAAGAGCATCAACATCCGGGTCACCCCGGCGCGGTAGCTAACCCAACAGCGCCGGGCCGATTCGCACTGTCTGGGCCTCGCGCTGCGCGCTCAGCCCAACAGTGCGTCCACAAACGCCCCCGGCTCGAAGGGTGCCAGGTCGTCGGGCCCCTCGCCGAGGCCGACCAGTTTGACCGGCACGCCGAGGTCCTGCTGAACCCGGAATACGATGCCGCCCTTGGCGGTTCCGTCCAGCTTGGTCAGCGCCACCCCGGTGATGTCGACGACCTCGGAGAACACCTTGGCCTGTGCCAGACCGTTCTGGCCGATGGTGGCGTCGAGCACCAGCAGCACCTCGTCGACCACGGCCCGCTTCTCGACCACCCGCTTGACCTTGCCCAGCTCGTCCATCAGCCCGGTCTTGGTGTGCAGCCGCCCGGCGGTGTCGACGACGACGACGTCCGCGCCGGCGGCGATCCCCGAGCTCACCGCGTCGAACGCCACCGAGGCCGGATCGGCGCCCTCGGCGCCGCGGACCACCTCGGCCCCGACGCGCGAGCCCCAGGACTGCAGCTGGTCGGCGGCGGCGGCGCGGAAGGTGTCGGCTGCGCCCAGCACGACGCGGCGCCCGTCGGCGACCAGCACCCGGGCCAGCTTGCCGCAGGTGGTGGTCTTTCCGGTCCCGTTGACGCCGACCACCAGCAGCACCGACGGTGCATCGGCGTGCGGCAGCGCACGGATGGAGCGGTCGAACTCGGGATGAAGCTGGGCGATCAGCGCCTCGCGCAGCACGGCGCGGGCTTCCGCACCCGTGCGCGCACCGCTGGCGGCGAACTTGGCGCGTAGCTCGTCCACCACCGCGGCGGTGACGGTGGGCCCGAGGTCGGCGATCAGCAGGGTGTCCTCGATGTCCTGCCAGGAGTCCTCGTCGAGATCCCCGGTGCCGAGCAGCCCGAGCACACTCTTGCCCAGCGCGTTCTGCGACTTCGCCAACCGCCCGCGCAGCCGGTCCAGGCGGCCCTCGGTGGGGGCGATGGTGTCCAGTTGCGGTGCCGGCGCGACGGGTGCGACCTCGACGACCTCGGTCTCGACGACCGGCTCCGCCACCTCCGGCTCGGGCAGCCGCACGTCGGAGATGGTGCGCTTGGGCGCATCGCGGGGAACCGCGGCGTCGTCACCGACCCCGGGCAGCCCGGACGGGTCCAGGGTCGCCGTCGCGCCGTCGCGAGTGCCCTCGCTGAAGCTGAAGCCGGTGCCGGCCTGGTAGCCGCCCGAACGGTCGATCGGGGTGTCCGGGCGGGGCTCAAGGCTGATGGTCCGGCTGCGGTACCGCACCAGCCCGACGATCAGCACGGTGATGATCAGGACCGCGACGACCGCGATGGCAATCCACGCTTGCGTTGGCATCCCGATATTGTTCCAGGCCGCCAGGTCGCAAGCGAAGCCGGAGGAACGGAGGCTTCGCGCAGCGGGCCTGGCGCATCGATCCCGCTACGCGGCCGGTTCGCCCCCGGTACCCGACGGCACGAGGTCCTGCCCGCGCAGCCGCTGGGAGATGACCTGGGTGATGCCGTCGCCCTGCATGGTGACGCCGTAGAGGGCGTCGGCGATCTCCATCGTCGGCTTCTGGTGGGTGATGACGATCAGCTGCGAACGCTCCCGCAACTGCTCGAACAACCCGATCAGCCTGCGCAGGTTGACATCGTCGAGGGCGGCCTCGACCTCGTCCATCACGTAGAACGGCGACGGCCGGGCCCGGAAGATCGCCACCAGCATGGCCACCGCGGTCAGCGACTTCTCGCCGCCGGACAGTAGCGAGAGCCTCTTGACCTTCTTGCCCGGCGGGCGGGCCTCCACCTCGATGCCGGTGGTCAGCATGTCCGACGGGTCGGTCAGCAGCAGCCGGCCCTCCCCGCCCGGGAACAGCGAGGCGAACACCTGGGTGAATTCGCGTTCCACGTCGGCGTAGGCCTCGGTGAACACCTGCAGAATCCGGGCGTCGACCTCCTCGACCACGTCGAGCAGGTCCTTGCGGGCGGCCTTGACGTCCTCCAGCTGGGTGGACAGGAAGTTGTAGCGCTCCTCCAGGGCGGCGAATTCCTCCAGCGCCAGCGGATTCACCCGGCCCAGCTCGGCCAGCTCCTTTTCCGCGCGCTTGGCGCGGCGCTCCTGGGTGGGCCGGTCGAACGGCATCGGCGCCGGCGCGGTGACCTGCTCGCCGCGCTCCTTGGCCTGCTCGTATTCGGCCATCTCCAGCTCGGTCGGCGGCAGCGCGACGTCGGGGCCGTACTCGGCGACCAGGTCCGCCGGTGCCAGCCCGAACTGCTCCAGGATGATCTGCTCCAACTGCTCCAGACGCAGCGCGGCCTGGGCCTTGGCGACCTCGTCGCGGTGCAGCGAGTCGGTCAGCGCGGCGATCCGGGCGCTCAGGGAATCGGTCTCGGCGCGGGCCGCGGTCAGCCCGGCCGCGCGTTCGGTGCGCTGCGCGGTGCACTGGTCGCGGCGGGCCGCGGCGACGGCGACGACGGCGGCCAACCGCTCGGCCACCCGGCGGCCGGAGTCGGCGACGGCCGCGGCGACCGCGGCGGCCCGCTCGCGGGCCACCCGGGCCCGCTGCGCCCGCAGCCGCGCCTCACGCTCGGCGGTGGCCTGTCGGCGCAGCGAATCCGCCCGGCCGCGAACGGCATTGGCCCGTTCCTCGGCGGTGCGCACCGCCAGCCGGGCCTCCACCTCGGCGCCGCGCGCCGCGTCGGCAACCATGGCGAGCTGCTCGCGGTCGGCAGTCTCGTCGTCCAGTTCGGCCGGCAGCGTCTCGGCGCCGTGCAGCCGGGCCTCCAGTTCGGCGAGCTCGGCGACGGTCTGGGCGCGCCCGGCCTCCAGTTCGTCACGGTTGCGGATCTGGCGCTGCCACTCCCCTTCGGCGGCACGCGCGGCCTGGCCCAGCCGGCCCAGCTGCTCGTAGATCGAGGAGATCGCGGCGTCGGACTCGTTGAGGGCCGCCAGCGCCTGGTCCGCGGCATCCCGACGGGACTGCTGTTCGGCCAGCGCACCGGCCAGCGCCGCCGCCAGCCGCTCGACCTGCGCCTCGGAAGCTTCCAATTGTGTTCGCGCCCGGTCAATTTCGGAGGTGATCTCCAACGTCGACGGCTTGCGGTCCGAACCGCCGCTGACCCAGCCGGATCCCACCAGGTCACCGTCGCGGGTCACCGCGCGCAGCTGCGGCGCCGCGGCGACCAGCGCCAGCGCGGCGGACAGATCCTCGACGACGGCAACCCGGTCCAGCATCGCGGTCAGCGCGCCGCGCAGTCGCCCAGGGACCTCCACCAGATCCAGGGCCCAGCGGGCACCGGCGGGCAGGGCGGGCAGGTCGGCGGTTGTGACGTCGGGCCAGTCGCCCAGCACGATCGCCGCGCGGCCGCCGTCGGCGGCCTTGAGCGCGGCGACGGCCGAACGGGCGGTCTCGGCGCCGTCGGCGGCCAGCGCGTCGGCGGCCGATCCGAGGACCGCGGCCAGCGCGGTCTCGTTGCCGGCGGACACCTTCACCAGCGTCGCCAGGCTGCCGAGAATGCCAGGCTCGCCGTGGTGTTCGGTCAGCCAGGCCGCACCGTCCTTGCGGTCCAACCCGACTGACAGGGCGTCGATCCGGGCCTGCAGCGAGGCGACCTCACGTTCAGCGGCGCGTTCAGCGGCCTGCAGTTCGGCCACCCGCTCGTCGGCCACCCGCAGCGCATCGACCATGCGCTCGTGTTGTTCATCCAGGCCCGCCTCGCCCTGGTCGAGCTCACCGACCCGGCTCTGCGCGGTCTCGAATTCGGCCTGTGCGGCCTGGGCCCGGTCGGCGGCCTCCTCGATGTTCTCGGTCAGCCGGCCGACCCGCTCGTCGATGGATTCGACGCGGGCCCGCATCGTCTCGACCTGCCCGGTCAGCCGGGCCAGCCCCTCGCGACGGTCGGCCTCGGCCCGGACGGCAGCCAGATGGGCGCGTTCGGCCTCGGCCGCCATCGCCTCGGCCTGGGACAGCTCGGCGCGGGCGTATTCGGCGCGTTCGCGCGCCTCGGCCAACTCGGCCAGCAGCTCGGCTTCGTAGGCGGCGACCTCGTCGGCCTCGGCGTCCAGGGCGTCGGGGTCCGGCCCGGTGTGCGCGACCGGTTCGGCCTCCAGCAGCTGGGCGCGTTCGCTGGCGATGCGGACCGTCGCGCTGACCCGCTCGGCCAGTGCGGACAGCCGGAACCAGGCCTGCTGGGCAGCCTCGGCGCGGCGGGTCAGCGCCGCCACCGCCGATTCGTGGGCGGCCAGTTCCTCGGCGGCGATCGCCAGCCGGGCGGCAGCTTCGTCGTGGTCGCGGCGCAGCGCGGCCTCGGTATCACCGACGCCGGCGAACTCGGCTTGGCGTCGCACCAGGTCGTCGGCGGCCAGCCGCAGCCGGGCGTCGCGCAGGTCGGCCTGGATCGTGGCGGCCCGTCGGGCCACCTCGGCCTGGCGGCCCAGCGGCTTGAGCTGGCGGCGCAGCTCGGTGGTCAGGTCGGTCAGCCGGGCCAGGTTGGCGGCCATCGCGTCGAGCTTGCGGACGGCCTTTTCCTTGCGGCGTCGGTGCTTGAGGACGCCAGCGGCCTCCTCGATGAACGCACGGCGGTCCTCGGGGCGGGACTCCAGGATCTGGGAAAGCCGGCCCTGGCCGACGATGACGTGCATTTCCCGGCCGATGCCGGAGTCACTCAGCAGTTCCTGGACGTCCATCAGCCGGCAGCTGGTGCCGTTGATCTCGTACTCGCCGGCGCCGTCGCGGAACATCCGGCGGGTGATGGAGACTTCGGAATATTCGATGGGCAGCGCGTTGTCGGAGTTGTCGATGGTCAGAGTGACCTCGGCGCGGCCCAGCGGTGCCCGGTTGGCGGTGCCGGCGAAAATGACGTCCTGCATCTTGCCACCGCGCAGCGCCTTGGCGCCCTGCTCGCCCATCACCCAGGTCAGCGCGTCGACGACGTTGGATTTGCCGGAGCCGTTGGGCCCGACGACACAGGTGATGCCCGGTTCGAAACGCAGAGTCGTCGGCGCGGCGAAGGACTTGAAGCCCTTCAGCGTCAGACTCTTGAGGTGCATGGCGTGCCAGCGTACCGGTGCCGTCGCGGGGGCTACCGCTCGGTAAACCCGCTGACCGAGGTCGTGTCCTGGGCCCAATCGGCGACGACGGTGTCCACGCGGCCCGGGGTACCGCCGCCGCGCAGCAGCGCCAGCAGTGATTCGCAGGCGCTTCGGGGGCCCTGCGCGACCACCAGCACCCGGCCGTCGGGCTGGTTCTTGGCGTAGCCGACGAGGCCGAGTTCCAGCGCCCGGGCCCGGGTCCACCAGCGGAAACCGACGCCCTGGACGCGTCCGTGCACCCAGGCGGTGAGCCGGACCTGCGCTGTCATGCCGGGCTCAGTCCCGGCCGTCGGCGATCTCGAAGGTGATCTCGGTGCCCGCCTTGAGGGTGCGTCCGACGGTGCACACCGAGTCGATGGCGCGGGCCACCACGGTGTGCACGCGGGCGGCTTCGGCCTCGGTCAGCCCGGACAGGTCGATGCGCAGCGTCTCGGCCAGCGCCGGGTACACCTCGTTGTCCCGGTCGGCGTCGCCGGACACGTCGATGCGGGCGTCGTAGTCGTCACCGAGCCGCCGCGCCAGCGGCTGGTCGCTGCTCATGCCGCTGCACGCGGCCAGCGCGATCTTCAGCAACTCGCCGGGGGTGAACACCCCCTCGACGTCCACCGACCCGATCAGCACCTCGGCGCCGCGCGAGCTGCGCCCGGTGTAGCGACGGGTCCCGGTGCGTTCCACCCACAGTTCGGTCATGAGCGCCATCTTCCCAGCCGCGACCATCGACGTTGCCGGCTGCCTGTCCATCGGGGCGGAATCGCCGGACTACCGGCGCGGGCGGGGCTGGCACCTCGGGCAATAGCACGACGAGCGGTTCATGAACTTCTCCCGGCGCATGATCGCCCCGCAGCGCCGGCACGGTCGTCCCTCCCGGCCGTAGGCGTCCAGGGCGCGGTCGAAGTACCCGGACTGGCCGTTGACGTTGACGTACAGCTCGTCGAACGACGTCCCGCCGGCGGCCAGCGCGTCGGTCATCACCTCGGCGGCGGCATCCAGCAGCGTGGCCAGTTTCGGTTTGCTCAGCACCTCGGCGGGCCGGGCGCCGTGGATGCCCACCCGCCACAGCGCTTCGTCGGCGTAGATGTTGCCGATCCCGGACACCACGGTCTGGTCCAGCAGCAGCCGTTTGATCTCGGAGTGCTTTCCGCGTAACACCTTTACCACCGCATCCCGGTCGAAGGCGGGATCCAGCGGGTCGGGCGCCAGATGCGCCACCGGCACCGGGACCTCGACTCCGCCGACGGTCACGAAGTCGGCCAGCTGCCAGCCGCCGAAGGTGCGCTGGTCGACGAAGTTCAGCAGGATGCCATCGCTCAGCGCTGCGGTGATCCGGATGTGCCCGGGGTTTCCGACGCCGCCGATCAGCATCTGCCCACTCATCCCGAGATGCACGACGAGGGCGAACTCGTCACCGCCGGCGGCGGCGATCCGCAACCACAGATACTTGCCCCGCCGCCCGGTCCCGACGATCCGGGCGCCGCGCAGCCTTGCGGTCAAATCGGGTGCGCCGCCGTCGTGCCGGCGCACCGCACGCGGGTGGGCGACGCTGACGTCGATGATGGTGCGGTCGAGCAGGTGGGTGTGCAGGCCGCGGCGGACCACCTCGACCTCGGGCAGTTCAGGCATCAGCCGGCGGCCGGTTCGGCCTCCAGGGCCGTGTAGGCCGCGGCGGCCGCCTTGAGCTCGGCCTCCTTCTTGGTCCGGCCCATGCCCTGCCCGTAGTCGGCCCCGGCGACAACGACGACGGCGGTGTACTCCTTGTCATGGTCCGGCCCGGTCGAGGTGACCTGGTAGCCGGGCGGGCCCAGGCCGCGGGCGGCGGTGAGCTCCTGCAGGCTTGATTTCCAGTCCAGGCCGGCACCGAGGGTGGGTGCGGTGTCCAGTAGGTCGGCGAACAGCGTCAGGATGACCCGCCGCACCACCTCGATGCCGTGTTCCAGGTACACCGCGCCCAGCAGCGATTCCACCCCGTCGGCCAGGATCGACGATTTGTCGGTTCCGCCGGTGTTGAGTTCACCGCGGCCCAGCAGCAGAAACTCCCCGAGCCCGGTTCCGGCCAGACCGCGGGCGAGGTCGGCCAGTGCCTGGGTGTTGACGATGCTGGCCCGCAGCTTGGCCAGATCGCCCTCGGAACGGTCCGGGTGGCGGTGGTACAGCTCGTCGGTGACGGTCAGCCCGAGCACGGCGTCGCCGAGGAATTCCAGCCGCTCGTTGGTCGGCAGCCCACCGTTCTCGTAGGCGTAGCTGCGGTGCGTCAGCGCCAGGGTGAGCAGTTCCTCGGGCAGGTCCACGCCCAGCGCGGCGAGCAACGGCCCCCGGTCGTCATTCATCGGCTTCGGCGCGGAACTCCGCCAGCTTGGCCCACCGCGGGTCGATGACGTCGTGCTGGTGGTCGGGTTCGGCCTCGGCCAGCGCGACACCGCACTGGGGGCACAGCCCGGGACAGTCCGGACGGCACACCGGGGCGAACGGCAGCTTGAGCCCGACGGCATCGACGATCGACTGTTCGAGATCCACGATGTCGTCGACGAGGTGGCCGACCTCGTCGGCCTCGGTGGTGGCTTCGGTGGTGCTGTCGGGGTAGGCGAACAGTTCGGTGAGCTCGATGTCCACCTCGCCGTCGAACTCGGTCAGGCAGCGCGAGCACTCGCCGACCGTCTGCGCCTCAACCGTGCCGGTGACCAGCACACCTTCGGACACCGATTGCAGCGTCAGGTCCAGCCGGATGGGCGCCCCGACCGGTATGGCGATGTGGTCCAGGCCGATGCGCGAGGGGCTGGGCACCGTTTCGGTGCGCGTGGTCAGCGCGCCCGGGCGTCGGCCCAGCCGCGCGACGTCGATCCGCAGGGGGTTGGCAGCCGGCATAACCGGAGATTCTACGTTGCCGAGAATCCCCGAGCGGCGGCGCTCAGCGCTGCACGTAGTCGTGGGTGCCGGCGGCGGTGCGCAGTTGGTGACGGCCGCGGCCGACCGAGCGCAGGGTGCCGTTGAGGTAGTCCTCGAACTCCGCGAGTTTGCTGTCGACGTAGATATCGCATTCGCCGCGCAGCCGGTCGGACTCGGCATGGGCCGAGTCGATCAGCCGGGTGGCCTCGGCGGTGGCGGTGGCCACGACCTCGGTCTGCGACACCAGCCGCTGCTGCTCCTTGATGCCTTCCTGGACGGCCTTTTCGTAGGAGATGTTGCCGCTCTCCACCAGCCGGTCTGCCTCGGCGCGGGCCCGGGCCATGATCGACTCGTGGTCGCGCTTGGCGGTGGTGACCAGCCGGTTGGCCTCCTCGTGGGCCTCGCCGACCACTCGGTCGCAGTGCGCGTGGGCCTCGGCGACCATCCGGTCGGCCTGCGCCTTGGCCTCGGCCAGCAGCCGGTCGGCCTCGGCGCGGGCGTGCCCGAGGGTCGATTCGGCCTCGGCGTTGGCGGAGGTGACGGTGGTGTCGGCGTGCTGCTTGGCGTCGCGCAGCATCCCGTCGCGGGCGTCCAGGACGTCCTGGGCGTCGTCGAGCTCGCCGGGGATGGCGTCCTTGATGTCATCGATGAGTTCCAGGACGTCACCGCGCGGGACGACGCAGCCTGCGGTCATCGGAACGCCGCGGGCCTCTTCGACGATGGCCCCCAGCTCGTCGAGTGCTTCAAATACTCGGTACACGGCGTTGCCTCCACGCTTGCGTTAATGGTGTTACCAGTGTGCATGGTGTGACAACTGTGACGATGGAGGTTGACCCGGTGTGTCGCGACTCTCTCCGCGCCCGCGATCAGCCGAGTTTGGCCTGCAGCCGCCGGTTGACCGCCTCCGGCAGTAGCGCCGACACATCGCCACCGAGGGTGGCGACCTCCTTGGCCAGCGATGAGGACACAAACGAGTACTCCGGACGGGTGGCGACGAAGAAGGTGTCCACCCCGGCGATGTGCCGGTTCATCTGCGCCATCTGCAGCTCATACTCGAAATCGGTGCCGGTGCGCAGCCCCTTGACGATCGCCGTCAGCCCGCGCGCCTTGACGAAGTCGACGACCAGCCCGGAACCGGACTCCACCCGGACATTGCGCAGGTGCGCGGTCGCCTCGGTGATCATCTCGATGCGCTCGTCGGCGCTGAACATGCCGCGCTTGTTCGGGTTGACCAGCACCGCAATCACCAGTTCGTCGAACTGCGCGGCGGCCCGCTCGAAGATGTCGACGTGCCCCAGCGTGACGGGGTCGAACGACCCCGGGCAAACCGCTCCACTCATGGATGACGACGGTACTCCGGGCACCCGGCCCGACGGTGTCAGGCCGCGGCGCGACGCCGGCAGCCGGTCGGGATGGGGGCGCCGGCGACCATGGTGAAAGGCAACGCGAGCGGGAAGTCGTCCTCGCCGGAGGTCAGCTCGACCCGGCGGACAATGGTCGCGAGCGCCAGCGTGGCCTCCAGCATGGCGAAATGGTCACCGATACAGCTGCGCGGACCGGCGCCGAACGGGATGTACTGCCAACGGTCATAGGCCCTGGCCCCGGGTCCCAGGAATCGCTGCGGGTCGAATTCCTCCGCGCGCTCCCACAGTGCGGGATCACGCTGGACCGCATAGATGCCGTAGATGAGCAGGGTCCCGGCCGGAATCCGGTAACCGTCGACCGGGAGCCGCGCTCCATCAGGTAGGTAAGCGCCACCCGCATCGAACCGGCCAGTGCCTCGGCGTGGGCGTCGAGGTCGACACCGAGCACCGACCGGCCCAGCGCGCGTAGCGTCACCGCCCGGCATTCGTGATCCAGGTCGACGATCTCCCCGTCGGGCCATCCGTCGACCAGAGTTTCGGCGGCCCGGGCCATATGTCCGGCGAACTGCGCGACGTGCTGCTTGGTGAACAGCGGCTGCAGCGCCCGGCGCAACGGCCGCCACTGGTCGTAGCGGAGGTCGAACAGGTTGTCCCCCATCAGCCGCCGCATCTCGTCGTGCACGGCGACCCGCTCCATCACCGCGGGCGACCGGGCCAGCATGTCATGCCCACCGCTGGGGGACGTGACGATGACGACGGTGGGAATCAACCATTTCGGCCCCAGTTTCACCAGGGTGACGGGCCCTCCGGCATCCCGGAGCTGCTCACAGCCGGTGTGCAGGAAACGTGCAGCTTTGAGCCGCCGGAAATAGGGCAGCGGATTCTTCGGCGGCCATGGCATTGCCGCACAGTCGAATTCGTCGTCGCGGACAGCTCCCACCGGCACCGGTCCGGACGGGCGGGTTTTCGGCAGTGTCATGTCACCAGAAAACCCGAGATCGATGCCGGGAACATCCTTCAAATTGATGAGGAACAAGACTACGATTCTCGCAATACTTCGCGGCCGGGGGTCACCATGGTCACCGTCGATGAATTTTCTCGGATAACCGCACGGATCCAGACCGCCGTCCTCGACCCGCAGGACTGGACCGCGGCCATGGCCGACCTCCGAACCCTCTTCGACGCCCAATCGGCGGCCGTCGTGGTCTCCGACGGCATCCGGCGTCAGCCCCGGTGCGGCGACATGCCCGGCGAGGCGCGATCGAGCTACACCGACTACTACCACCGGGTGGATTACGTGTTGGCCGAGATCGAGACCGGCCCGATCGGACTGCTGCACTCCGGTGCGGCGCTCGTCGCCCGCCGCGACGGCACCGAGTTCGATGCCGACTGGCTGCGCCCGCACGGAATGGCGAGCGGATTCTTCGTCCGGCTGGCAACCGGGGGCGAAACGGCAGTCTTTCTGGTCGCCGGGCACGGCGCCGGATTCGAGACGCCGGACCGTGCGCAGTTGTTCGCGGCACTCGTCCCGCACGTGCAACAGGCCCTGCGCATCGAGCGGCACTTGCACGGCCGGGTACTGCACGCCGACGACGCCGCGCGTGCTGCCGACGCGATTCAGCGCGGACTGCTGCTACTCGACCGGGATGGCACTGTGCTGCACGCGAATTCCGAAGCCGACCGGATCTTGGACGGCAATGACGGGCTGGCGCGACGGGCCGGGCGGTTGCACGCCGAATCCGCCGAGGCCCGCCACCGGTTGCAGACAGCCATCTTGGCCGCCGCCGGCCTGCCAATCGGGGACCCGGGCGGCGGCTGGGTCGCCTGCTGCCGGCCGTCCGGGCGGCGCCCGTACCTGCTGCACGTACTGCCCACGCCCGCCGACGACTGCGGCACCCTGATCGTGCTCATCGACTTAGACCGGCGGATCGAGCCGCCGGTGGAGGTGTTGCGGCGGATCTACGGGCTGACCCGCGCCGAGTCGCAGGTGGCGATGCGGGTGCTGAACGGCGACGGCCTGGCGCCGATCGCCGAGGAGCTGTCGGTGTCCCTGACCACCGTCCGCACCCATCTGCAGCGCATCTTCGACAAGACCGGTACGCACCGGCAGGCCGAGCTGGTCCGGCTGCTGCTCACCGTGTCCGGGTGAACCTACGGCGTGACCGGGTGAACGAGGTAGCGGCTCACCCGCGGAATTCGGCGATCTCCAGCTGGGTGTCGCCGTAGCGGCGTTCCTTCCACTGCTCCCAACCGACGGGCCAGGTCAGCCGCGGCCCGGCCGAGGCGCGTTCCACCACGACGACGGTGCCGTCGTGCACCCAGCCGTTGTCGGTGAGCAGCACCAGGTTCGCCTCGATCGCGGCGGCCACAACGTCATAGGGCGGGTCGGCGAACACCAGGTCCACCGGTGTCTCGGCGGCGGCACCCAGTACCGACTCCACGCTGCTGCGCCGCAGCACCGCGCCGTCGAGCCCGACGGCCGTCGCGTTCGCGGAGATCACCGCCGCGGCACGGGAATTCGATTCGACGAAGACCGCCGTCGTCGCGCCGCGTGAGAGCGCCTCCAGGCCCAGAGCACCCGACCCGGCGTACAGGTCCAGCACCCGCAGGCCGTCGAAGTCCCGTTGCGCGGCAAGCAGGTTGAACATCGATTCGCGGACCCGGTCGGTGGTCGGGCGGGTTCCTCGGGGCGGGACGGCGATGCGACGACCGCCCGCGGCGCCGCCGATGATGCGGGTCAACCGAACACCGTCAGATCAGCGTGGTCCAGAAATACCAGAACCGCACCAGGATCGCCAGGATGACCGCGGTGACCCACAGCGCCACCAGCGGCCAGCGCCACTGGTACAGCACGCGGGCGACCGGGTTGCCGGCCAGGGGGCGCAGGGTGATGGACGCGACCACGACGAACAGCGGGATGGTGATCGACCACACCACCATGCAGTACGGGCACAGCGCGTTGATGCGGTACAGGCTCTGGAAGATCAGCCAGTGCACGAACACCACACCCATGGCGAGACCGGCCAGCAGCCCCGACCAGTACCAGCGCGGCAGTCGGACCCGCCCCACCGACAGCACTCCGGTGACGATCACGATGGTGAACGCGACCACGCCCATGAGGGGGTTGGGAAAGCCGAAGACCGACGCCTGCTGCGTTCCCATCACCGAACCGCAGGCCAGAATCGGGTTGAAGTTGCAGCTGGGCTGATAGTGCGGGTCGATCAGCATGTCGATCTTCTCGACCGTCAGGGTGAACGACGCGGCGAACCCGATGAACCCGGCGATCAGCACCCACAGGGCGCTCGGCATGCCGACGGGGACGGCGTTCTTCTCGGCGACCCGGGCGGCCGCGCGGGCCTCCGGAGTAGGCGTTCCCGCGGTCGGCCCGTGCCAGGCCGACACCGGCGCTTCCGGCGGCGCCGAGCTCGCCTCGTCGGGGGTTTCGGTCACGGCTTCGGCTTGTTCAGGGCGGCCAGGCCGGGAGCATCGCCGACGACCTCGCGGATCTTGCCGACGAACGCGTCGGTGGTGATGAAGTTGCCGACCGAATCGGTGAAGTCCACGTCCTTGCCGTTGAGCCGCACCGTCGGGGTGCCCTTGATGCCCAGGCGCTTGGCCGCGCCGGTCGCCTTGGCGTTGAACTTGCCGGACTTGATGCAGCCCGGCACCTCACCGGCGACGCCGGCCTGGCGGGCGAACTCGATCAGCCGGTCGTTGTCGGGGGCGTTCGGGTCGCCCTCGGCGGGCTGGTTGGCGAACAGCGCGGAGTGGAAGCGGCGGAACACGTCCTTGGTGGGGCTCTTGTCCGCGTCGGCCACGCAGTAGGCGGCGTTGGAGGCGCGCGTCGAATAGCCACCGAGGATGGAGACCGGGTAGTAGTCGACGGCGACGACGCCGTTGTCGATCAGCTTGTCAATGGTGCCCTGGTAGTTCTTCTCGAACAGGCCGCAGTGCGGGCACTGGAAGTCCTCGTAGAGCGACAGCACGGCCTTGGGCTCGGTGCTGCCCGGCGCGGTCAGCACATCGGGCTTGGCGGCGCGGATCGCCAGCTCGGCGGCGGTGGCGGCCGCGTCGCCGCTGGCCTTCTCCGCAGCCTTGTCCTTGTTGTGCAGGATCACGAAGACCATGGCGACCGCGAAGATGATGACCACCGCGGTCAAGCCGACCTTCACCATCAGGTCACGCCGGCGATCTGCGGCTTTGAGGTCGTAGGTCGCGGGGCGCTTGGGTGTCTTGGCCACGTTGCGGTGGTCCTCTCGGCGGCGGCTCGGTTACGGAAGCCTTCAGGGTACCGGCTGACCCCGGCGCCTTAGCTGCGGCTCAGGTGTGCTCGCAAAGCGGAGATGACGTCGGTGATGGCCCGGCTCACCTCACCGCCGAAGCCGTTGAGGTTCATGAAGCCGTGGATCATCGACCCGTAGACCCGCAAATCGACGTCCACACCCGCTTCGGCGAGCCGGTTCGCGTAGGCGATGCCCTCGTCGCGCAGCGGGTCGAAGCCGGCGGTGATCACCAGAGCCGGCGCCAGGCCCCGCAGGTTCTCGGTGAGCAGCGGCGACACCCGCGGATCGGCGCTGCTGACGTCCGTCCCGCCCAGGTAACAGCGCTCGAAGAAGTCGATGTCGGCGCCGGTGAGGAAGAATCCCGAGCCGAACAGGGTGCGTGACCGGGTGGTCGCCTCGATATCGGTCACCGGGTAGAGCAGCAGCTGCAGCACCGGCGCCGGATCACCGGCGTCGCGGGCTTGGCGGGCGACGACGGCAGCCAGGCAGCCGCCGGCGCTGTCGCCGCCGACGGCGACCCGAGTCGGATCGGCGCCCAGTTCGGCGGCGTGTTCGACGGCCCACAGGTAGGCGGCGTGGGCGTCCTCGACGGCCGCCGGTGCCGGATGTTCGGGGGCCAGTCGGTAGTCGACACTGAGCACGTGCACGTCGGCGTCGCGGCAGATCTGCCGGTAGCCGGCGTCCCAGCCCTCCAGGTCCCCCAGCACCCATCCGCCGCCGTGGTAGGCCACCAGCAGCGGGCGCGGGGAGTCGTCACCGTTGTCGGCCGGGCGGTAGTGCCAGGCGCGCAGCGGCCCGGATCCCCCGTCCACGGTGACCTCGGTGACGGTGACCGGTGCGGGCAGACCGCCGAAGATGCGGGAGGCGTCGTCGAGGTTGCGCCGGCTGGTCGCGATGTCGCCGTCGAGGACCAGCGACGGCCGGCCCACCACCCGCAGACCGTGCACGAACGCCTGCAGCGAGGGATCGAGGGTGTTGCCGTCGACCACAATCGCGCGGCCGCCGCTGAGTACCCGCTTGACCGGTCCGGGGACGCCGCTGAGCACCCGCGGCACCGCGCGGTTGACCAGGTGTTGCAGCCGATCGGGCAGCCGGCGGCGTGTCATGACCGCCGCGCTCCGCCGACGAGCGTTGCTGCGGGCCGGGGGTCCGGATTGTGTGTACTCACGGGTACCGACCGTATCTGGCACCGACTGACGGGCGCGCGGCTACCGCGGATTAATATTCCGTTGACTCCCGCCGGCGACGTCTGCGCCGGCCCCACCGAGACCAGGCAGGTGACATGTCCGGCACGCCCGTTCCGTCCGTTGGACTCCACGACGACAACACCATGCCGGTGCTCGGCCTGGGAGTCGGTGAGCTGTCCGACGCCGAGACCGAACATGCCGTGTCGACCGCCCTGGAGCTGGGCTACCGGTTGATCGACACCGCCGCGTCCTACGGCAACGAGGCCGCCGTGGGGCGCGCTATCGCCGCCTCCGGGATCCCGCGGGCGGAGATCTTCGTGACCTCCAAGCTGGCCAACGCCGACCGCGGGCTCTCCTCCTCGCAGACCGCGCTGCGCGCCAGCCTGGAGCGGCTCGGCCTGGACTACCTGGACCTGTATCTCATCCACTGGCCGGGAACCGCTCCGGGTGCCTACGTCGACAGCTTCGCCGGGCTGCTGCGCTGCCGCGACGAGAAGCTGGTGCGCTCGGTCGGTGTCGCCAACTTCGACGCCGAGGCACTGGAGACCATCATCGACGTCGTCTACACCGTTCCGGTGGTGAACCAGATCGAGCTGCACCCGCTGCTGAACCAGGCCGCGTTGCGCGCGGTCAACGCCGAGAAGAACGTCGTCACCGAGGCGTACAGCCCACTGGGTGTCGGGAATCTGCTGGACCACCCGGCGATCACCACGGTGGCCGCCGGCTACGGCAAGACCCCGGCCCAGGTACTGCTGCGCTGGAGCCTGCAGCTGGGCAATGTGGCCATCCCCCGATCCAAGACGCCGGAGCGGATCGCCGAGAACATCGACGTCTTCGACTTCGTGCTCAGCGATGCCGACATGGCCACGCTCAACGGTCTCGACGACGCAACCCGCTACCGTCCGGACCCGCTGACCTACGACGGCCCGTAGGCATTCCGGGTCTGATCTCAGCCGGTGGGGCAGGTCGTGGCGGCGTCTCGCAGCACTTGGGCGGACCGTGCGTCCACGGGTAGGCCGTAGCCGCGCAGCACCGCGATGAACTGCATCGAATACTGGCACCAGAAGGCGTGATTCGGCGGCATCCAGTCGGCGGGCGGCGAGGCGCCCTTGTCCTGGTTCGCCTTGCCCTGCACGGCAAGCAGATTCGCCGGGTCGTTGGCGAACCGCACCCGCTGCACATCGGTCCAGTCCCGCGCACCCATGCCCCAGGCGTAGGCCAGCGGCACCAGGTGGTCGATCTGCACCGACTGGCCGATCTTGGCGCCGCGGGTGAAATCGATGACGCTGTTGGTGTACGGGTCGTGCAGTACGCCGGTGGCCACGGCCGTCGGGCAGCTGCGGATATGGGTGTAGGTCTTGTCGACCAGGTCGCGTTCGAGGATGTCGTTGCGGGTGTCGCAGCCGTTGTGCCCACCGGGTGCGTCGCTGTCGTCGGTCCAGGATTCGCCGAACGCCGCGCGGCGATAGTCGGAGACGTACACCCGCTGGGGCAGCACGACGATTCCGGCCAGCACGTCGGTGCCCGGCGCGACGGTCGGCATGGTGGGTGCGTCGGCCCGAGCGGCGAACATCGCGGCGCGGTCGCGGGAGTCGCCGACCGTCTGGGCGGCAACCACCACCGCGAGGATCGCAATCACCAACAGCCACAGCAACGCCCGCCGGTTCACCGGGGCCCGTCCGGCGTCCCGGCTCATGACTTGTCCAGGTATTCGATGCTGCGCTGGCCGCCGGCGAGAAACGCCGCCGCCAGGGTGTCCATCCCCGGGTTCTCGACCAGTCCCCCCTCGGCGACGATCTCGTCGACCAACAGCCGTGCGGCCTCGATGATGTCGCGGTGCTCCAGTACCGACAGCAACCGCAGCCCGAGACTCTTACCGGATTGGTCACGGCCCAGCACATCGCCCTCGCGGCGCTGCTGCAGGTCCAGATCGGCCAGCTCGAAGCCGTCCAGCGTCGAGGCGACGGCCGACAGACGTTGTCCCGCCTTGGAATCCGGCGCCAGCTCGGTGACCAGCAGGCACAGGCTGGGGTGAGCACCGCGGCCGATCCGGCCGCGCAGCTGGTGCAGCTGGCTGATGCCGAACCAGTCGGCGTCCATCACCACCATGACTGTGGCGTTGGGCACGTCGACGCCGACCTCGATGACGGTGGTGCAGACCAGCACGTCGATGTCGCCGGCACGGAAGTCGGCCATCACGGCGTCCTTGTCCTCGGCGCTGAGCTTGCCGTGCATCAACCCCAGCGACAGTCCGCGCAGCTCGCGGATCCCCAGTCGTTCATAAAGATTGGTCACCGCGGTGGCCTTGCGGGTTGACTCTCGGTCGCGGGGGGCGTCGGTGTCGCCGTCGTCGGGATGCTCGACGGCGTCGTCCTCGTCGATGCGGGGGGCGACGACGTAGGCCTGCCGGCCGGCGTCGACCTCCTCCCGGATACGCACCCAGGCCCGGTCCAGCCAGCCCTTCTGCCACCTGTTGAAAATGACGTTGGTGGCGATCGGCTGTCGGCCGCGGGGCAGCTCGCGTAGCGTGGAGATTTCCAGGTCGCCGTACACCGTCAGCGCGATGGTCCGCGGGATCGGGGTGGCCGTCATCACCAGCAGGTGCGGGGTGATGCCACCGCTGGCCTTGGCGCGCAACGTATCCCGCTGCTCGACGCCGAACCGGTGTTGTTCGTCGACGACGACCATGCCGAGCCGGTGGAACTCCACCGTGTCCGACAGCAGCGCGTGGGTGCCGATGACGATCCCGGCCTCGCCGGAGGCGATCTCGTCGCGCACGGCGCGCTTGTGCGCGGGTGTCATCGATCCGGTCAGCAGCGCGACCCGGGTGGCGTGTTCGGCTTCGCCGAGCTGACCGGCCATCGCCAGCGGCCCCAGCACCTCACGCATCGAGCGGGCATGTTGCTCGGCGAGCACCTCCGTCGGTGCCAGCAGCGCGCACTGGTAGCCGGCGTCGACCAGCTGGGTCATGGCCAACAGCGCGACGATGGTCTTGCCGGAGCCGACCTCGCCTTGGAGCATCCGGCTCATCGGATGCGGGTTGCTCAGTTGGTCGGAGATCACGTCGAGCACCTCGAGCTGCCCGCCGGTGAGTTCGAAGGGCAGGCGGGACAACAATTGCGCCCGGATGCCCGAATCCCGCGGGGGTGCCGGAGGGCCGGTCTGGGCGTCTTCGCCGTAACGGCGCACGGCCAGTGCCCACTGCAGCCCGACGGCTTCGTCGAACCGGATGCGGTGCAGCGCGCGTTCGCGTTCCTCGACGTTGTCGGCCAGGTGGATCGCCCGCAGCGCCTCGTCCTCCCCCATCAGGTTCAGCCGTCGGCGCACCCATTCGGGCAGCGGATCGGGTACCGGGTCGAGCATGGCCAGCGCTTGGCGCACGCACAGGTAGATGTCCCAGCTCTGCAGTTTCTCGGTGGCGGAGTAGATCGGCAGCGACTCGCGGCGGAAGGCGTCCAGGCCGACGGTGCCGTCGGTGTCCCGGGCGGCCTCGGAGATCTTCACCATGGACCGGCTGCCCTTGCCGTCGTGGACGCCGCCCGGGGAGTTCAGGATCAGGAACTGCGGGTGGGTGAGCCGCAGGTCGCCGCGGTTGCGTTCGATCACCCCGGAGATCATCACCACCGAATCCTTGAGGAGCAGTTTCTTCAGGAAGCGGGCATTGAAGAAGGTGGCGGTGAGCTTGGGCTGTCGGTGACCGAGGGTGACCACCATGAATTCACGGTTCGGCGGGCGTTTGGTGTGGTGCACGGCGACGTCGGTGATCTCTTCGACGAAGGTGACGTGGTCCCCCGGCTCGGGCTCCCGGGCGTCGTTGTCGAGCACGGTGGTGCCCTGCATGTACTTGCGCGGGTAGTGACGCACCAGGTCGTTGACCGTCCGCAGGCCGAGGTGCTCCTCCAGGCTGTCGGCGGCCTTGGCGCCCAGTACGGCGTCGAGCCGATCGTCGAGCGTCGCCATCACTCCACCCCGATGAGGACCGCATCCCCGCGGTGTCCGCTCCGGTAGCTGACCAGTTCGGCGCCCAGGTGATGACGGCCCACGTGTTCGGCGAGCAGTTCCCCAACGCGCTGGTCGACCCCGTCACCCAGCAGGACGGTGACCAGTTCGCCGCCGGCGCCGAGCATCAGGTCGATCAGCCCGCGGGCGGCGGCGGTGATGTCGTGGCGGACCACCAGCACCTCGTCGCCGGCGATGCCCAGTCCGTCGCCGCGGTGGCAGGGCCCGACCCAGGTGAGGGCGTCCTCGGTGGCCAGCCGGACCGAGCCGTAGCGGGTGGCCCCGGAGGCCTGGGCCATGGCGTAGCCGTCGTCGACGGCCTGGCGGTCCGGATCGTGCACGGCCAGGGCCGCCAGTCCCTGCACCATCGATCCGGTCGGCAGCGGGACCACGTCGATACCCCAGCCGATCGCCGCGGTGCAGGCGGCCACGAGTTCTTCCACGGCCACGTAGCCGTTGGGCAGCACCATCACCTTGGCGGCTCCGGTGTCGACGACGGCGCGCAGCAGCCGGTGGGCGCTGATGCACCCGTCGAGGGGATCGTCGTGGCAGCGCAGGATCGTCGCGCCCTCGGCCTCGAACAGCGCGGCGGACCCGTCGCCGTCGACGACGGCGAGGATCGTGCGCTCCCGGGACCACCCGGCCGGAGCGACGTGCTGGCCGGCGCTGAGCACGGATATGCGGATCTGTGAGACGGAGCCGTGGTCGAGGCCGGCCTCGACGGCCGCGCCCGCATCGTCGGTGTGCACGTGCACGGAGTGGTCGCTGTGCTCGCCGGCGGTGGCGATCACCACCGAATCCCCCAGCTGTTCCAGCCGGCCGCGCAGGGTGCTCTCGGCGTCGGGAGCCAGACCGGCGACGGTGTACATCACTTCGAATGCCGGGGCGGTCGAGAGCTCCGTCGGCTTGGCGGCCGGATCGGCGGCGGCCTGGGGCCGGTAGACGGGACGGACCGGAGCGGTGCCGGTGAGGGTAGCCGAGAGGGCATCGAGCAGCACCAGCAGGCCGCGCCCGCCGGCGTCGACCACCCCGGCCTCGGCCAGTACTGCCAGCTGGCTGGGGGTGGCGTCCAGGGCAGCGGCGGCTGCGGTCGCCGCGGCGTGCACGGTGGTGGGCAGGGGGTCGCCGTCGACGGCGCTGCGCTCGGCCGCGTCGGCGGCGGCGGCCAACACCGACACGATGGTGCCGTCGATCGCCTCCCCGCCCATGGCGGCCACCACGGTCGCCACCCCGCGGCGCAGACCCGCCCCGAACACCTCGGCGTCCAGTGCGCTCAACTGCCGGTGTGCCACGGCCTCGGCGGTGACCTCGGCGAAGCCGCGCAGGATCTGCGACAGGATCACCCCGGAGTTGCCGCGAGCGCCGTCCAGCGCCCCGGCGGCCAGCACCGACATCACCTCGTCTACGGCGGTGCGGTCCCCGGCGACGTCGCAGGCGGCGACCGCCGAACGCATGGTGAACAGCATGTTCGTTCCGGTGTCGGAGTCGGCGACGGGGAACACGTTGAGCCGGTTGATCTCGTCGGTGTGGCGGATCAGGTCGCCGACGCAGGCGTGCGCCCAGTCGCGCAGCGCGACGCCGTCGAGCCGACGATCCGACATCACCGACCCCTTCCCTAGCGTGGCGTTGTCGGCCCAGCCTAGCCATCCGGGCCGACAGCCCGACGTCGGGATTTTGGCGATATCCACATCCTCACCTATTCTGGTCAGGTTGTCGGGTCACCCGTTGCCGGTTGTTGGCCCCCAGTTATCAACTTCGAGGAGTTCTACATGGCTGCCGTCTGCGACATCTGCGGTAAGACTCCCGGCTTCGGCAAGTCGGTGTCGCACTCGCACCGCCGGACCAACCGTCGCTGGAACCCGAACATCCAGGTCGTCCACTCGGTGGACCGCCCGGGTGGCAACAAGAAGCGCGTCAACGCCTGCACCTCGTGCATCAAGGCCGGCAAGGTCGTTCGCGGCTGAGCGACGATCAAGCGGCGAGGCGCCAGCCGAGCCGCGATGAGGAGCTCAACTAACCGAGCACGGCCAGTTCTTACGGCCCGGTTCTGGCGCCCTGTCACCTTGTGGTGGTGGGGCGCCTTTCCGCTGTCTGACGGACCCCTACGGCAGCCGCCAGTCGATGGGCTCGGCGCCGCCCTCGGCCAGTAGCGCGTTGGCCCGGCTGAACGGCCGCGACCCGAAGAAGCCGCGGGAGGCCGACAACGGCGACGGGTGCGGCGATTCGATGACCGCGGCGCGCGGGCCCAGCATCGGTTTGAGGGTTCCGGCGTCGCGGCCCCACAGGATGGCCACGTAGGGCTGCGGCCGGTCGGCCAGCGCGCGGATCGCGCATTCGGTGACCGTTTCCCAGCCCTTGCCGCGGTGTGAGGCCGGGGTGCCGGGGCGGACCGTGAGCACTCTGTTGAGCAACATCACACCCTGGCGGGCCCACGGGGTGAGATCGCCGTTGCTCGGGGCGGGCAGCCCCAGGTCGGCGGAGTATTCGGTGAAGATATTGGCCAGGCTGCGGGGCACCGGCCGGACATCGGGGGCCACCGAGAAGCTCAGGCCCATGGCGTGTCCCGGCGTGGGATAGGGATCCTGGCCGACGATGAGCACCCGGACCTGGTCGAACGGGAAGGTGAAGGCCCGCAGCACGTTCTCCCCGGCCGGCAGGTAGCCGCGGTGCGCGGCGTTCTCGGCCCGTAGGAAGGCACCCATCTCGGTGACCCGGTCGGCGACCGGTGCCAGCGCCGCGGCCCAGCCGGGGTCGACGAGTTCGGCCAGCGGGCGCGCCGCACGCGCGGTGTCGGTGGTCGGCGGTGTGGTCACGGGTGCCAACGCTATCCGAACGAATCCCAGCCGGTTGCGCCCGACCAGGGCCGGCCGTCCACCCGGATCCCCGCCTCCGCGGTGATCCGGCCGACCGGCCGCCACCCCGTGGGCAGCTCGGTGCCGAGGCCGAAGGTGGCCACCAGGGCGTGATCTTCCCCACCACCGAACACCCAGTCCCAGGCGTCCGCACCGACGGCCCGCGCCGCGGCGGCCAGCGCGTCGTGATCCGGCGCCAGCGCCGCGCGGTCAAGGTCGACACCGACCCGCGAGTCGACGGCGAGTCCGCCGAGGTCGCGGACCAGCCCGTCGGAGACGTCGGTCATGGCGCTGGCGCCGGCGGCGGCCGCGAGCGGGCCCTGTCCGTAGGGCGGCTGCGGCACCCGGTACCGGCCGACCAGGTCCGCAAGCTCCGGGTCGTCGAATGCGACGCCGCCGGCCAGCAGCCGGTATCCGGCGGCCGATCGGCCCAGTTCCCCGGCGACGGCGACGACATCCCCCGGCCGGGCCCCCGACCGCAGTACCGGGCTGAGACCGCCCAGGTCGCCGAGCACGGTCACCGTCACCGTCCACAGTGGCCCGGCTACCAGGTCCCCGCCGACGACGCTGGCGCCGGTCCTGGCCGCTTCCGCCGCGGCTCCGCGGGACAGTTCGGCGGCCCGGTGCACTGTGGTGTCGGCGGGGGCGACCAACGCGACCAGGTAGCCGGTGGGCCGGGCGCCCATCGCCTCGATGTCGGCGGCGTTCTGGGCGATGGCACGACGGCCGACCTGTTCCGGCGTCGACCAGTCCAGCCGGAAGTGCCGGTCCTGGACCAGCGTGTCGGTGGAGGCCACCACGCGGCCGTCCGGGGCGGCGAGCACCGCGGCGTCGTCGCCGGGGCCGACGTGGACGCCGACGGGGTGCGGCCGCTGCGCGATCACGGCGTCAAGCACCGCGGATTCACCGACATCGGCCAGGCTCGGGCCGTCGTCGGCGTTGGCGTCGGTCACGGTTCTCCCAACCTGCGGTAGGTTCTGCTGGCGCGCATCCGGCGTTGCGCCGGGCGCATCCCGAAGTATCCCAGCCCGAGCACGAGGAGATCCGGTGGCCGATCCGCAGCACGAGGAATCCCCGGGCGACGAGCGGGACGACGACGCGGCACCTGTCACCGCAACGGACGACGGCGCGATCGACAAGACCCCTCCGCGGGACGGGCCGCCGACGGCGGTGCTGGCACTCGCGCTGGGGTTGGCAGTGGCGACGGTGGTAGGCGTCGGGGTGTTCGCGGCGCGCCGCACCCCCGACACCGGCCCGGTCCCGGTGGCGGCAGTCCCGGCGCCGCAGGCCGATTCGCCGTCGTGCCGGGACGTGCTCGCAGCACTGCCGGACACCCTCGGTGACTACAAGTCCGCCGAGATCGTCGCTCCCGTACCCCCCGGTGTGGCGGCCTGGCGCAACGATGCCAGCGAGAGCAGCGTCATCCTGCGCTGCGGGCTGGACCGGCCGGCGGACTTCAGGGTGGGTTCCGCGCTGCAGGTGGTCAACGGCGTGAGCTGGTTCCAGGTGTCCGACAGCGGGTTGTCCAGCTGGTACGCGGTGGATCGGCCGGTGTATCTGGCGCTGACCCTGCCGGATGGTTCCGGGGCGGAGCCGATCACGGCGATCTCGACGGCGATCTCGAAGACGTTGCCGCCCAAGAAGATCGATCCGACGCCGGCTCGCTGAGACGCGGACCGGGCCCCCACCCGAAGGTGAGGGCCCGGCCGCTACTGCAACAGATGTCAGGCGATTAGTTGCTGCCGCCCTTGTTCCGCTTGGTGTTCTGACGCGCCTTGCGCGGGCTGTCCTTCTTGCCGTTGCTCGCGTTGTCCTTCTTGCCGTTGTCCTGCGAGGCAGCCGGCTTCGAGTCGTTGCTCGAATCCTTCGTCTCGTGGGCCGCGCCCTTGTTGTCGTCGTTGGCGCCGGTGGTCCCGTTGGTGCCGGAGACGCCGGTGGTGCCGTTGGACTCATTGGCACCGGTGACACCGTTGGTGTCGTTGGCGCCGTTGGACGACGGGGCCTGACCCTTCTTGCCCTTCAGGCCCGGCAGGCTGAGCTTGCCGCGCTTGGGGGCCAGCTCCTTGGCCGCGTCTTCCTTCTTCACCTCGGCAACCGCGGTGTCGTCCTTCTTCACCTCAGCAACCGCGGTGTCGTCCTTCTTCACCTCGGCGACCGTGGTGTCATCCTTCTTCACCTCGGCAACCGTAGTGTCCTTCTTGACCTCGGCTTCCTTCTTGAGCTCGGTAACGACGGCGCCCTTGTTGTCCTCGGCGTTGCTGTCGACAGCGTCGGCGCCGTTGCCGGACACGAGTGCTCCACGCTGCACCGTGAGGTTCGACACGAGCTCGGGGGTCTCGACCTTCTCCTTGACCTCGGGGGTCTCGACAACCGGCGCGGCGGCGGGCAGTTCCGCAACCGGAGCGGCTGCCAGAGCAACCTTCGCCTGCTGGGTGCCGGTGATGCCCGACAGCGAGCCCAGGATCTTGTCCAAACCGAAGCCCGACAGGATGTTGGACAGGTCGAAGCTCGACCCCGCGCTGCCCAGGTTCAGACCGCTACCCAGGCTGCCCAGGTTCAGACCGCTACCCAGGCTGCCCAGGTTCAGACCGCCCAGGTTCAGGCCACTGAACAGGCTGGCGGGTTTGGCCGGATCGTTGTCGATCGCTCCAGCTCCAGCCGAGGGAATCCCGAAGATCGCCTGGTAGATCAAGCCACCGGGGTGCTGCGGCGAGCCGGTGGCACCATTGATACCCACGGGCGCGAACAAACCCGGCCATGATGCGATCGGGATTGGGTTGCCATTGGCATCCTTCGGAATGGTGCCGTCCCTGTTCTTAACTATGTCATCTGGCAAGTAGTCGAACCCGTTGATCAGGGCGTTAACCGTCATGATCGGAGCATTGACCAGGACGTTAAATGCCTTCTGGAAGTCCTGCTCTTTGATCGCGGTAACCATCGCGTCCACGGACCGCGCAACCTCATAGGGTACGCCGCCAAAGGCCGCCCAAGACGAGTAGAAGAGCCCGGACTGGATGTTGTTCTTGTTCATCAGTGAGCTGAACAGATTGGAGGCGTTTTCGACCATCTGGCCGGGAATGCCTCGGACGGTGGACGTCGTGGTGTAGGCCGTTACGCCGTCCTCCCGGAGGGCGACGGCGTTCTTCACCTCTTTTGCGCCGGGCGTGTCCTTCGTCACCGGCGTTCCGTCCGGGAGCTTAACGGAACCATCCGGAAGCTCATAGCGCACCGCACTGGTCGTCAGATTGCCGCTCTTGTCCTTGTACCAGGAGGTCACGACGGTCGTATCCATCAGTAGGCCGCCGACCTTGCTGGCCGCGACCGTATTGCTGTACAGCGCCATGGCGTTGAACTCTTCGTACGCCTTGAAGATGTTCCCCGCCTTGAGGTAGGCCAACGCGTTCTGGCCGTGCAGGTAACCGTTCCCGGGGACCTTCGAGAAGTTGGCCCTGATGATCAGGCCGGTCGTGGGGTCAGTCCTGGGGAGATCGTTGCCGTCGGCGTCCTTCTTCACGACACCCTCGTCGAAGAAGCCCTCCGAGCTCGTCTGAATAGCTTCGAACGCGTCGGTGATCCGGTTCAGGTAGCCCTGCTGGTTCGCGCCGATCTGGGTCAGCAGCGGGAACGGGTTCGCCATGATGCTGTTCGCGAGCCCGGACAGGTTGTTGCCGGTGATCCCGAGGACACCGGTGATCACCTTGTCGGGGGAATCCGTCACCAGCGGGTTCGGGGTGTAGGACGCGGTCAGCTGGTACGACCGGCTCTGAGCTGCCATCAGCTCCGGGCCGGTGGCGACCGGGGTGACCGCGATGGCGCTGGCGCCCAGGAACGCGACGCTGGCGGCGGCGAACTTCTTCTTTCGGCTTCTCGACCTCGTGGGAGCCGGGTCGGCGACTGTGCTCGTCCCGGACTGTAGTGCTCGTTGCACCAGGGATCTCCTCATCTAGTTTTCGGTATGTCACAGAAACGTGACGACACTGAAAATTAGCTTAGGCGAACCTGAGAAACAATAGGTACGCCTTACCTAACTATTGGTCCACGGCGCACAGCAAACTATTTGTGGATGCAAGCAGATGCGGCAGCCCCCCGAAAGGCCTACGTCCGCCGAACTAGTCTCGAAAATGGCCGTATCACTCTGTGCCACAACATGTTTAGCAAGCTGAAAAAAGTCTGAAAAAAGACCGCAACCGGCCTGTGCGTCCCTGTCCGGGCGCCGAAACCGCCGTCCGGGCCGCCGAGCCAGGAAACCTGAAAATTACCTGGATCCACCCGCGTGGCGCCGCCGGATTCACAGCTTCGATCGCCCTCGCCGCCGGGGTGTCACGCCCGGTTTCTGAGAGTCCGGCGCAGCCGGATTCCGCGTTTTCTGAGACCCCGGATCAGCGCAGTCCGGTCCCCCGGGCCAGCGCGGTGTCGACCATCGCCGACAGCAGGCTCGGGTAGTCCACCCCCGACGCCGCCCACATCCGTGGGTACATCGAGATGGTGGTGAACCCCGGCATGGTGTTGATCTCGTTGATCACCGGGCCATCGGCGGTGAGGAAGAAGTCCACCCGGGACAACCCCTGGCCGTCGACCGCGCGGAACGCGGCGATCGCCAGCTCCCGGATCTCCTCGGCCACCTCGTCGTCGACGGCAGCCGGCACGTCCAGCTCGGCGGCGTCGACCAGATACTTGGTCGCGAAATCGTAGAAACCTTCGGCCACCTCGCCGACCCGGATCTCGCCGAGCTCACTGGCGGCCACCCGGCCGTCGGGCAGCTCCAGCACCCCGCACTCAACCTCGCGGCCGATGATCGCGGCCTCCACGATGACCTTCGGGTCGTGGCTGCGAGCCTCGGCCACCGCCGCGGGCAGCGCACTCCAGTCGGTGACCCGGGTGACCCCGATCGACGAACCGCCGCGCGCCGGCTTGACGAAGACCGGTAGGCCCAGCCGCTCCCGCTCGTCGTCGCTCAGGGTCTCGCGGTCACGGCGCAACACCACATGGTCGCCGATCGGCAAACCCTCGATGGCCAGTAGTTTCTTGGTGAACTCCTTGTCCATGCCGGCCGCGCTGGCCAGCACCCCGGCGCCCACGTAGGGAACCCCGGCCAGCTCCAGCAGACCCTGGATGGTGCCGTCCTCCCCGTAGGGGCCGTGCAGCACCGGGAAAACGACGTCGACGGCGGCCAGCACGGCACCGGGGTCGCGGCCCAGCGACAGCAGCTCGCCGCGGCGGCCCGGATCTGCCGTCAGTGCCAGCGCGGTGCCCGAGTCGGCAGTGACCTGCGGCAGGGTGCCGTCGACGATGGCCAAGCTCTCGGCGGTCGCGGAACTGAGCACCCAGCAACCGTCGGGCGTGATGCCGATCGGGATCGCCTCGAACCGCTCCGGGTCCAGATTGCGCAGGATGCTGCCCGCCGAGACACACGAAATCGCGTGCTCAGAGCTGCGCCCACCGAACACGACGGCAACACGGATACGTCCCGGGTTCGGGCTCGCGGCAGTCACAACCGGACAGGCTACCGTGTGGCCTCACTCGGGTTTGGTGCGTCGCCCCAGCAGCAGGGCAATCGCGTCGGTGACCGAGAGCCCGTGGTGGCAGACCCGCTGCACAGCATCGGTCAGCGGCATCTCGACGCCGTAGCTCGACGCCAACGCCAGCACCGACTCGCACGACGCGACGCCCTCGGCGACGTGGCCCTCCCCCGCGGCCCGGGCCTCGGCGACGGTGAGCCCCTGGCCCAGCCGCTGCCCGAAGGAGAAGTTGCGCGATCGCGGCGAGGTGCAGGTGGCGACTAGGTCGCCCACCCCGGCGAGCCCGGCCAGCGTCGCCGGCTGGGCGCCCAGCGCGATGCCGAGCCGCATGATCTCGGCCAGCCCGCGGGTGATGATCGCGGCCGCGGTGTTCTCCCCCAGCCCGACCCCGGCGGCCATCCCGCAGGCCAGCGCGATGACGTTCTTGCAAGCGCCGCCGATCTCGGTGCCCACCACGTCGGCGTTGGTGTACGGCCGGAAATAGCCGGTGTTCAGCGCGCGCTGCAGAGTTACCGCCCGGCCGGAGTCGGTACAGGCGATGGTCGTCGCCGCCGGCTGGCCCTGGGCCACCTCGATGGCCAGGTTCGGCCCGGACAGTACCGCCACCTGACCGGCATCCACACCGGTGACCTGCAAGATCACCTGTGTCATCCGCATCAGCGTGCCGAGTTCGATGCCCTTGGCCAGGCTGACCAGCGTGGCGTCGGGCGCCAACAGCGGGATCCATCCCTCAAGATTCGGCCGCAGCTGCTGCGCGGGCACCCCCAGCAGCACCGTCGTCACACCGTCGAGCGCCTCGGCAGGATCGGAGGTCGCGCGCACCCGCGACGGCAGTGCGATGCCCGGCAGGTAGTCCTCGTTGTGTCCGGTGCTGTTGATCCGCTCGGCGACCTCGGGACGACGGGCCCAGATGCGCACGTCACTGCCACCGTCGGCGAGCACCTTGGCCAGCGCCGTCCCCCAGGAACCTGCGCCCATCACCGTCGCCGTGCCCACCGCGTTGGTCATCTGTGCCCGAGCCCTCCCGTTCACGCCACTCTGGCGCCCCGTCAGCGTACCGAGCGGCACTGGCAGGATGGCCGACATGAGCCGGACGCCGCCCGACACCTCCGTGGTGATCGCGGTCAAGCGGCTCGCCGCCGCCAAGACCCGGCTGGCGCCGATGTTCGCCGGTCCACGCCGCGAGGAGCTGGTGCTGGCCATGCTGATGGACACCGTCGGCGCCGCGGCGACGGTTTTCGGTGCACCGGCGATCACCGTGGTCACCCCGGACGCGGATGTCGCGGCCGCCGTGCGCGGCGCCGGGCTGATCGTCGTCGCGGACCCGACGCCGCCCGGACACCCCGATCCCCTCAACAACGCCCTGCGCGTCGCCATCGGCACCCGGGGCGCCGACGACGTCGTCGTACTCCAAGGCGATCTACCGGCCCTGCGCGCGGACGACCTGGCCGAAGCGACAGTCCGGGCGCGCGAGCATCCGCGCAGTTTCGTCACCGACCGCCATCACACCGGCACCAGCGCGCTGTTCGGATTCGGGGTGCCCGTCGATCCGCGGTTCGGGGCGGATTCGGCTGCCCGGCATCGGGATTCCGGCGCCGTTGAACTATCCGGCTCCTGGCTCGGGCTGCGGTGCGACATCGACACCCCCGACGACCTGCGCTACGCAATGGAATTGGGCCTGGGCCCGGCGACACGTGCCGTGTTGGTGAACACCACCGGAACAGCTGCCCAACAGCAGTGGCGGGACACCGCGCCATGTCCCGACAGTGATAGCGGGACGCCCCGCGATGCGCAATGATCGCTCCGTGACCGAAACGCAAGACCTCTCCGCCGCCACCGCCGACGCCGTGACCGACACGGCCATCGACGACGCCCTGACCGAAGCGACCATCAACGACGTCGAACTTCCCGAGGATCGCTACCTCAACCGGGAGCTGAGCTGGCTGGATTTCAACGATCGGGTGCTCACACTTGCGGCGAACCCTTCTTTGCCGCTGCTGGAGCGCGCGAAGTTCCTGGCAATCTTCGCCTCCAACCTCGACGAGTTCTACATGGTGCGCGTCGCCGGGCTCAAGCGCCGCGACGAGATGGGGCTGTCGGTGCGCTCCGCCGACGGGCTCTCGCCCCGGGAGCAGCTGCAGCGCATCGGCGAACGCACCCAGGAGATCGCCGGTCGGCATGCCCGGGAATTCATGGAATCGATCCGCCCGGCGCTGGCCGAGCAGGGCATCGTCGTGGTGACCTGGGCGGACCTGGATGCCGATGACCGTGATCGGCTCTCGGTGTACTTCCACGAGCAGGTGTTCCCGGTGCTCACCCCGCTGGCCGTCGACCCGGCGCACCCGTTCCCGTTCGTCAGCGGGCTGAGCCTGAATCTGGCCATCACCATCCGCCAGCCCGAGGACGGGACACAGCATTTCGCGCGGATCAAGGTGCCCGACAACGTCGATCGGTTTGTCCGGCTGCAGGGACGTCAGCGCGAGGACGGGCACCACAACGTCCGGTTCCTGCCGATGGAGGAACTCATCGCGGCCTTCCTGCCAGTGCTGTTCCCCGGTCTAGAAATCGTCGAGCACCACGCCTTCCGGATCACCCGAAACGCCGATATGGAGGTCGAGGAGGACCGCGACGAGGATCTGTTGCAGGCCCTGGAACGGGAACTCGCGCGCCGCCGGTTCGGCAAGCCGGTGCGCCTCGAGGTGGCCGACGACATGACCGAGAACATGCTGGAGCTCTTGCTGCGCGAGCTCGACGTCGACCCCAACGACGTCATCCAGGTGCCCGGTCTGCTCGATCTCTCCTCCCTCTGGCAGATCTACGGAGTCGACCGGCCCAAACTCAAAGACCGGCCGTTCGTGCCGTCCACGCCACCGGTGTTCGGTGAGTCCGCCAAGAGCCTGTTTGCCAATCTGCGCGACGGCGACGTGCTGGTGCACCACCCCTACGATTCCTTCTCCACCACCGTGCAGAGGTTCATCGAAACCGCCGCCGCAGATCCGGATGTGCTGGCCATCAAGCAGACCCTGTACCGCACCTCCGGGGACTCGCCGATCGTCAACGCACTGATCGACGCCGCCGCCTCCGGTAAGCAGGTGGTGGCGCTGGTCGAGATCAAGGCCCGGTTCGACGAGCAGGCCAACATTAAATGGGCTCGCGCGCTGGAACAGGCCGGCGTCCACGTCGTCTACGGTCTGATCGGACTCAAGACGCACTGCAAGACCGCCCTCGTCGTCCGCCGCGAGGGCTCGGCGATCCGTCGGTATTGCCACATCGGCACCGGTAACTACAACCCGAAAACCGCTCGGCTGTATGAGGATGTCGGCCTGCTGACTGCGTCACCGGAGCTCGGTGCCGATCTCACCGATCTGTTCAACTCGCTGACCGGCTATTCCCGCAAGGACACCTACCGCAACCTGCTGGTGGCGCCGCACGGGATTCGCAAGGGCATCATCGAGCGGATCGACCGTGAGGTCGCCGCCGCCCGCAGCGGTGCCGACGCACGGATCCGGATGAAGATGAATGCGCTGGTCGACGAGCAGGTGATCGATGCGCTGTATCGGGCCTCGATGGCCGGCGTGCGGGTCGAGGTCGTGGTCCGCGGCATCTGCGCGCTGCGACCCGGCGCCGAGGGATTCTCCGAGAACATCACGGTCCGCTCGATTCTGGGCCAGTTCCTGGAACACTCACGCATCATTCACTTCAACGCGATCGACGAATTCTGGATCGGCAGCGCCGACATGATGCACCGCAATCTCGACCGCCGGGTGGAGGTGCTGGCCCAGGTCAAGGATCCCCGGCTGACCGCGCGACTGGACGAGATGTTCACTTCCGCGCTCGCCGACGACACCCGCTGTTGGGAACTGGGTTCCGACGGTGGCTGGACGGCGTCCCCACGCGACGGCCGGCCCTCGCGCGACCACCAGGTGACCATGATGGAACGGCGACAGTCCTGACGAATTTCCCAGCCGACCGCGAATTGGGCTTTCAGGAATTCAGGTGCACGATATGAGCCGGGATCAACCCGGAGTGCGCCCGCCGGTACTCGCCGCCGGTGGCGTGCTGTGGCGCCCGAGCCCCGAGGGGGCACCGGAGGTCGCCGTCATCCACCGGCCACGCTACGACGATTGGTCTCTGCCCAAGGGCAAGGTGGATCGCGGCGAGAGCGAACCGGTGGCCGCCGTGCGGGAGATCTTCGAGGAAACCGGCTTTCGCTCCCGGCTGGGCCGCTACCTGGGGTCGGTGTCCTATCCGGTGGCCAACACCACCAAGAAGGTCACCTACTGGGTGGCCCGCGCCGGTGACGGTGAATTCCGGCCCAATCGCGAGGTGGACGAGCTGCGCTGGTTGAGCGTGCCCGAGGCAGCCGAACTCCTGGTCTATCCCTACGACCGTAAGATGTTGCGCCGCTTCGCCAAGATGAACCCGGACACGCACACCGTGCTGGTGGTGCGCCACGGTGTCGCCGGGCGCAAGAGCCGCTACCGGGGCAACGACGATCGGCTACGTCCCCTGGACCAGCAGGGTCGGCTGCAGGCCGACGCGCTGGCCGGTCTGCTGCTCGCGTTCGGCGCCGAAGAGTTGCACGCCGCCGACCGCACTCGGTGTCACCAGACGCTGGAGCCCCTGGCGGCCGAGCTGCAGACGGATATCATCAACGAGCCGGCACTGACCGAGGAAGCCTACGCGGACAGCCGGAAACGGGCCCGGGCGCGGATGCTGGAGATCGCCGCCGGCGACCCCACCCCGGTTATCTGCTCACAGGGCAAGGTGATTCCCCCGGTCATCGATTGGTGGTGCGAGCGCGACTCGGTGACACCGGACAAGTCGCGCAACCGCAAGGGCAGTGTCTGGGTGCTGTCGATGCGCCACGGCAGGCTGGTGGCCGCCGATCACATCGCCAGCCCGCTGGCCGTCCGGACCTGAATTCCGCACCGTCGGCTCGTTCATCGATCCGGACCTGAATAGCGAAATACGCCGCGGGGGCATGCCCCGCGGCGTATTTCGTTGAGTGCTGTTACTTGCGACCGCGCTTGGCCGGAGCCTTCTTCGCGACGGTCTTGGCGGCGGCCTTCTTCACCGGCGCCTTCGCCGCAGCCTTTTTCACGGGTGCAGCCTTGGTCGCGACCTTGCGGGCCGGAGCCTTGGTCGCCGCAGCCTTCTTCGCGGGTGCAGCCTTGGTCGCGACCTTGCGGGCCGGAGCCTTGGTCGCCGCAGCCTTCTTCGCGGGTGCAGCCTTGGTCGCGACCTTGCGGGCCGGAGCCTTGGTCGCCGCAGCCTTCTTCGCCGGTGCAGCCTTGGTCGCGACCTTGCGGGCCGGAGCCTTGGTCGCTGCAGCCTTCTTCGCCGGTGCAGCCTTGGTCGCGGCCTTCTTCGCCGGTGCCTTCTTGGCCGCGGCCTTGCGGGCCGGCGCGGCGGTGGCGCCACGCTTGACCGCCGGGCCGGCCGACGGAAGCTTCTGCGCGCCAGAGACAACGGCCTTGAACTGGGCACCCGGGCGGAATGCCGGAACCGACGTCGGCTTCACCTTGACGGTCTCGCCGGTGCGCGGATTGCGTGCCACACGAGCGGCGCGCTTGCGCTGCTCGAATACCCCGAAGCCGGTGATCGTCACGTTCTCACCCTTGTGCACGGCGCGCACAATGGTGTCGACAACGTGCTCGACGGCGGCCGTGGCCTGCCGGCGATCCGAGCCCAATTTCTCCGCGACTTGGTCGATGAGCTCTGCTTTGTTCATGCAAATCCTCCGCAGTCCGTGGCCCGTTGTGGACCGACTAGAGGACACGGTAAACCCTGGCTACCCTGATTTCCAAGCGCCACGCGCAGTTTCGGGTATTTCCAGCGAACTTTTCAGGAATCCGATTGGCCCGCAGACGGAATGGGACCGCCGTCCCAAAAGGCGTTGCGGGACAGAATTTCGGCGGTTCTCCGCCCCGCCCAACCGGTCCCGCGTCGCCCTCAGGGAATTGGCAGCGTGTGCGGTTTCCAACTCGGACGACGCCTTTCGTAGGCTTCGATTTCGTCGAGTTTCCGCAGCGTAAGGCCTATGTCGTCGAGTCCTTCACGCAGACGCCAGGCCGTGTAATCGTCGATCGAAAAGGGCACGACAACCGTTGCGGCAGTGATAGTCCGCTGGTCCAGATCGACGGTGAGTTCCAGGCCCGGCTGCTGCTCGATCAACTTCCAGAGCAGTTCCACATCGTCCTGGGATACCTGCGCCGCCAAAAGTCCGGCTTTCCCGGCATTGCCGCGGAAAATGTCGGCGAAGCGCGAGGAGATGACAACCCGGAACCCGTAGTCCATCAATGCCCAGACCGCGTGTTCGCGGGAGGAGCCGGTGCCGAAGTCCGGTCCGGCGACCAGGACGGTGCCCGCGTCGAAGGGCTTCTGATTGAGAATGAAGGCCGGATCGTTGCGCCAGGCGGCGAACAGACCGTCCTCGAATCCCGTTCGGGTCACTCGCTTCAGATATACCGCCGGAATGATCTGGTCGGTATCGACATTGGAGCGGCGCAGCGGGACCGCAATGCCGGTGTGGGTGTCGAAGGCTTCCATCGGTGTTCTCCTAGTCCAGGTCCGCCGGGGATGACAGAGTGCCGCGCACGGCGGTGGCCGCGGCGACTTGCGGTGACACCAGGTGGGTGCGCGACCCCTTGCCCTGGCGGCCCTCGAAATTACGGTTGGACGTCGACGCGCAACGCTCCCCCGGTTCCAGCTGATCCGGGTTCATCCCCAGACACATCGAGCAGCCCGGCTCGCGCCACTGGGCGCCGGCGGCCAGGAAAACGTCGTTCAGGCCCTCAGATTCGGCCTGATCGCGCACCTGCATCGAACCCGGGACGATCAGCATCCGAACCCCGTCGGCGACCCTGCGACCGTCCAGCACCTCGGCAACCGCGCGCAGATCCTCGATGCGGCCGTTGGTGCAGGAGCCGACGAACACCGCGTCGACGGCGATATCGCGCATCGGGGTTCCGGAGGTCAAATCCATATAGGCCAGAGCCTTCTCGGTGGCCAGCTTCTCCGCGTCGTCGGTCATGGATTCGACGTCGGGGACCGTCTCCGAGAGCGGCACGCCCTGCCCGGGGTTGGTGCCCCAGGTGACGAACGGGCTCAGGGTGGCGGCCTCGATGAACACCTCGGTGTCGAATTCGGCACCCGGATCGGTGCGCAGCCGGTCCCACGCCGCGACCGCGGCATCCCAGTCCGCACCCTTGGGGGCGTGCGGGCGCCCCTTGAGGTAGGCGTAGGTGGTTTCGTCGGGAGCGACCATGCCGGCGCGCGCACCGGCCTCAATGCTCATGTTGCAGATGGTCATCCGGCCCTCCATGGACAGCCCCTCGATGGCACTGCCCCGGTACTCGATGATGTGCCCCTGGCCACCACCGGTGCCGATCTTGGCGATCACCGCCAGGATGATGTCCTTGGCAGTGACACCGGCCGGCAGCACGCCGTCGACGTTGACCGCCATCGTCTTGAACGGCTTGAGCGGCAGGGTCTGGGTGGCCAGTACGTGCTCCACCTCAGAGGTGCCGATGCCCATGCCGATGGAGCCGAACGCGCCGTGGGTGGAGGTGTGGCTGTCGCCGCAGACGATGGTCATACCGGGCTGGGTCAGGCCCAGTTGCGGTCCGATGATGTGCACGATTCCCTGGTCGGCATCGCCCATCTTGTGCAGTCGGACGCCGAATTCCTCGCAGTTGCGGCGCAGGGTCTCCACCTGCAGGCGCGACACCGGATCGGCGATCGGCTGATCGATGTCGACCGTCGGGACGTTGTGATCCTCGGTCGCGATGGTCAGGTCGAGACGGTGAACGGGCCGGCCTGCCATCCGCAGTCCGTCGAACGCCTGCGGGCTGGTGACCTCGTGCACGAGGTGCAGATCGATGTAGATCAGGTCCGGCTCGCCGGGTTCGGAGGCCACGACGTGGTCGGCCCACACCTTCTCCGCCATCGTGCGTGGAGTCTGTTCGGTCATCACATCTCGATTCGTTCGCGTGGGATCTTCTGGGCTGGCGATCTCACAATGCGGGACGTTAGTATCTCTCTATGAGACAGAATAGCGGCATCGGCGTTCTGGACAAAGCCGTGGCCGTGCTCTACGCCGCAGCCGAGTCACCGTGCGGGCTCGCCGAACTCTGCGAGCGGACCGGACTGCCGCGGGCCACCGCACACCGGCTGGCCGCCGGCCTGGAGACCCACCGGCTGCTGTGCCGCGACGCCGACGGACGCTGGCGTCCCGGGCCGGCACTGGTGCAGTTGGGCGCCAACGTCAACGACCCCCTGGTCGCAGCGGCAACCGCGGTGCTTCCCCGGCTGCGTGAGATCACCGGCGAGAGCGTGCAGTTGTACCGGCGGGAGGGCACGTCGCGCGTCTGCGTGGCCGCCCTGGAACCACCCGCGGGACTGCGCGACACCGTGCCCGTCGGCGCGCATCTGCCGATGACGGCCGGTTCCGGGGCCAAGGTGCTCCTCGCCTACGCCGATCCCCGCACCCAGCAAAGCCTGCTGGCCGAGGCGAAATTCACCGATCGCACGCTGGCCGAGGTCCGTCGGCGCGGCTGGGCGCAGAGCGCGGCCGAGCGGGAACCGGGCGTGGCCAGCGTGGCCGCGCCGGTACGCGATCACTCCGGCGCCGTCGTCGCCGCGGTATCAGTGTCCGGCCCCATCGACCGGATGGGCCGTCGGCCCGGTGAGCGTTGGGCCGCGGATCTTTTGGCCGCCGCGGAAGCGCTGACCCGCCGACTCTAACGCTGGATGGTGAAATTCCGTTCGGCGACAAAGTCCGGCTGGCCGTCCTGGTGCACCCGGATCGTCGCCGTGTAGGTGCCGGGGCTCTTGACCTTGACGTAGGTACCCGGGTTGTAGGAATCGCAGCCGGACCCGTTGACCGTCTTGGCGAATCCCGGGCCCGTCACCTCAAGCGTCGAGGTGCAGCCACTGCGGATCTGCTTCTCACCGGCGTAGGACTTCCAGTAGATGGCCACGCTCTTGCCGCCGTTGTTATCGGCCTTGTAGTTGTCGCCCTCGATACGGTCATAGGCCCAGGTGCTGACGTCGACCCGGTCGATCACCGTCGACTCGGGCGCCGGTGGTTGGCTCGTCGGCGTCTCGGTGGGTGTCGGCACCGCGGTGCGCAGCCGGAAGTCCAGGACAGAGTCGCCCGCCGCCTGCTGCAGGCCGACCGCGATGAAATCGCCCAGCTGGGCGGGAAGTTCGGTCAGCAGGTCGACGGCCACCCCGAGCCGATGCAGCGCCGCCATGCGTATGTCATCGCCGCCCTTCACCTTGGCGTGGGTGACCAGACACTGACTGATCCCGCCGATCCCCGACACCATTTCCGCGGTGGACGCGCTGCCGTCGAGCTTGGTGGTGTTGGTGATCGTCGCGAAGCAGTCCCAGGTCTCCGGAATGTTCTCCAGCGGACCGAGATCGAGTCCCAGCATGCCGACGCCCGACAACAGGCTCTTGGTCAGGATCCCCTGCGGCTGTGGCTGGAGCCGGACATCACCCTCGGTGATACCGCTGTTGAGCGTCAACCGGCCGGCCGAACGCCCGGCCAGCACACCCTTGCTGTTCGGGGTGGCCGCGGCAACCAGGGATCCCGCGGAGTCCGCCATGCTCAACGCCTGGGTCACCACCCAGGCGCCGCCGATATCTCCCGGAGCCACCGAGATCGTGTAGAAGCCACCGGTGGCATTGGTGAAATCGATGGCGACGGCACCGTTGTCATCGGCCAGGCAGCCGGCGACGGCACCCGGAGTCACCGTCGTCAGTACGTAGTCGGTGCCGTTGAGGGACAATTCGCTGTGCTCCCGACATGGCGAATCGGTAGTCCCGCGGACGAATTCGAAGGCCTTCCCGATCCCCGTCTCGATCGCCGAGAACACGTTGAACACACTCAGCCAGAAGTTGGTGAGGTGGGTGACCTCAGCGGCGACGGTCTTGGTGCCCGGATCCCAGGTGGCGGTGAACATGTCGCGCTGATCCGGGTTGGTCGCCGATACCGATTCCAGTACCGGCCGCGCCTTGTCGGTGATCGCGGCAGTGAGATCCGGACGGTCGGACAGATCGAATTGCACCTTCAGCGGCGCGGACGGCTGCCCGGCCCCGCCGTCGAGGGTGATGCTGATCGCGCTGGTGGAGGCCAGCCGCGTTTCGACGGTCGGGATCGTGGCGTCGACCGGTTCGATGGTCAGTCCACGGTCCCGATCGGCCGCGGCCGGGGTGACCTCGACGTGCACGCCGTCGACGTCAGCGGTGAACCTGGCCAGCGCACCGTCGGGCGCGCTCCCCGAGGTACTCGTCGGCGCCGGGGCCGCGTTGTCGTCGCGGTGCAAGAGCCCACAGGACGACACCACCAAAGCAACAACCGCAACAATCGGCACCACCGCGCGACGATTCACCGCACCACCCCCTGCGTTCTTCTCGCTTCACAGCACGCTACTTGGATCCGGTTTCCGGGTGCCATTCGGCCCATCCGGCGCCCGCGGCGGCGTGCCCACCTGTCAGACTCGGCTGATGGGAACCAATCAGCGCAGCCAGATCGTCATGTCCGACGACGAGATCACCGACTTCATCTCCCGCAGCCGCACCGGAACCCTGGCCACCATCGGTTCCGACGGGCAGCCGCACCTGGTGGCGATGTGGTACGGCATCGTCGACGGTGAGATCTGGCTGGAGACCAAGGCCAAGTCGCAGAAGGCGGTCAACCTGCGCCGCGATCCGCGGTTCACCTTCATGATCGAGGACGGCGACACCTACGACACGCTGCGCGGAGTTTCCCTGGAGGGTCGCGCCGAACTGGTCGACGATCCCGAGGCGGTGTTCCGGGTTGGCGTCAGCGTCTGGGAACGCTACACCGGGCCCTACACCGACGACCTCAAGCCCGCCGTGGACATGATGCTCAACAAGCGCATCGGTATCCGGTTGCGGCCCAGCCGTACCCGCTCCTGGGATCACCGCAAGCTCGGCATGCCCGCCATGCCGGTCGCCGGCTCCACCGCGGGTTAACCGGGGAACGCAGAAATCCCCTCCCTGCTGAAGCTGGGAGGGGATTTGTCTTGTACCCCCGATGGGATTCGAACCCACGCTACCGCCGTGAGAGGGCGGCGTCCTAGGCCGCTAGACGACGGGGGCTAGAACTGTGACAGCTTAGCTCAGCGCTCACACACTGACCTAATCGCTGGGGTACCAGGACTCGAACCTAGAATGGCTGAACCAGAATCAGCTGTGTTGCCAATTACACCATACCCCATTGGCGACGCATCCCCGCTGGTCAGAAACCCTTTCCCGCATGGTTTTGCGAGTCCGGGACATCAGGTCCAGCCGGTGACGGCCGACGAGCAGACTATCAAACATTTCCCCGGGCGCTTAATCGCCGGGTTCGGCGAGCGGTGTAGTTCCGCGAGCACGAGGCCCGGCGACGACTTAATCGCCGGGTTCGGCGGTCTCCTCCGGCAGGCCGGCGCGCGCCTCTCGCAACCGCGACAGGCTGCGGTCGCGGCCGAGCAGCGCCATCGACTCGAACAGCGGCGGACTGACCGTCGACCCGGTGACGGCCACCCGGATCGGTCCGAACGCCTTGCGCGGCTTGAGCTCCAGCCGATCGATCAGGGCCTCCTTGAGCGCCGCCTCGATCGCCGCGGTGGTCCAGTCCCCCACCGGATCCAGCGCCACCAGGGTGGCGTCGAGCACCGGGCCGGCGGCCGCGGACAGTTCCTTGGCCGCGGCCTTCTCGTCGATCCAGTAGTGCTCGTCGGCCAGGAACTTCAGCAGCGGCCAGGCGTCGCCGAGCACCACGATGCGGGTCTGCACCAACTCGGCCGCCTCGGCGAACTGGGCCGGCGTCAGCTCCAGGTGATGACCGTGGGCCAGCAGGTAGGCACCGAGGCGGTCGGCGAACTCCTCGGCGCCGAGACGGCGGATGTGCTCGGCATTGATGGCATCAGCCTTCTTCTGGTCGAACCGGGCCGGGTTGGAGTTCACGTCGGCGATGTCGAAGGCCTCCACCATCTCGGTCAGGCTGAACAGGTCACGGTCGTCGGCGATCGACCAGCCCAGCAGCGCAAGGTAATTCAGCAATCCCTCGGGCAGGAACCCGCGGTCGCGATGCAGGAACAGGTTGGACTGCGGGTCACGTTTGGACAGCTTCTTGTTGCCGTCACCGAGCACCGAGGGCAAATGCGCGAACGCCGGGACCGCGTCGGCCACGCCGATCCGGATCAACGATTGGTACAGGGCGATCTGCCGCGGCGTCGACGGCAGCAGATCCTCGCCGCGCAGCACGTGGGTGATGCGCATCATCGCGTCGTCGACCGGGTTGACCAGCGTGTACAACGGATCCCCGGTGCCGCGGGTGAGCGCGAAGTCGGGCACCGAGCCGGCCGGGAAGGTGGTTTCGCCGCGGACCAGGTCGGTCCAGGTGATGTCGGCGTCGGGCATCCGCAGCCGGATGACGGGGCTGCGTCCCTCGGCCTTGAACGCCGCGCGCTGTTCGTCGGTGAGGTCGCGGTCGAAGTTGTCGTAGCCGAGTTTCGGGTTGCGCCCAGCGGCCAGGTGGCGGGCTTCGACCTCCTCGGCGGTGGAGTACGCCTCATACGCCTCGCCGGCATCGAGCAGTTTCTGCACGACGTCGAGGTGCAGATCTTTGCGCAGCGACTGGCGGTAAGGGCCGTAGGGGCCGCCGACCTCAGGACCCTCGTCCCAGTCCATGCCGAGCCAGCGCAGCGCGTCGAGCAGCGCCAGGTAACTCTCCTCGCTGTCCCGAGCGGCGTCGGTGTCCTCGATCCGGAAGACGAAATCGCCACCGGTGTGCCGGGCGTAGGCCCAGTTGAACAGCGCGGTGCGGATCAGCCCGACGTGCGGGGTGCCGGTCGGCGACGGGCAGAAGCGGACGCGTACGGTCACGGTTTTCCTTTGCTCCCAGCGGGATTGGGCTCAGTCTGCTTTGGGTTTGCGGACGACGGGGTTGGTGAGCGTGCCGATGCCCTCGATGGTGATGGACACCGTGTCGCCGTCCTCGATCGGCCCGACGCCCTCGGGCGTGCCGGTGAGGATGAGGTCACCGGGCAACAGCGTCATGACAGCCGAGGTCCACTCGATGATCTCGCCGACGGTGTGCAGCAGCAACGCGGTGTTGGAGTCCTGGCGCAGCTGGCCGTTGACCTCGGTGCGGATGTCCAGATCGGACGGGTCGACGGCCGTCTCGATCCACGGGCCGACCGGGCAGAAGGTGTCGTGCCCCTTGGCCCGCATCCACTGGCCGTCCTTCTTCTGCTGATCGCGGGCCGAGACGTCGTTGGCGATGGTGTAGCCGAGGATGTACTGCGCGGCCTTGTCGGCGGGGACGTCCTTGCAGGGCCGTTCGATGACGACGGCCAGCTCACCCTCGTGGTGCACCGGGTTGGCGTCGTACGGCAGCTGGATCGGCACGCCGGGTCCGATGATGGCGGTGTTGGGTTTGAGGAAGATCACCGGGTCCTCCGGCGGCTCGCCGCCCATCTCCCGGGCGTGGGCGGCGTAGTTCTTGCCCATGCAGATCACCTTGCTGGCCAGGATCGGCGCCAGCAGCCGCACGTCGGCCATCGGCCAGCTGCGGCCGGTGAAGGTCGGGGTGCGGGAAAGGTACTGCTCGGCGATCTCCTTGGCCACGGCGCCGTCGCCGTCGCCGTCGATCACCACAAACGCCACCCCCGCGGGGGTGGCCACTCGTCCAAGGCGCATGCGTTCAGACTAGTGACGGTCTCCAAAACCGAGACTGGGCGGGTTGACCCCCTTGCCCACCTGCATAAATAGGACTATACTCGAAACTATGTTCGGTTTGGTTGGATCTGGGGTTGATCTCCAGGACGAGGCGGCGCTGGTCGCCGGCATCGCCGAGCTCGAACGCCTGAAGTCCCAGGCCGCGGCCACCCAGGCCCGTTTGGCGGCGCAGTTGGCCACGGTGCGCCACGACGCTGAAGTGGCCGCCGGGGTGCCGGTAGCGCGGCGCGGCCGGGGGTTGGCCGCCGAGATCGCCCTGGCCCGCCACGATTCCCCCAACCGGGGCAACCGCCACCTCGGCTTCGCCCAGGCCCTGGTGCACGAGATGCCGCACACGCTGGCAGCCCTGGAAGCCGGGGCGCTCTCGGAGTGGCGGGCGACGCTGATCGTGCGGGAGTCGGCCTGCCTGAACGTCGATGACCGCGCCACCCTCGATGCCGAGCTGTGCGCCGACCCGGCCGCACTGGAGGGTCTCGGCGACGGGCGCATCGCTGCAGCGGCCAAGGCCATCGCCTATCGGCTGGATCCGCACGCCGTCGTCGACCGCGCAGTCAAGGCCGAAGCGGACCGCTGCGTCACCATTCGCCCGGCGCCGGAGAACATGATCTACCTGACCGCACTGCTGCCGATGGTCAAGGGCGTTTCCGTCTACGCCGCATTGCGCCGCGCCGCCGACACCTGCGGCGACGGACGGGGACGCGGCCAGGCGATGGCCGACACGCTCATCGAACGGATCACCGGCCGCCCTGCCGCGACACCCGAACCGATCGCGGTCAACCTTGTCCTCTCCGACGAAACACTCACCGGCGGCAACGATCCGGCCGTGATGCCCGGATTCGGGCCCGTTCCCGCCGACATCGCCCGCCGGTTGATCGGAGCGGCACTGGACTGCCCGGAAGTCCGGGCGACGCTGCGGCGCTTGTACGCCCGGCCCGACTCCGGGGCGCTGGTGACTATGGAATCCAAGGCCCGGCTCTTCCCCAAGGGACTGGCCACCTTGATCCGGTTGCGGGATCACACCTGTCGCACCCCCTACTGCGACGCACCCATCCGGCACACCGACCATATCGACCCCGCCGTCCACGGTGGACCGACCAGCGAACACAACGGTCAGGGGCTCTGCGAGGCCTGCAACCACAACAAACAGGCCGACGGCTGGAACATCACCCCGATCGACCACGCCCGGCACACCACCGACATCGCCACCCCAACCGGGCACCACTACCGCAGTACCGCGCCCCCGATTCTTTCGGGGCGAAAACCCTTCAGCCCCATGGAGAAATCGCTCTCCAAGACACTGCGGGAACAGCACGCGGCCTGATCGGCCATTCGCCTACCTACAAGGCCTTGGCCAGCGGGTCGTCGCGCACCGGAATCAACGGCAGGGCAATCAGCGGGAAGACGGCGCAGACCCCGAACGCCACCGCGTACCCGGCCGTACCGATCAGCGCCCCGAAAGCCGGCGGCACGACGCCGCAGGTGAAGAGCTGACTGGTGTTCTGCGCACCGAGGGCCCGCCCACTCCAGAACGGCCCGGCGATCTCGGCGATGGCGGTGAACGCCAGTCCGTTGTCCGACACCGTGACCACCGAGGCCACCAGCATCAGCAGCACCGAAATCGGCGAATCGAAAACCTCGGTGACGGCCAGCAGCGCCATGGATACCGCGGCGGCCAGCGCGATGGAGCGAATCGGTCGCAACCGGGAGCCGATCCGGTCCGACCATCGTCCGGCGGCGATTCGCCCTGCCGCACCCAGCAATTGGGCGACGGTGACGATCGCACCGGCGGCCGAGGCCGACCAGCCGCGGTCGGTCATCAACCAGACCAGGGTGAACGTCCAGACCAGACACTGGGGAACGACCAACAGCACCGACACCAGGTGGATGCGCCAGAGCGTGTCCGACCCTCGGTACGGATTGGCCAGGTCATCGGGATGAGCGTCGGCGCGCGCCGGGCGCGGCGGGTCGACCAGGCACATCACCGACAACACGGCAGCGATCGCGCACACCACGCCGGGGAACATCAGTGCCACCGAAACCCCGTGCGCGGCAGCGAGTTGCGGAATCACCAAGGCGCCGAGCCCGACGCCCAGCGGTTGCGCGGTCTGCCGGATGCCCATCGCCAACCCGCGCTGCTCCGGCGGGAACCAGCCCACCACCATCCGTGCACTGGCGGCATTGCTACTGGCCGCCGCCATCCCGCCGAGCAGCAGGAAGACCTGCACCGCAATCAGCGAATCCGCCGCGGCCGCACCGAAAGCCGCGGCGGCCGTCAGCGCCGAACCCAGTGCCAGGACCGTCCGCTCGCCGATGCGGTCCACCACCGCGCCCCAGGCGATCAGGGTCAGCACCATACCGAAACTGGGCATGGCCGAAACCAGACCGGCGCGGGCCAGATCGAGACCGAGATCGCGATGCAGCGTCGGGATCAGAAACGCCACTCCGTTGATGAACACATTGCTGAACAACGTGGCGCACAGCGCGACCAGCAGAATGGACCAGCGCCGCGCGGTGCCGATCGTGTCCATATCGCCATGCTGCCACGGCGGTCTCAAAATATTGAACTGGATTCCCAGATTGTGGGAGTCAGCCGGCGAGCTTGTCGTGCCGCCCGTAGGTCCGGTCGCCGCCGGTCTCCTTGATCCCCCGGGAGATGAACCCGCGCCGGGCCCGCTGGCCCATCTCTTCGGCCAACCGGGTCATCCCCGGCACCACCCGGTGGTAGTCGAAGACCCGATTGGCCAGTGCGGTCACCAGAACCGCCGCCTGCAACGGCTTGTTGTCGGCCAGGCCGAGCCGATCGGCGTTGGTGCGTCCCAGCACCAGCCGGCTGTAGGCCGACAGGTAGGCCCGCGCCGCCTCGGTCTGCCAGCCGTCGTCGCGGTGGTCGTGCAGAGCCCGGGCCAGCCGCGCCGAATCGTCATCCGGCAGGAACTCGGTGTCGGCCTCCAGCCAGAACAGCCGCCAGGTGTCTGCTTCGCATGTGGGCACGAGCTCCGGGTCCAGTCCCATCAGCAGCCCGACATAGCGCCAGAAGTGGTAGACGGCATCGCGTTCCCGATCCGAGAACCTCATCCCCATCGCCTGGCAACCGGCCAGATTCGCCAGCGAGAACAGCATCAGCGTGCCGGCCAGCTGCACCTGGTTGATGGGCATGTCCCAGTTGTCGTAGTCCCAGTCGTCGCGGCGCCTCATCGCCGCCCGCACCTGCGCGTGCATCAGCCGGACCCGCAGTGTGCCGGTGAAACCCCGTGCGAATCGCTGCAATCCACCGGGCGAGGTGACGTCGATGTACCAGTTGGCCGTCTCGTTGAGCCGCCGCGGCGCCATCCGATACAAATCACCCGTCCCGACCAGCGGCTTGTCGGCCTTGGACGCGAGGTATCCCCCGGTCAGCGCCAGTCCGGGCAGCGCGAGTCCGATGCCAACGATGCCGGTACGCATGCTCACCCGGGCCGCCAGATCCAGCTTGTCGTAATCCAGCCAGTACGGCTGGTCGTCGACCTGGGCGAAGAACGCCACGAGTTCCGGCGGCGGATCGTCCACCGCATCGATGCCGCGCTCCACCGCCGTCTCGAACATCGACCGGCCCACCCGGGGCGGCATCGACGCGATCATCGCGACGACGTCGTCGGCCAGCGGGTCGCCCATATCGGCGAAGCGGCGGAAGGATCCCCGCTGGGCGGCGGTCGCCCGCACGTCGCCGTCGGCGAGCAGCCGGACGAACACGTTGAACGGAAAATCGGACAGCGCGGCCGGATTCGGCAGCTTCGGCGCAGTGGACCCCATCTGTGTCGCCCTTCGGTCAACCCGATATCTGGTGACAGTCTCAACCAGATAGTGCCCTTGGTCAAGGATGCGACAATGTCGGCATGTCGGGTCGGGCGCGCACCTACGCCGGCGCCACCGCCGGTGAGCGCGCGACCCGTCGACGCGCGGCACTGCTCGACGCCGCACTCGACGTGATCGCCGAGTCCGGCGTGGCGGGGGTGACCGTCCGCGGCGTGTGCGCCGCCGCCCGGCTCAACGACCGGTACTTCTACGAAAGCTTCGCCAACACCGACGATCTGATGGTCGCGACGTTCGAAGCGCAGATGACGGCGTCAGCGGCGGAAATGGTCGCGGCCATCGCCGCCAGCCCACCCGATCCCCTGCTGCGTGCACGCGCGGCGATCGGCACCGGGCTGGGTTACCTGACCGCCGATCCGCGCCGGGGCCGTCTGCTGGTCGAATCGCAGGCCACCGAAGCGCTGCGGGCGCGTCGTCGCGACGTCATCACCATGCTGGCCCAGATCATGGCCGAACAGGGCCGCACCCTGCTGCCGATCGAGAACCCGCTCGACGCCGATATGGACCTGGCCGCCCACACGCTGGTCGCCGGCGGGCTGGACCTGGTGACTGGCTGGCTGCGCGGTGAAGTCGACGTCAGCCGCGAGCACCTGGAGGACTTCCTGGTGGCGATGGTCACCGCACGCCGTCGGGCCTGATCGGCCCGCCCCACCGGGATACACTCAAAACACCTGCACCGGAACATGATCGGAGCCCCCATGGCGCGCACCGTTTCCCAGCTGATCCTCGACACAGTCAAAGCGGCAGGTGTGCAACGAATCTATGGACTCCCCGGGGATTCCCTCAACGCACTCACCGATGCGCTGCGCGGCGACGGCTCCCTGGCCTGGGTGCACGTGCGCCACGAGGAGGCCGCCGCATTCGCCGCCGGCGCCGAAGCCGCCCTGACCGGAAACCTGGCGGTCTGCGTCGCCAGCTGCGGACCGGGCAATCTGCACCTGATCAACGGCCTGTTCGACGCCCAGCGCAGCCGGGTCCCGGTACTGGCCATCGCCTCGCACATCCCCGGGGCCGAGATCGGCAGCGGCTACTTCCAGGAGACCCACCCGCAGAACCTGTTCGCCGAATGCAGCGTGTACAGCGAGCTGGTCTCCAGCGTGGATCAGCTGCCCTATCTGCTCGACATTGCCGTCCGCGCGGCCCTGGATCAGCGGGGTGTCGCGGTACTGACCATTCCCGGGGAGATACTGGCGGCCAGGACCGACATCCCGGCACCGGCCGAGCCGATCACCGCGGGCATCGGAATCCGCCTTCCCGACACCGCCGGGCTGCGACGCGCCGCCGAGTTGCTCGATTCGGCGCGCGCCGTCACCATCCTGGCCGGCGCAGGCTGCCAGGGCGCCCACGCCGAACTGCTCGCCGTCGCGGGCCTGTTGCAGGCTCCCGTCGTACACACCATGCGCGGCAAGGAATTCGTCGAATACGACAACCCGTTCGACGTCGGGATGACCGGGTTGTTGGGTTTTCGCTCCGGTTACCAGGCGATGGAGGACGCCGACGTCCTGTTGATGCTGGGCACAGACTTCCCCTACCGGCAGTTCTATCCCACCGGAGCCAAGATCATCCAGGTCGACATCCGGGGCGAGCACATCGGCCGTCGAGCGCGCGTCGACGTCGCGCTGGTCGGATCGGTGAAGGACACTCTGACGCAGCTCGGCTCGACGCTGCGGCAACACACCGACACTCACCACCTGGATGCCTCCCGGGGCACCTATGCGCGCACCCGCGCACAACTGGACTCTCTGGCCACCGGAGACCGGAACCGCACCCCGGTGCTGCCGGAGTTCCTGACGCGTCGGATCGACGCGCTCTCCGCCGATGACGCGGTGTTCATCGCCGACGTCGGGACCCCGGTCATCTGGGCGGCCCGCTATCTCACGATGAACGGCCACCGCCGTCTGCTCGGGTCGTTCAACCACGGCAGCATGGCCAACGCGGTGCCCCAGGCGATCGGGGCACAGGCCTCCCACCCGGGTCGACAGGTGGTCACCCTCTCCGGCGACGGCGGGCTGTCGATGATGCTCGGCGACCTGCTGACCCTCACCCAGTCGGAGTTACCGGTGAAGATGATCGTGTTCAACAACGGTGCACTCAGCTTCGTCGAGATCGAGATGAAGGCCGCGGGCATCGTGAATTTCGGTACCGGCCTGGACAACCCGGTGTTCGCCGATGTCGCGCAGGCTATGGGCATCCACGCCGACAGGGTGGAGCGGCCCAGCGAGATCGACGGCGCACTGTCGGCGGCGTTCGCCCACCCGGGTCCCGCGCTGGTCGAGGTGCTCACCGCCCGTCAGGAACTGTCCATCCCGCCGACCATCAACGCGGCACAGGTGGCGGGGTTCTCCCTGTGGGCCACCAAGACGCTGCTGTCGGGCCGCGGTGACGAACTGATCGACCTGGCCAAGACCAACCTGGGCGCCCGGCTACACCGCCGCAAACCGCAGTAGCGACGGCGCACCGGCGCTGTCCAGCAGTGCTACCTGTGTATCTCGGGGACGCAGCCGGCGACGAAGTCACCCTTGTCCGCACACCGCGAATTCACCTTCGAAATCCCGTCGAGCTAGTTCGCCACCTGCACCGGGACGTCGTCCTGCCAGGGCTGGCGGGCACAGGTGTCGGCCACCCGGAAGGTGCCGCGTTCGAATTCGCCGGTGGCAGCGTCGACCAGCCGGTACTCGTGGGACTGCCGGTGGATCGGCTGACCGTCGACCAGGATCACCCGTACCTCACCGGGGGCGAACCCGCACCGCGACTGCAGCGCGTCGATCAGCTGCTCGTTGTGCAGGTGCCCGTCGCCGAAGTTCCAGCCCACGGCGTAGGCGCAGAACTGCTCGCCCTCCAGGATCGCATAGTCCCGTTCGCGGCCCGCCGGAAGCGCCCGGCCCAGCAGGGTCAGTAGCGCCCGGCCGTTGGCGAACATCACCCGGAAAGCCAGCGCGAGTTCTTTGGGCACCTCGGCGTCCTCGGCGCCGTAGAACTTCTCGATCTGCTTGTGCGGCAACAGACCCAGCCCGATGCGGGCGTCGGCGATCTTGTCGCACGCCGACTCCGTCACGCACCACACCGAGACGTCCCAGTTGCCGGCGTAGTACCGCATACCGGGCAGGAACGACACCCGCTTGGGGAACAGGTTGCCGATCACCACCGTCACCACGACGACAGACATCACCGCGATCACCAGAGCGGCCCACGGGAACACCATGTCGGCCGGACCGATTGCCGCCTTGTCCACGAAAAGCGTTGCCACCGAAAAGATCATGAAGACGTTCCACTCCAGGGGCACACCGAGCGGAATCGAGAACAGGATGATCACGTGCAGCAGGATCAGGATCGCGGCGCCGACATAGGTCACCACACCCCCGTGGGAGAAGAACAGCACCGGTGGTACCAGCAGTTCGATCGCGGTGCCGATGTGGGCCAGTAGACGCGGGATCCAGCTGGGTTGCAGATCGTCGGGATAGCGGCGGAAGAAGCTGCGCCGCAATGCCTTGACCCGGATGAACGGATTGTTGGCCATCATGGTGGCGATCACATACGGGAAGTGGCGATTCATCTTCGACACCGCCGCCCCGAGCCAGATGGCCAGCAGTACGAACTTCGCCCCGACGATCATCGTCACCCCGGGGATGACGAACATCAGCGTCAGCGTGCCGTACACCTCGCCGCGGGCCGCCAGAAAGATCGTCTTGTCCCGCAGGCCGATCAGCGCCAGCAGCCCCACCACCACCGCGGGCTTCCAGGCCGGCAGTTGTCCCACGGCCGAATCCAGCCCGGCCACCGGACCGGTGCCGTCAGAACACAGCGCATAGAGGACCGCAATCAGCAGGCCCGCGTACGCCACCACGTCGCCGACGGTGCGCCGGTCCCCGGCGGTCCCGGGGATCCGGCCCGGCCACGGTGGCAGCCGGATGGTCCCGGTGCGCAGCCAGTACAGCGGAGATCCCAGTGGCGGCATCACCTTTCCGGTCAGCGGGCCGAACCCGCAGCCCAGGCCGAGCACCTCGAACAGCAGCGACCAGAGCACCACCTTCTGGAAGACGATCGGTTCGCTCCACCAGGTACCGATGTTGCCCCAGCCGTCAATCCCCTTGGTGGTCAGGGCGAATCCCAGACCGCCCAGGATGTACACCACGATCTTGATGGCGTAGAGCACGTAGAACACGTCGGGATAGCCCATGCCGCGCTCGGCGATGTGACGCGCCATCGGGCGCAACCGCTGCGCGCGGCTGCCGCGCCGCCACTCGTCGGGATCCACCTTCGGCAGATCGGGACTGGTAAAGCCCATGCGCACCCCTACTAGACAACTACGCGAATCTGTCTAGTGGCCGAATCTATACCGACGGGGCGGTGCTGGTTACAGGTTCGCCAGGATCCGGTCGCCGACCTCGGAGGTGGACAGCTTGGCGTCGCCGCGGCTGGCCAGGTGGGCCTCCACGGCACGGTCCACCCGGGCGGCGGCCTCGTCCTCCCCAAGGTGCGACAGCAGCAGTGCCACGCTCATCACGGCGGCCGTCGGATCGGCAATGCCCTGGCCGGCGATATCGGGGGCACTACCGTGCACCGGCTCGAACATCGACGGGTTGCGCCGGGAACCGTCGATATTGCCGCTGGCGGCCAACCCGATTCCGCCGGACACTGCCGCCGCCAGGTCGGTGATGATGTCACCGAACAGGTTGTCGGTGACGATCACGTCGAACCGGCCCGGATCGGTGACCAGGTGAATGGTCGCCGCATCGATGTGCTGATAGGCCACCTCGACGTCGGGGTATTCCTTGCCGACCTGCTCGACGATGCGCAGCCACAGCGCGCCGGCGAAGGTCAACACGTTGGTCTTGTGCACCAGGGTCAGGTGCTTGCGTCGGGTCTGGGCGCGGGCGAACGCGTCACGCACCACCCGTTCGATGCCGAACGCGGTGTTGAGGCTGACCTCGGTGGCCACCTCGTGCTCGGTGCCGACGCGGATCGCGCCGCCGGTTCCGGTGTAAGGGCCCTCGGTGCCCTCGCGCACGACGACAAAGTCGATGTCCGGGTTTCCGGCCAGCGGCGAATCCACCCCGGTCTGCAGCTTCGACGGCCGCAGGTTGATGTGGTGGTCGAGGGCGAAGCGCAGTTTGAGCAGCAGGCCGCGTTCGAGCACCCCGGACGGCACCGACGGGTCACCGATCGCGCCGAGCAGGATCGCGTCGTAGCCGCGCAGTTCCTCGATGATCTCGTCGGTCAGCAATTCCCCGGTCGCGTGGTAGCGCCGGGCACCCAGGTCGTACTCGGTCGCCTCGACACCGGGCAGCACCACGTCGAGCACCCGTACCGCCTGGCCGATGACCTCCGGGCCGATACCGTCACCGGCGATGATTGCGAGTTTCATTACAGCGCTACCACTTTCAGCAGGGTGGCGCCGACCGCGTCGGCGATCTGGGTGCGCACGTCCTCCGGCACGTCACGGTCGAGCCGCAGCATGATGGTGGCACCGTCGCCCTCGGCGTCCTGGGACAGCTGGGCCGCCTCGATGTTGACATCCGCCGCACCGAGCAGCGTGCCGATCTTGCCCAGCGCGCCGGGCTGGTCGCGGTAGTTGACGATCATGTTGTGGCCCGAGGCCCGCAGGTCCAGGTTGCGGCCGTTGATCTGGATGATCTTCTGCACCGCCGCCGGGCCAGCGAGCGTGCCGGCCACATTGACCGTCGAACCGTCCGACAGCACGGCGACGACATCGACCGCGCTGCGGTGGTTGCGGCTCTCCGCGGTCTTGGTCAGCTCCGCGGTCACCCCGCGCTCGGCTGCCAGCGCCGGGGTGTTGACGAACGTCACCTGCTCGGACACCACGGTGGAGAACAGGCCGCGTAGCGCGGCCAGAGCCAGGATGTCGGCGTCCTCGGCGGCCAGCTCGCCGTAGATGTGCACGCCCAGCGACACCGGCGCGGCCGGGGCCAGCGCACCCACCAGCACACCGAGCTTGCTAACCAAGTCCAGCCAGGGAGCGACCTCGTCGCCCACCACGCCGCCGCCGACGTTCACCGCGTCCGGCACGAACTCGCCGGCCAGGGCCAGCTTCACGCTCTCGGCGACGTCGGTGCCGGCCCGGTCCTGCGCCTCGGCGGTGGAGGCGCCCAGGTGCGGGGTCACCACCACCTGCTCGAGTTCGAACAGCGGGCTGTCGGTGCACGGCTCGGTGGAAAAGACGTCGAGTCCGGCGCCGCGCACGTGGCCGCTGGTGATGGCGTCGGCGAGTGCCTGCTCGTCGATCAGGCCGCCGCGGGCGGCGTTGACGATGACCACGCCGGGCTTGGTCTTGGCCAGCGCCTCACGGTTCAGCAGACCGGCGGTCTCCGGCGTCTTGGGCAGATGCACGGTGATGAAGTCCGCGCGGGCCAGCACCTCATCCAGCGGCAGCAGCTCGATGCCCAGCTGGGCGGCGCGGGCGGCCGGCACGTACGGGTCGTAGGCCACGATGTGGGTGTCGAAGGCGGCCAGCCGGTGCGCGACCAGTTGCCCGATGCGGCCCAGGCCCACCACGCCGACGGTCTTGCCGAACAGTTCCACGCCGGAGAACTTCGAGCGCTTCCAGGTGCGCTCGCGCAGGGTGGCGTCGGCGGCCGGCACCTGCCGGGCGGCCGACAGCAGCAGCGCGACGGCGTGCTCGGCGGCGCTGTGGATGTTGGAGGTCGGGGCGTTGACCACCAGCACACCGCGGGCGGTGGCCGCATCGACGTCGACGTTGTCCAGGCCCACGCCGGCGCGGGCGACGATCTTGAGTTTCGGCGCGGCGGCCAACACCTCGGCGTCCACGGTGGTGGCCGAGCGGACCAGCAGGGCGTCGGCGTCGGCCACCGCTTCCAGGAGTTTCGGCCGGTCCGGGCCGTCGACCCAGCGGACCTCGACCTGGTCTCCCAGGGCGGCCACGGTCGATTCGGCCAGCTTGTCGGCGATCAGTACAACGGGAAGAGTCACCCGGACAGCCTAAAGGGTCGGGTATGGGCAACCTCAGGTCGGTCGGCCAGGTATGCGGTGTACTGGACGGGTGGACGTCACCGTTGTGGGATCCGGACCCAATGGCCTCGCCGCCGCTGTCGTGTGCGCCAGGGCCGGGCTGCGGGTTCGGATCATCGAGGGCCAAACCACCGCCGGTGGCGGTGTGCGGACGCTGGCCGACCCGGAGTTCGGCGGCGTCGCGCACGACGTCTGCTCGGCCATCCACCCGATGGCGCTGGCCTCGCCGTTCTTCCGGGAATTCGGGCTGGCCGACCGGATCGGACTGACGGTTCCCGCGCTCTCCTACGCCAATCCGCTGTCCGGGCGGCCGGCTCTGCTGGCCTACCGGGATCTGGAACGCACCTGCGCCGAACTGTCGCACCCGGATTCGTGGCGCGCGCTGTTCGCGCCGTTGACCGCGTCGCCGACGGCCGCCGCCGAGGTCATGTTGAGCGACAAGCGCTCGGTGCCGCCGCATCCGGTCCTGGCCGCGCGGCTGGGCCTGCGGGTGGGCGCCCAGGGCAGCCCGGCGTGGCGGTTGCTGCGCGGGGACGACGCCCGTGCCCTGTTCGCCGGGGTCGCCGCCCACGCCGTATCGCCGCTGCCGTCGCTACCGGCCGCAGGTCTGGGCACCGTGCTCGCGGCGCTGGCCCACACCGTGGGCTGGCCGGTGCCGATCGGCGGCAGCCAGGCGATCGCCGACGCGCTGCTCGACGACTTCGCCCGGCACGGCGGTGAACTCGTCCTCGGGCAGCCGGTCACCACTCCGCCCCCCGGCGTGGTGATCTTCGACACCCCGGCCCGCGCGCTGCTGGACATCTACGGCGATCGGCTGCCGCCGCGATATGCGGCCGCACTGCGGCGGCTGCGGTACCGCTCGGGGGTCGCCAAGGTCGACTTCGTGCTGTCCGGGGACATCCCGTGGGCCGATCCGCGACTGGCCGAGGTGGCGATGTTCCACCTCGGCGGCGACCGCGACCAGATGGCCGCCGCCGAATCCGCCGTAGCCGCCGGCCGGCACGCCGAGCACCCGATGGTGCTGGGCGCCTCCCCGCACGTCGGCGACCCGGGACGCATCGACGACCGCGGCCGGCGCCCGTTCTGGACCTACGTGCACGTGCCGCACGGCTCGCCCGTCGATCAGGCCGAAGCCGCCACCGCCACGGTGGAGCGGTTCGCGCCCGGCTTCCGCGACGTGGTGCTGGCCGTGCGTAGCGTGCCCGCGCCACAGATGGCCGAGCACAACGCCAACCTGGTCGGCGGTGACATCACCGGCGGCGGCAATTCGCTGTGGCGCACCTTCGCCGGACCGACGCTGCGCGCCAACCCGTGGGCGTTGCCGATGCCGCAGGCCTACCTGTGTTCGGCGGCCACCCCACCCAACGGCGGCGTGCACGGAATGGCGGGCTTCTACGCCGCCCGCACAGTGCTCAAGCGCGAATTCCGCCTCCGGGTGCCGACTCTGGAGCCGTGACGCGACGAAGCCCGCCCCGATGTTTCGGGACGGGCCTCGGCAGCGGTCGACTCGCTACGCGGTTTCGGTGATGGGCCGGTCCACCCAGCTCATCAGGTCGCGCAGCTTCTTGCCGGTGACTTCGATCGGGTGCTCGGCGTTCTTCTTGCGCAGTGCCTCGAGCTCCTTGTTGCCGCCCTCGACGTTGGCAACCAGGCGCTTGACGAAGGTGCCGTCCTGGATGTCGGAGAGGATGGCGCGCATCCGCTCCTTGGTGTCGGCGTCGATGACCCGCGGGCCGGACAGGTACCCGCCGAACTCCGCGGTGTCACTCACCGAGTAGTTCATCCGGGCGATGCCCCCCTCGTACATGAGGTCGACGATCAGCTTCAGCTCGTGCAGCACCTCGAAGTAGGCCATCTCCGGGGCGTAGCCGGCCTCGACCATGACCTCGAACCCGGTCTTTACCAGTTCCTCGGTGCCACCGCACAGCACGGCCTGCTCACCGAACAGGTCGGTCTCGGTTTCTTCCTTGAAGGTGGTCTTGATGACGCCGGCCCGGGCGCCGCCGATGCCCTTGGCGTAGGACAGCGCGAGCGCCTGGCCCTCGCCCTTGGGGTCCTGGTCGACGGCGATCAGGCAGGGAACGCCCTTGCCGTCGACGAACTGACGGCGCACCAGGTGGCCGGGTCCCTTCGGGGCGACCATTCCGATGGTGACGTTGGCCGGCGGCTTGATCAGTCCGAAGTGGATGTTGAGGCCGTGCCCGAAGAACAGCGCATCGCCGTCTTTGAGGTTCGGCTCGATGTCGTTCGTGAAGATCTCGGCCTGCGCGGTGTCCGGCGCCAGCAGCATGATCACGTCGGCCCACTTGGCCACCTCGGCCGGCGTGTCGACCTCCAGGCCCTGCTCGGTGACCTTTTCGCGGGACTTCGATCCCTCCTTCAGGCCGACCTTGACCTGCACGCCGGAGTCGCGCAGCGACAGCGCATGCGCGTGTCCCTGGCTGCCGTACCCGATCACACCGACCTTGCGGCCCTGGATGATCGACAGGTCGGCGTCGTCGTCGTAGAACATCTCAACTGCCACTTGCTGTTTCCTTTTCTTGTGTTGCGCTTATCGCGTATTGCACTCAAAAACTGTTTGGGGGAAGCTATTTCGCCGTCCCGATCCCCTTCGGGCTCATCCCACCGCGGGACCAAGCATTGTGGTCACCCATCACTTCGCCGTCCCGATCCCCTTCGGGCCGCGGGACACCGACACCATGCCGGACTGCACAATCTCCCGGATGCCGAACGGCTCCAGCACCCGCAGCAGTGCGCCCAGCTTCTCCTGGGTGCCGGTGGCCTCGACGGTCAGCGATTCGGTGGACACATCGACGATCTTGGCGCGGAACAGGTTTACCGCCTCGATCACCTGACTGCGGGTACCGGCGTCGGCGCGGACCTTGATCAGCGCCAGCTCACGGGACACCGAGTTCTCGTCGTCCTGCTCGACGATCTTGATCACGTTGATCAGCTTGTTGAGCTGCTTGGTGATCTGTTCCAGCGGGAAGTCCTCCACCGAGACGACGATCGTCATCCGGGACATGTTCTTCTGCTCGGTGGCGCCGACGGCCAGCGACTCGATGTTGTAGCCGCGCCGGGAAAACAGCGCCGCCACCCGGGCCAGCACGCCGGGCTTGTCCTCGACCAGAACCGACAGGGTGTGCGTCGTCGTCATGCTCGCGCTCCTGCAGTCAAAGCGTCCATCACACCTGATCCTCGTTGTCGAACAGCGGGCGGATGTCCCGGGCCGCCATGATCTGGTCATTGCTGGTGCCCGCGGCGACCATCGGCCACACCTGGGCGTCGGCACCGACGATGAAGTCGATCACCACTGGGCGGTCGTTGATCTCCCGCGCCGCGCGGATCACGTCTTCGACGTCTTCGGCACGCTCACAACGCATTCCGACGCACCCCATCGCCTCGGCCAGCTTGACGAAGTCCGGGATCCGCTGGCTGTGGGTGGCCAGATCGGTCTGGCTGTACCGCTCGCCGTAGAACAGGGTCTGCCACTGGCGCACCATGCCCAGGTTGCCGTTGTTGATCAAGGCCACCTTGATCGGCGCCCCTTCGATGGCGCAGGTCGCCAGCTCCTGATTGGTCATCTGGAAGCAGCCGTCACCGTCGACGGCCCACACCTCGGCCTCGGGCCGGGCCAACTTGGCGCCCATCGCGGCCGGGATGGCGAAGCCCATGGTCCCCAGACCACCGGAATTCAGCCAGGTCTTGGGCTTCTCGTACTTGATGAACTGCGCGGCCCACATCTGGTGCTGGCCCACCCCGGCGACATAGATCGCTTCCGGGCCGGCGATCTCACCGAGCTTCTCGATGACGAACTCCGGGCTGAGGCTGCCGTCGCTCTGCGGTCCGTAGCTCAGCGGGTAGGTCGCCCGCAATCCGCCCAGGTACTCCCACCAGGACTCCATGTTCAGGTTCCCGGGCACCTCGGCCTTGCGCAGCGCGGCGATCAGCTCGACGATGACGGCCTTGACGTCACCGACGATCGGCACGTCGGCATGCCGGTTCTTGCCGATCTCGGCCGGGTCGATGTCGGCGTGGATGATCTTGGCGTCCGGGGCGAACGAATCCAGCTGGCCGGTCACCCGGTCGTCGAACCGGGTGCCCAGGGCAATCAGCAAGTCGGCACGCTGCAGCGCGGCCACCGCGGCGACCGAGCCGTGCATACCGGGCATCCCCAGGTGCTGCGGGTGGCTGTCCGGGAACGCGCCGCGGGCCATCAGGGTGGTGACCACTGGGATCCCGGTCAGTTCCGCGAGTTCCAGCAACTCGGCCGTCGCCTCGCCGCGGATCACTCCGCCGCCGACGTAGAGCACCGGTTTGCTCGACCCCGCGATGCAGCGGGCCGCTTCCCGGATCTGGCGGCTGTGCGGCCGGGTGTTGGGCTTGTAGCCGGGCAGTTCCAGGGTCGGCGGCCAGCTGAACGTGCACTGTGCCTGCAGGACGTCCTTGGGGATGTCGACGAGCACGGCTCCCGGGCGCCCCGTGGCGGCGATGTGGAATGCCTCGGCGATCACCCGGGGGATGTCGTCGCCGTTGTTGACCAGGAAGTTGTGCTTGGTGATCGGCATGGTGATGCCGGAGATGTCGGCTTCTTGGAAGGCATCGGTGCCGATCAGGCCCCGGCCGACCTGACCGGTGATGGCGACCACCGGGATGGAGTCCATCTGGGCGTCGGCCAGCGGGGTGACCAGGTTGGTCGCGCCAGGTCCGGAGGTGGCCATCATGACGCCGACCTTGCCGGTGGCGTGCGCATAACCGCTGGCGGCGTGGCCGGCGCCCTGCTCGTGGCGGACCAGCACGTGCCGCAGCTTGGTGGAGTCGTACAGCGGGTCGTACACCGGCAGCACCGCGCCGCCGGGGATGCCGAAGATGGTGTCGACACCGATTTCCTCCAACGACCGCACCACCGCTTGCGCACCGGTGAGCTGCACCGGGGCGACGGTCTGCGCGGGCGCCCTGGTCACGGCGGGCTTGACGCCATTACCGGGAATGGGTGCCGGGGCGCCGGTCCCGGGCTGTTGCGGGGGGCGCGTCGTAGGTGCGCTCACGGTGTCCTCTTCCGTTTCGTTCGGTGGGCCGGGCAACAAAAAACCCCCGTCAGCGTCATCTGCTGCACGAGGGTTGCGCGTTGGTGATACGGGTAGCTACGACCGGTCACGCACCAACGCGCCGACCAAGTACTACCAACATCTGCATGTCACGACGGTAGACCTCGCAGCGCTCAGGCGTCAAATCCACCTGAGGTGCGGCCGTATGATGGCCCGCGTGAAAACGCCGGTGGTCATCCGCATCTCCCCGATGGCTCACTTCGCGGTCGGCTTCTTCGCCCTCGGCCTGTTGATCCCGGTGATGATCTGGGTCTGGACCCTGCCGCTGCTGCTGATCCCGGTGCTGGGATCGGTGGCGATCGTCCGGCTGCGGACCACCGCCGACGCCGACGGGGTCACCGCGCGGACCCTCACCGGCGGCCGGACCATCCCGTGGAGCGACATCTCCGGGCTCAGCTTCAAGGGCGGCAACTGGGCGCGTGCCGAGTTGCGCGACGGTTCCTCGGTGACGCTGCCCGCCGTCACGTTCGCCACGCTCCCGCTGCTGACCGCGGCCAGCGGCGGTCGAGTGCCCAATCCGTACCGCTGAGGGGTCAACCCGGGCGGTTCGGCGAACGCAGGCGGAGTTGGCGCGAGCGCAGCGAGTGCCGGCGAAGCCGGAGTGAAGCCGGGACCGCCCGCAATCAAGCCGGGCGGTTGATCAACCCAGCGGGTTGGCTCCGTTGAGCAGGACCCACACGCCGACACCGGCGCCGATGCCCAGCAGCAGGGCGAAGAACGAGCCGATGAACGGCCGGCGCGCCCAGCCCCGGCCGGCGTCGAATCCGTACCGACCGGGCCCGACGAGGGTGATGACGGCCGCGATCACCGCCAGGGTCAGGTCGTATTCGTGGCCCTGCGGCGCGAAGAACGCCAGGTTGTGACCGCCGTCGGAGTTCACCCCGGCCAGCAGTGTGTTGACTTGGTAGGCCAGCGCCGCCGCCGCGGCCAGCGGGGTGAACAGGCCTAAGACCAGCAGCACGCCCGCGGTGATCTGGGTACCCGCGGCGACGTAGCCAAGGATGTCGACGTGCCGGTAGCCCATCTCGGTCAGGGTGTCGCGCAGCCCGGACATGCCGGTGCCACCCCACCAGCCGAACACCTTGTTCAAACCGTGGGCGATCAGCAGCGCGCCGAAGCCGACGCGCAGCAGCAGCAGCCCCAGATCCTGGGTGCCGCGACGGCCGGCCGCCCGGACCCGCTCGTCGTCGATCGGTTCGATCTCGACCGGTCCGGTGTTGTAGCGAGTGGCGGCGGGTTGCACATACGGCAGCGGTTCCGGCTCGTGCAGTACGTCCTGGCCGGAGCTCGACGAGCCCGGCGAACCTTGGTACGACGGGATCGCGGTGGTCTCGAAGTCACCGCCGTAGTCGTCGGCGGGGAGATCATCCTCGGGATCCACCAGGCTCGACGAAGCGGGTCGCTGCCAGCGTGGGTCTTCCGATGAGCTGGTCACGCCTGCCAGGGTAAGTGCTCGACTGTGGGAATTGGGGATTTGAGCGGCGCTTTCGGCCATCATTTTCCAGACCGTTACCCCCCGGCCCGGGGCTGTCGGCGACACGCTCGCCGAACTGGCGTGGCGAGTGCCTCCGGACACTCCGTAACCTTGCTGACATGGAATTGCACCGACCGGGTCGTCACCTGCTGTCCGCGGCATGCCTGACCCTGGCCGTCGTGTTGGCGTCGTCGGGCTGTGCGCGATTCGACAACGCCCAGTCCGAGCCGTTCACCCCCGAACCCAAGCGCGGCGGCGGGATGACCACAACGACCAATCCGCCGCCGCCGCTGCCCGGCACCCCGTTCCCCAAGGCCTGCCCGGCAACCGGGGTGATGCAGGGCTGCCTGGAAGCCACCAGCGGACTGATCATGGGCTCCGACAGCAAGACCGCGCTGGTGGCCGAACGCACCACCGGCGCCGTGAAGAAGATCGCCATCGCCGCCGAACCCGAAGTCAAGATGGTCATCCCGGTCGATCCGGCCGGTGACGGCGGCCTGCTCGACATCGTGCAGTCACCGAGCTACCAGCAGGACCGGCTGACCTACGCCTACATCAGCACGCCCACCGACAACCGGGTGGTCCGGATCGCCGACGGCGACGTGCCCAAGGACATCCTGACCGGCATCCCCAAGGGCGCCACCGGCAACGCGGGATCGCTGCTGTTCACCAGCCCCACCACGCTGTTGGTGCAGACGGGCGACGCCGGTGACCCGGCGGCCGCCAACGACCCGAACTCCCGGGCCGGCAAGGTGTTGCGGATCGAGCAGCCCACCACCGTCAACCAGGCGCCGACCACCACGGCGCTGTCCGGTCTGGGCGCCGGCGGCGGAATGTGCCTGGACCCCAAGGACGGCTCGCTGTATGTCACCGACCGCAGCCCGTCGGGCGACCGGTTGCAGCGCATCACCAAGGACTCCAAGGTGTCCACGGTGTGGAACTGGCCGGACAAGCCCGGGGTGGCCGGCTGCGCCGCGCTGGACGGGACCGTCCTGGTCAACCTGGTGAACACCAAGCAGACCGTCGCAATCCGGCTGGACACCGGTAGCGGCGCGGTGACCGGCGACCCCGAGGTGGTCCGACAGGATGCGCACGGGCACGCCTGGGCGCTCAAGGTCGGTGGCGACGGCAACATCTGGGCCGCCACCATCAACCGTGCGGTCGGTGACGCCGGTCAGCACGACGACGTGGTGTTCCCGCTGTTCCCGACCGGCGGCGGCTTCCCGCGCGCCAACGACGACAAGGACTAGTTACCTAGCTAACCCCGCAGGCCTGCAGGACCAGTTCCCGAACCCGCGCGGCATCGGCCTGGCCCTTGGTGGCCTTCATCACCGCACCGACGATCGCGCCCGCGGCAGCGATCTTGCCGCCCCGGATCTTCTCCGCCACATCGGGATTGGCAGCCAGGGCCTCGTCGACCGCGCTCTGGATCAGCGAATCGTCGCGCACCAGCGCCAGGCCGCGCGCGGTCATCACCGCCTCCGGCTCGCCCTCGCCGGCCAGCACGCCCTCGACGACCTGGCGGGCCAGCTTGTTGGACAGCTTGCCGTCGTCGACCAACCGCACGACCGCGGCGACCTGCACCGGGGTGATCGGCAGATCCGCCACGGCAACTCCGGCTTCGTTGGCCTTCTGCATCAGGAAGCTGCCCCACCAGGCGCGCGCGGATTCACTGGAGGACCCGGCGGCCACCGTGGCCGCCACCAGTTCGACCGCCCCGGCGTTGACCAGGTCGCGCATCACCTCGTCCGAGATACCCCATTCATCCTGGATTCGCTTGCGCGCCAGCCAGGGAAGCTCGGGGATCGTGGTGCGCAGCTGCTCGACGAGCTCGGCGCTGGGTGCGACGGGTTCCAGGTCGGGCTCCGGGAAGTAGCGGTAGTCCTCGGCGGTCTCCTTGGCGCGGCCCGCACTGGTGTAGCCATCCTCGTGGAAGTGCCGGGTCTCCTGGGTGACCCTACCGCCGGACGTCAGCACCGCGGCCTGGCGGCGCATCTCGTAACGGACCGCCACCTCAACGCTTTTCAGCGAGTTGACATTCTTGGTCTCGGTACGGGTACCGAACTCGCTGTCCCCCTTGGGTTTCAGCGAGACGTTGGCGTCACAGCGCATGGAACCCTGGTCCATCCGCACGTCGGACACATCCAGACCGCGCAGCAGATCCCGCAGCGCGGTGACGTAGGCGCGGGCGATCTCCGGAGCCCGTTCACCGGCCCCCTCGATCGGCTTGGTGACGATCTCGATCAGCGGCACACCCGCACGGTTGAAATCGGCCAACGACGTGGTGGCACCGGCGATCCGGCCGGTCTCACTGCCCAGGTGGGTCAGCTTGCCGGTGTCCTCCTCCATGTGCGCCCGCTCGATCTCCACCCGCCAGGTGGTGCCGTCCTCCAGTGGAACATCGAGGTAGCCGTTGAACGCGATCGGCTCGTCGTACTGGCTGATCTGGTAGTTCTTCGGCTGGTCCGGGTAGAAGTAGTTCTTCCGGGCGAACCGGCACCAGGACGCGATCTCACAGTTGAGCGCCAGCCCGATGCGGATCGCCGAGGAGACCGCGGCCTCGTTGAGCACCGGCAGTGCACCCGGCAGGCCCAGACAGGTCGGGCACACCAGGGTGTTGGGCTCGGCACCGAACCGGTTGGCGCAGCCGCAGAACATCTTGGTCGCCGTCGACAGCTCGACGTGCACCTCCATGCCCATGACCGGGTCGTAACGAGCGATCACGTCGTCGTAGTCGAGCAGGTCTGCAGTCGCGGCAACACTCATGCGTCGATCCTAATTCTCACGGTTTCAGCGGCGTCGGGATGCCTGTGGATAACCGACGAGCGCGGGCGCCCCGGGGCGTCGTGGTTGCAGAGATGGCGGACAAACCCGGTGACCTCAAGAGCCGGGTCGACAAGCTGAAATTGCAGGTCGGCGACCTGCGGCGGCAGGCCGAACAGTTCCGGCAGGATCAACGAGCGGAACGGGAAGTCCGGATAGGTGAACCCGGGAAGGCCGGCAAAATAAGCGCCCGATGCGATGACCGGCGTCCCTTACCCTCGGGATATGCGAATCACGACGTTACCCGCCGCAGTCCTGGCGTTGGCCGGGATCACGGCGGCGGCGCCCGCCCAGGCCGCACCGGCGACCGCCATGGTCAATGTCACCGCGGTGAACGCCCAGGGCCAGCCGGCCAACGGCTACCGGGTGAGCGGATCGGCGGCCCAGGTCAGCGACTGCAGCAACCCGTCACCGGCCGCGGTCACCGCCGGCGTCTACTCCTGCTACCCCACCGCGGCGTCGGCCGACGTGTGCTGGACCGCCACACCCGGATCGCTGCTGTGCGCCGGTGACCCGTGGGCGCGCATACTGCACCGGGTGACCTACGACGGCACCCTGCCCGCAGTCACCCCGATCTCCACGCCGACCCCGTTCGCCATCGAACTCGACGACGGCAGCCGGTGCCGCGGGTACGCCGGTGGACCCGGCGGCGCGCACGTCCGCAAGGACGGCTACGAACTGGCCTACTCGTGCACCGGCACGGTCAACGTGCTGCGCAGGACCAGCCCGAACCGCCCGGCCACCATCAACCGGGACCAGTCGCAGTGGACCGTGCTGGTGGGTGCAACCGACGATCCGAACGCCGACTACCCCGCGCCGCAGACCCGCACGGTGACCACCGCCTGGTTTGCCGCGGCCCCCGGGGCCGACTGACCTCGACGTCGGTTCGGTTACGGCAGCGCGATGGGGGCGCGTACGGCCTCATACGCGGCGCCGACCCGGTACAGCCGGTCGTCGGCCAGCGCCGGGGCCATGATCTGCAGGCCGACCGGCAGCCCGTCGTCGGCCGACAGCCCCGAGGGCACCGACATACCGGCATGCCCGGCCAGGTTCAGCGGCAGGGTGCACAGGTCGAACAGATACATCGCCAGCGGGTCGTCGACCTTTTCCCCCAGCCGGAAGGCGGTGGTCGGGGTGGTCGGGCTGATCAGCACGTCGACGGACTCGTACGCCCGGTTCAGGTCGTCGGCGATCAGGGTGCGGACCTTCTGCGCCTGATTGTAGTAAGCGTCGTAGTACCCGGCGGACAGCGCATAGGTGCCGATCATGATGCGGCGCTTGACTTCCGGGCCGAACCCGGCTTCCCGGGTCAGCGCCATGACCTCTTCGGCGCTGTGTGTGCCGTCGTCGCCGACGCGCAGGCCGTAGCGCATCGCGTCGAAGCGCGCCAGGTTGCTGGAGACCTCCGACGGCAGGATCAGGTAGTAGGCCGCCATCGACTGGTCGATGTGCGGGCAGTCCACCTCGCTGATCTGCGCGCCGAGTTCCCGTAGCTGCTCGACGGCGGCGTTGAACGACTCCAGCACGCCGGGCTGGTAGCCCTCGCCGCGGTGCAGCTGGGCGACCACGCCGACCCGCACGCCGCTCAGGTCACCGTTCGCGCCGGCCCTCGCCGCGGCGACGACGTCGGGAACCGCCGCGGGTACCGAGGTGGAGTCGCGCGGATCGTGCCCGGCGATGACCTCGTGCAGAAGCGCGGTGTCGAGCACGGTGCGCGCGCACGGGCCGCCCTGGTCCAGCGACGACGCGCAGGCGATCAGCCCGTAGCGGCTGACGGTGCCGTAGGTGGGTTTGACGCCGACGGTCGCGGTCAGCGCGGCGGGCTGGCGGATCGAACCGCCGGTGTCGGTGCCGATGGCCAGCGGCGCCTGGAATGCCGCCAGGGCCGCGGCGCTGCCGCCGCCGGACCCGCCGGGAACGCGGTCGGTGTCCCAGGGGTTGCGGGTCGGGCCGTAGGCGGAGTTCTCGGTGGAGGAGCCCATCGCGAACTCATCCATGTTGGTCTTGCCCAGGATCGGGATGCCGGCGGCTCGCAGCCGCGCGGTCACCGTCGCGTCGTACGGGGAACGCCAGCCCGCCAGAATCTTCGACCCGGCGGTGGTGGGCATATCGGTGGTGGTGAACACGTCCTTGAGCGCCAGCGGCACCCCGGCCAGCGACGACGGCAGTGTTTCCCCGGCGGCGACGGTCCTGTCGACCTCGGCGGCGGCGGCCAGGGCCTGCTCGGGTGCCACGTGCAGAAAGGCGTTGTAGTCGGCGTCGGTGGCCGCGATCCGGTCCAGGTGGGCCCGGGTCACCTCCACCGAGGACAGTTCGCCGGCGGCGATCCCGGCGGCCAGCGTCGCGGCATCGAGGCGGGTGAGGTCGTCGGCGCTCATTCGCCCTCCCCCAGGATCTGCGGGACGGCGAACCGGCCGTCGGCCGATGCCGGTGCCTCCTGCAACGCCTGGTCCTGGGTCAGGCTGGGGACGACGACGTCGGGCCGGGTGACGTTCACCGACTTGAGCGGGTTGTCGGTGGGCCGCACCCCGGTGACGTCGACGGACTGGATCCGCCCGACGTGATCGAGGATCGCGTCCAGTTGGCCGGAGAAGCTGTCCAGTTCGTCGTCGGTCAGCGTCAGCCGGGCCAGCCGGGCCAGGTGCGCGACGTCGTCTCGGGAGATTTGCGACACGAGCACCAAGCCTAGTCAATCGCCACCGTCACGACCCGCGCCGCACACCTACTTCAGGTGTGCGGTGCGGCACTCGGGTGGTTATCCGTTGGCCGGCGCGACGTTCGCCGGGGCCTCATTGGCCGGAGCCGGGTTGGCGGGGACCGCGTTCGCGGGCGCCGCCGGAGCTTCATTGGCCGGAGCGGCCGGGGCCGGGTTGGCCGGTACCTCGTTCGCCGGTGCCGCCGGACCCTGGTTGGCCGGGGCCGGGTTCTCCCCGGGACACACCTCTCGGCCCTCGCAGGGCCCGAGATCGGTGCCCGACGGCGGCAGAACCGGCGGCGGCAACGTCGAGGACGGCGCCGACCCGGTCGACGATGTGGACGGCGCGGCCGTGCCCGACTTCGACGTGGTGGCCACCGACCCCGAGGTAGCGGCCGGCGCCGAACGCGGCGCGGTCCCCCAGGTCCGCGTCGGGGCGGGAGCCGGGACACCGGCCGTCGTCGTCGGGGTGCCGGACACGGTCGGCGTGGTCACGGTCACGGTGGTCGTGACCGGGGCGTTCGACGAGTCCTTCGAGCAACCGGCGCCCAGCAGTGCCACCGCCAGTACCGCGATCGCAGAAAGCTTTCGCATTGATCTCTCCCTGTCCAATACGGTGGTTCGCAGCATCAGGAGCCGTCATCCAGCCAAGACTTGTTCTTGTCGGAGGTGCAATGGGCGATCAGCTTGACCTTGCGACCGAAGGTGTTCCAGTTTGTGGCCGTGCCTTCGCCGCCATTGATCGGTTCCACGATGATGGTCGCACCCGATCGGGCGCGGCCCTCCTCGCGCGCGCCGTAGTGGCTATTCATATTGACCCCGATGCCGCCGTCCTCGATCACCTCGATGCCATCCGGGACGATGCGGCCCGGCGCGAGGTGGCCTCTCGTCAGATACTTCGCCTCCGGCGGGCAAACGATCACCACCGGGATCGTGTCCAATGCCGTCATGGAGTAGGTCTTCTCGACCGTGGTGTCGGTGGCCGAGGCGACGCCGGTGCCCAGGATCGAGCTGCCCAGCGTCGCCGACGCCAGCACAACCGTGGCGGCGATTGCCCGCTGCCAGCTGTTACTCACACCTGCGTTCATCTCGATTTCCCTTTCCAGCTGTGCGTTTCGTCCGGCCCGGTCGAATCGGTTGGTCCGCGGCATCAGTACTGCCCCTGGGCGGCCTTGGTGACGTCTGAGGTGCAATGGGTGATGATCTTGAGCTCGCTGGTGGAGACGTTCCAGTTCGTGGCGGTGCCGGAGTTGTTGGCAATGCTGACCCCGATGCCCCCGCTCTCGATCACCTCGACGCCCTTCTGGACCGCACGACCCGGCGTGTAATCGTGGTTGAGGAAGTACTTCGCCTCTTGCGGGCAGTAGACGTACACCTTGATCGAGTTCAATCCGCTGAGAGTGAAGGTCTGCTCGACCGTGGTGTCGGTGGCCGAGGCGACTCCGATGCCCACGATCGAGCTGCCCAGCGTCGCCGACGCCAGCACAACCGTGGCGGTCATTGCCCGCCGCCAGCTGTTTCCCGTTCCGACGTTCATGTGAATTCTCCTGACTGCCTGCTTCCCTCAACCTTGGCAACAGCAGGAAGCCGCGTCTGTCCACCGGCCGGCCCGATCGGCGGATGAACCGTTGCTCCCCCGGTCGGGGGACACACCGCGACGAAGTGCGCGTCGCCGACCTCCGGGCAGGCACGCAATTCACCGCCGCATCCCCTTTTCCGCGGCTACCTTCACCAACGGTAGGACTCAGTTGAGGACGCGATCAACAACACCGACTACCTGTTGTGGGATCCGACTACCTGTTTTTCTCCGAGCCTGATCCCACCGACGCCCGGAGCCGTCACACTGAGGGCGCCAGGGCGGACTTCAGACCGCAGTCCACCGATCGGTGGACGTGAAATTGGTCCGCCGCATAGCCATTCGGCCGACAACGGAGTCCGATCGAAAGTGCCACGGTGGTCTCAGCAGTCCGAAGAACCCACCTACGAGAGGACCGGACATGACCGCAAGACCTGTCAACCACACCAAGTTGTTTCTCGCCGGAGTGGCGGCGACCATCGCGATGGCCGGGCCGGCCGTCCTGATCGCCGGCTCGGGTACGGCGCACGCCGATCCGCAGACCCTACTCAACCTCGTCAACGACAAGCGGGTGGCGAACCACTGCCAACCGCTGACCATGAACGACAATCTGGTGGCGGCGGCCGAGCGTCATGTCGACGACATCGCCGCTACCGGCAGCATGTCCCACGACGGCTCGGACAAGTCCACCGAGCAGACTCGCATCCAGGGCGCCGGCTACGCGCCGCTGCGCGGTTGGGCGGAGAACATCTACCGCGGCACAAGCGAATCCGCCGCGGTGAACGCCTGGATGAACAGCCCCACGCACCGTCGGCAGATGCTGGATTGCTCCTACACCGATGCCGGGTTTGCCGAGGCCACCGGCGGCTCGCAAACCTACTACGTCGGAAACTTCGCGAGGCACTGAGATCATGGTCACCAACACCAACACCAATCATCACCGGCGCCACCTGGTGAACGCCGTGCTCATCGCCACCGTGTGGACGTCGGCGACCGCAGGAGCCGCGCTCATCGGAGCCGGGTCCGCATCGGCCGCCGAAGGGTCGGTCGAGCAGACCTACACCATCAATGGGTCGGATTCGATCAAGGTCAGTCTGCGCTGTCCGGGCAACAAGGCCGTAGACGGCCGGTATCTGCCTTACCTGGTGAATCGGATCTATCCGACCGCACTCGGCCGGGTGGTACCGCGCGGCGTCGACGTCTTCGAGAACGGCGGCGTCGGTGTCACCATGCGCGGTGCCGCTGATTGGGTGGAGCTGAAAGGTGTCTACGTCGGCGCGGAGGGGACCGCGACGAACTGGAACACCGCGCCGGCCAATGTCGTCATCAAGCTGCACTGCAGTGACGATTACGCCGACGCGCAGCAGACGATACCCACCGGATGAACCCGTGCCGCGGCCCGTCAGCCCGACACCGGCAGTCGCGGATACTGCGCGACCGCCGAGGACAATTCGGCCCGCGTGGTGACACCGGCCTTGACGGTAGCCCGGTAGATATGGCCTTCGACGGTGCGCACCGACAACGACATCGCCTGCGCGATATCACGATTGGACAGTCCACGAGCCACCAACAGGGCGATTTCGCGTTCCCGTTCGGTCAGCGGCAGGGTGACGCTGGCGGCGAGCAGCGCCGGGCTCACCGCCCCGCCGCAGTCCTGCGCGAGCCGACCGGCGCGGCCGGCGGCCGTCAGTGCACTGCCGCGTAAACCGGACTGGCGGTAGACCGCCGCGGCCTGTGCGGCGGCGTCGGCGGCAGCCAGCCGATCACCGCTGGCCTCGAACTCGCACGACGCCGCTTCCAGCCCGTGCGCATCGCCGTCGGCCAGCGCTGCACCGTAGCGGGCGGCGATGCCCGCCCGTGGCCCGTCGACCAGCGCCGCCAGTTCGGCCAGGCGGCCGGCGACGGTCACGTCGCCGAGCTGGACGGCAGCCTGCAGGCACAGCACCTCCCGGGCCGGCTGGCCGTGCCGCGCGGCGAATTCGGCCGCCTCGGCGGCGGCGGCGCGGGCCTCGCCGGCGCGTCCGCGCGCCGCGGCCACCCACGCGGTCGCCAACAGGCGACCCGATTCGACATAGTCGTAGGCAGGGTGTCTGGTGTCGGTCAGCTGCGCCAGTGCCGCGACCGCGGCGTCGACCTGCCCGCTGCGTGCCAGTGCTTCGGTAGCCGAGATCTTGAATCGGTAGTAGATCCCGCTGACCTCGCCGTAGCTGCCGATGCCCGCGGCCGCCGTATCGAAACAACGCAGGGCGGTCGGCAGGTCGCCGCCGCCCAATGCCGTCATACCGAGTAACGCCGATGCCATCGCCGACACCATCCCCGGCAGCTTCGCGCACAGTCGGTGGCGCTCCCGGGCGATGGCGAGGGCATCACCGACGTGGCCGGCGGCCAACAGGGCAAAGGCGTGAAACTCCGACAGGCCGGTGCCCTGGAAGCCGTCCTGGGGCGAAGCGGCGACGACCGCATACCCGGCGGCGGCAGACCGGACCGCCTCGTCGGTCCGTCCCAGATCGCCGAATGCGATGACTTCTGCGCACCTGGCCAGCGTCTGGCCGAAGGGGTCGAGTCGGCCGATGTCGATGCGCGACAGTGCGTCCAGCGCGGCCGCGGGATGCGCCGCAAGCACCAGCTGGACCGCCCGGAACGCCCGCAGGTGTCGTTGGGCCCCGGGATCGCCGCGCTCGAGTGCAGCGTCGATCACCGCCCGGGATTCATCGGGTCGCCGCAAAACCCACAGCAGGTTCGCGGCCCGCAGGACGGCGGGCGTGACGAGATGATCGTCGTGTGGTTCGGGTAGATCGAGGCTGTCGAGGAGCCGCTCGGTTTCGGCGCCCTTCTCCTGCAGAAACAGCACGTAGGCCAGGGCAACCACGGCCGGCGGGTCCGTTCCCGCCGCCAGTGCCGCCCGTGCGAAACGTTCGGCCAACGGGAGGTCGAGCCGCGACCGCGCGATCCCCGCTGCGCGGGACAACACCGCGACGTCCGGAGGAAGATCGGAATCCAGCCACAGCATGCCGAGACGCAGCGGATCCACCCGCGACGGATCTCGTGCCATGAGCGTGGCAAGCTCACCGCGCAACCGTCGCAGACGCAGCCCGCCGCACTGTTCCAGCCGGATCTCACCGTAGAGCGGGTGGCCGACGTAGACGAGATCGGCTTCCGGTGTCGCCCGGATCAGCCCGCGCTCCTCGGCGGCCTCCACAGCGCGCACACCGGCCAGCGACTCCAGGCAGCTCCGTTCGACGGGCTCGGCCACCGCCACCAGGTCGACGACGTCCCGGACATCGCCGGGAACTGCGCCGATCTGCGCTTCGACCAGTTCGACGAGCGTCGGCGACACCGACAGCCCGGTCATCCAATGCAACTGTCCCTCCGCCGACACCAATCGTCCCGCGGCGAGCTCCTGTTCCACCAGGTGGCGCAGAAACAGCACGTTGCCGCGCGTCAACTTCCACATTCGATGCGCACAGTCGGGGCTCACCGCGCCGAGGACCGACACCAGCAAGGCCTCGGACTCCGGTTGTGACAGCGGCTGCAGCTCGATGCGCCGCAGCACACGGTCCTTCCACAACAGAGACACCGCGTCGGCGGAGGGCTCGGCGGTACGGACGGTGGCGACGACCGTGGCAACCTCGTGGTTCACGAGTTGATGCACGGCCAGCGCAGACAAGTCATCGAGTAGGTGCACGTCGTCGACCACCACCAGCAACCGGGCCGCTCCAGCACGCGCCGTCAGCGCGGTGATCACCTGGTGCGCCATCGCCAGCGGGTTCGCGTCGAAATCGTCGATCCACCCCGCGAAGGCGCCCAGCGGGACCGATCGGCCGGTCGCCGTACCGGCCAGCCGGGCGACGGCCCAACCGGCGGCGGCCAGTCCGTCCGCGACCTCACGCGCCAGCCTGGTCTTGCCGACGCCGGCCCGCCCGGCGATCGCGACGCCCCGGCACTCACCGTCGGCGAGTGCATCGGTAATCAACCGCAGTTCCTCACACCGCCCGGTGAGCGGCCAGCGGTCCCCCATATCAGCGATTTTAGAACTCAACTGCTTCCCGGGTCCGGGAATTTCGACAGTTCGGCGGCCAACTTCCGGTGCGCCAGCGCGAACACACTGTCCAAACCTTCCGGCTCGACGTGCAGGTAGGTACAGATGACCTCGTCGGCCACGCCCGCGGCACGCAGGCGCAGCGCCAGCGAATGCGCGTCGGGAAGTCGCCGCAACGCTGCCTCGTAACCGCGGCCCCCCTCGTGCACCGTGTTCACGTTGCCCTCCTGCCTCGGCCCGACGGCAACCCGGCTACCGGGAGCTGAATGCGGGCCGTTCGGATTCCACTGTGGCCGCAGCCGCGCGACGCGGGGTCCGTGCCCGACTACCCGAATTTCCTCGGCCCTGCGCACCGCACTACCCGTAATGCCGCTCGACTACCCGTCCGTCGTGCGGGTCATCGGGTACGGGTAGCGCTCGGCGTGCATCGGGTAGTCGGACACCACCTGGTCCGGATTGCAGGTAGTCGCGTCCGGATACCGGGCAGCCCGGGCCGACCGACAATCACAGCCCGAACGGGAAAGGAATATCCATGACCGCAATCCGCATCAGCTCGCGGTGTCCACCGATCGCCCGACAGCTGATTCCCCCACTGCGACCGCCGTTGGCCCGACAGACACCGCAGACCCGCCGAACGAAACTGATTACCACAGCAGGAAGTTCAGAAATCCACCGCAGAGAACGGATGACACCGATGTTCACAATCAACCACCAAGCACTCCGGCGGATGAGGACGGCCGCGGTATCCGGCACTCTCGCCGCCCTGACGGTGGGCGGCGCATTGCTCGCCGCCGGCACCGCCAGTGCCGACCAGGTTGTCCAAAACACCTACACGATAGCGGGATCGAACTCGATCAACGTCGCTATCCACTGCCCGGACGGGATGGTCCTGAACAACACCTCCTATTCGTCGAACGACCGTGCAGTCCCGCACGGAGTCGAGGTGATCGAGGCCGGAACGGCCGTGGGCGTCAACATGGGTAGCCCATCCACCATTGACGACATCAACGGGAAGCGGTTCAAATCCGCGTCGGGCACCGCCACGAACTGGAGCCCGTTCACCCAGGACCTGATCATCAAGGGCCACTGCGTGAATGCGTAGGCACGGCACTCGTCCGCCTACCACAGCAACCACCCGAACCAACACACTCGCAAACACCAATCGGAAGGAATCACCATGAACACCAATCGCCAACGGATCGCCGGCCTGTTCGCCGCGGCGGGCGCGACCGCTGCGCTGGCGCTGGCCGCCGCGCCGGCCGCATTCGCCGACGGCAGCTGGGGCGCCATCGCCATCTCCCCCGACGGCACGCGCTGGGCGGTGTCGACCGGCCAGGCCGACATGAACGCCGCCAGAACCACGGCCGCCTACCGGTGCATGGGCAACGGTCCCGGTTGCAGCGGCAACGTCACCGCCTTCACCGACTGCGGCGTCCTGGTTCGCGACGGCGGGAACCTGTTCGTCGCGACCGGTGCCACCAAGGAAGATGCCGAGGACGTGGCCGAGGAACAACACCCCGGCAGCACCCAGGTGACCTGGGGCTGCAACGACCCGAAGGGCAGCGGCCCGGCCAGCTACCGCGGCTGACCCGAACTGAAGCACCCAATTCAACAACCGCACCGACACAGACCCCACCGATAGAACGGACAATTCCCATGACCCCCACCACCAGCCGGACACACCGGCTCACGGCCGGCGCACTGGTCGGTCTCGCCGCGATCGTGGCACTCGGCACCGCCGGCACGGCGTCGGCCGACGACGTCACCCAGGAGGTGAAATACACCCTCCAGGCCGGGGCCTCGATCGAGGTGAACGTCGCCTGCCCGGCGAGTGCACGGTATCTGGTGAACCGCCGCTACGACGGCGCCAAGGGCCGGATCGTTCCCGCCGGCATCGACATCGCCGAAAACGGCGGTGTCGGCGTCAACATGCACGCCGTCTCGAACAACAGCGAATCGTGGTCCACCGGCGCGACCGGAAGCGCGACCAACTGGCAGACCAGCCCCCAGGACCTCACCATCAAGGCGCACTGCAGCAACAACCCCAACGACGGATATCCGATGGGCAACCGGTAGTTCCGGCCAACCAACAGAACCAGTGAGAGGAACACCCATCATGAACCGGACACTCTTTACCGCCCGGGCCGTGTGCTGCGCGGCCATCGCCACGGTCGGCCTCATCGGCGCCCCGGCCGCCGGCGCCGCCAACACCTGGGGCGCGATCGCCGTATCGCCACAGGGCGACTGGGGCACGTCGGTGTCACAGCCGGACGAAATGACCGCCAAGCAGGTGGCCAAGGGAATCTGCGGTAACGGCTGCAAGGTGGTGGCCACCTTCGCCGGACAGACCTGCGCAGCCCTGGTCAAGGGCGGCACCGACAACAAGTTCTATACCGCCACCGACAGCGACCCCTTCCGCGCGTTCGACAAGGCACAGCGCGACGCCAACAACCACCAGAACGCGGAGACGTCCCTGATTGCCAACCCGTGCAACGACCCTGCCAGCCAGCCGAACGGATGACCCGGATGACCACCACCGGGCCGGGATACCACCGAGCCTCCGCAGCAGTGATGTTCGGCGGCGTGACCGCCCTGACACTGGGCTTCGCGTTGAGCACCGCGGCCACCGCGTCGGCGGACCAGACAGTGCAGAACACCTACGCCGTCAAGGGGTCCGAAACCGTCAACGTCGCCGTTCGCTGCCCCGACAACATGTACCTGGTGATGTCCGACTACTCGTCGTCGGCGCGCTTGGTCCCCTACGGGGTCGAGGTGATCGAGAGCGGAACCGCCGTCGGGGTGACCATGACCGGCGTCGATCAACAGCAGGGATCCGGCTCCTACCGGGGCGCCACCGGAACGGCCACGAACTGGAGCGTCTGGCCGCAGGACATCGTCATCAAGGCGCACTGCACGGACCGCAAGCAGGTCCCGGTCGGGTAGCGCAGCAACCCGATGCCGAACACCCAACCCACGAAAGGACAACACACATGTCGAACATCAATGGATTGACAAGGTTCCGCCGGGGCGCGCTAACGGCATCCGGTATGGCCACCGCCGCGGTGATCCTGACACTGGGCACGGCCGGATCGGCCGCTGCCGAGTATGTCGTCGAGAAGAAGTTCACGATCGCACCCTCTGGCACCATAAACGTCGAAATCAAATGCGCCGAAGGGATGTACCTGGACCAGACGGACTACTCGTCGAAAAACCGGGCCGTGCCACGCGGTATCGAGGTGATCGAAGGCGCCTTCGGGGTCGGCGTCACCATGTTCGTCGACCCAATGGCGCCTCCAAACGGCCCCTGGGACTACGCAGGGGGTACGGCGACGAACTGGGATCCCACCAAATCACAAGACGTCATCATCAAGGCCCACTGCCGGTGACCACCAAGTAGATCAGGAAGGCAGATATGTTCAGCAACAACCAATCCGGCCGCAGTCCGGTAGCGACGGGTACGGGCGTCGCGCGGTCTCGGCCACGACGAATGAGCCTGTGGGCGACCGCGGTGGCCACCCTGGGCCTGGGCCTGGGCCTGAGCGCACCGGCCAACGCCGACGACAGTGACGACAGTGACGTCGTCGCGCCGGTGATCATCACCGGCGGTCCGCTCATCGAGATTCCGGGAACCATCCAGCTGCCGGCGGGAAGCGTCCCGCTGCCGGCGGGCGCCTACCCAGATCCTGCCGCACCACCGGTGAAGATCCAGGGCGAGCCGCGTCCTCCAACGTTCGTTGTGAATCCGAACAACGGCAGTGTCGGCGTCACATGGCCGCACGGAGTCAGCGAATCCGAGAGCTACCGGACCCCGAACGGGAAATGGGTGTTCATCGATAACCTGCAACGGATCTGGGTCTACGATACCGCGAGCAGTACCACTGAGCGGGTCAGCGCCCGGCCCCCGAAGCTAACCGCGAACTCCCCCACCCATGCACAACCGTCGACCTGCGCCTACCAATTTCTCGGCTGCAAGTAAACCCCGGGACTGCCCCCGCAAACAAGGCATATTCAGACCATCGGATGAGAAGCAGGGAAGGTACATGGCAAAATTCGCGGCGAGGAGTGCACGCGCACTCTCCGGTATCGCGCTGCTGAGTCTGGCGGCCGCCGGCTGCAATTCGGCTCCGGAGACCGAACCCGGGGAACTGCCCGACTCGGCCCGGGCGATCACCGACAAACCGGCCTATGCCCACGCGCGGTGGAACTTTCAGGTCGCCGACCTGGACACCGGCGAGGTGCTGCTGAGCCGGCGCCCCGACGAGATGGTGCTGACCGGCTCCACCGGAAAACAGTTCACCATCGGCACGCTGTATGACACCGTCGGGCCCGACACCCGGCTGAGCACGCCGGTGTACGCCACCGCGGCCCCGGCCGGGGGCGTGGTGCACGGCGATCTGATCCTCGTCGCCGCAGGCGATCTGACGATGGGCGGCCGCGGTGCCATGGCCGGGCGGGTCGACGATGCCTTCGACGCCGAGCACATCGATCACGTCTACGGCGACATCGCCCCCACCGCCGCCCGGGTGCACGACGATCCGCTTGCCGGCCTCGACGAGCTGGCCCGCCAAATCGCGGCAAGCGGCGTGACGGCCGTCACCGGGGACGTCGTCGTCGACACCCGGCTGTGGCAGACCGGACAGGGCCACGAGGGCAGCGTCCCACCGATCTTCGTCAACGACAACCTCCTCGACATCGACGTCACCCCCGGAGCGGTCGGGCAGCCGGCCACCGTCGCCCTCACCCCGGCGACCTCGGCCTACACCGTGGCCGCGAAGGTGACGACGACCGACGGCGCGACACCGTCGAACCTGACCGTCACACCGGATCCGGCGAACCCGCACGCGCTGGTGCTGTCCGGGTCGATCCCCGCCGGCAAGCCGCAGCTGACCGTGTACCGGGTACCCGACGCGGCCGGCTGGGCCCGCACCCTGTTCATCGAAGCACTCGAGCGGGCCCACGTTTCGGTCGGCGCCCCCGCGCTGCGCGCCGACGATCAAACCCGGCTCCCGGCCGTCGCAACCGTGCCGACGATGCCGAAACTCGCTGCGCTGCAATCCCCGCCGCTGCGCGAGTTCGGGTCGATGATCCTGCGCACCAGTTACAACACCGGTGCCAACGCGATGCTGTGCCTGCTGGCCACCCGCGCCGGTTCCACCGACTGCACCGACGGACTGAAAACCGTTCGGGCCGCCATCGACAAGGCCGGACTGACATCGGATGCGGTGGTGCTGACCGACGGCGAGGGGGCATATCCGGCGTCGGCGACGCCGGCTCAGCTGGTCGCCTGGTTGCGGTGGGCCAACGCCCAGCCGTGGGGGCCCGCCCTGGCGGCCGGGCAACCGATCCTCGGCGAGACCGGAACCATCGCCGCCGTCGGCACCGACAGCCCGGCGAAGGGCAAGATCGCGGCCAAGACCGGAACGGTCGCCGTCGCCGACCCGGTGACCGGCCGGGCGCTGTTCAACGTGCAGAGCCTGGCCGGCTTCATGACCACCGACGGCGGCCGTCGCCTAGTGTTCGACCTGTCGATGAGCGGCGGCAACTACCCCGACGTGCTCACCGGCCTGCAGCAGGCCAACTCCGACGTCGGGATGGTCGCCGCCGACATCCAGCAGTCGCTGTCACAAAGATGAGGAAACCCGTCATGACCACAGCACGTTCGACAACATCACGTTTGACCGCGACAGTCGGCGCGGCCTTCGCGCTCGCTTTCGCGGCCGCGGGCCCGGCCGCCGCCGGCGGACCCCCCAACACCGGCCCGGTTACCCCGATGAGCGGCGCCTACACCGCGCAGCATGGCGACCATCCCTCGGCGGTATGGGTCTTCACCCCGTGCGGTGAGGGGTGCTCCCAGGTCCGGTTCCCCAACGGCAAGACCGCCCAGGCCAACGCCGCCGACGGTCAGTGGCGACTCGACGAACTGGACAATCCCAACGCCGTCCAGTGCGTCAGCGACGGTTCCGAACATCCCGGCGACGTGCACTACGCCTGGGACGCGACGACACTGACCGGCTCGTTGTGGTCCACCGACGACGACGGATCGTGCGGAGCGCCGCCGGTTACCGACACCGGCACCGAACCGTTCCGGTTGCAACCGGCGGACTGAACGCGCCCCTTGAGACCGGTGAAAACACCGAGCGCCGCCGGTACCGCGGAGTTGCCCGGTGTGCCGGGTGATCGGCGCTGTGGAACAGTTGACGTCGTGTCGTCCTATCTCCTGCGCGTCCAGCTGGCCGATCGGCCGGGCAGCCTCGGATCGCTGGCCGTGGCCCTCGGTTCGGTCGGCGCCGACATCCTGTCCCTCGACGTGGTCCAGCGCGGCACCGGATTCGCGGTCGACGACCTGGTGGTCGAACTGCCGCCCGGCTCGATGCCCGATTCGCTGATCACCGCGGCCGAGACCCTGATGGGGGTGCGAGTGGAAACCATCCGCCCGCACACCGGACTCTTGGAGGCGCATCGCGAGCTGGAGCTCGTCGCGCACGTCGCAGCGGCGGAGAAGAAGCAGAAACTGCAGGTACTCGTCGACGAGGCGCCCCGGGTGCTGCGGGTGGGCTGGGCCTCCGTCGTGCGCCAGGACGACGCGTCGGTGCAACGGGTGGCCGGCAGTTCCGGTGCCCCGGAGACCCCGCTGGAGCGCAGCCCGTGGCTGCCGCTGCGGCACGCCGTCGCGCTGGACACCTCCGCGGACTGGATGCCGCAGCTGTGGCGGGATCTGGACACCGCACTGGCGGCAGCGCCCCTGGGTGATCCCGGTACGGCGCTGGTGCTCGGCCGCGCCGGCGGCCCCGAGTTCCTGGCTTCGGAGGTGGACCGGCTGGGCTACCTGGCCGGCGTCGTGGCGTCGTTGCTGCGCTGAGCGCGGCAACGAGCCCCGGCCGTCACCGGCCGGGGCTCGCTCACCGGGTCAGCGGAACGTGGCGCGCAGCGGAGACTGGGTGATGTCGACCTTGCCCCAGGTCAGCGCGTTGTCCGAATCGGATTTCGTGTCGCCGCTGGTGGTCCGGTAGGTCACCGGGAAGGTCAGGTTCCCGGAGAATCGCACCTCCATCGAGTAGCTGGAGAACGACTCCAGCTTCATCGGCGAAAGGTCGGGCATGCTCCATGCCGCGGTATTGGGCGCGGCGCGGTAGGAGTAGATGCGCTGCGGGCAGCCCGTCGGCTCCAGGTCGGTGGACGCCACACACGCCTGGATCGCCGCGACGATCGCGTTCTTGACGGACTTGGTGCCGGATTCACTGAGCTTGAAGTCGATCTTGGCGCTGCTGAAGCTGAAGTAGCCCAGGCCGTTGAGCAGCATCGGCTCGGAGGTCACCTCCAGGTTGTCGTTGCTGCTGCCCCAGTCCTGCCAGCCCGGGAAGACGTAGGTGGTGTGGTCGGCGACGGGCTTGCCGAACAGCGTGAGCGTCTTGTTCGCGTCGTCGTTGACCCCGTAGCTCTTCGGCTCGATCTTGATCGCCGCGTTGTCCAGCTTCCAGTCGTTGCCGGACTTCTTCATCGAGATGGTCTCGTCGGAGACCTTGTCACCGAATTTCGCCGACACGTGCACCCGCGCCATGCCGTAGCTGGAGTCGTCGTTGAGGATCTTGATGTCGGTGATCGGCGAATGCTCGATCTGCTTCTTCAGGATCTCGTCGGTCAGGAATTCCTTCTCGCCGGGCTCATCGTTGCTGAAGGACAGGGCGGCCTTGGCGTCACCGCGGGCCAGCGCCTCCAGGTAGCCGCGCATGGCGTCGCCGGCGCTGCTCTTGGAGCCGCCGGAAACGTTGACCACGATGATGACGCCGACGATCACCAGCAGTAGCACCGCGCCGATCACACCACCGATGATCAGCGGTTTCTTCGACTTGGCCGGGGCCGCGGCCGGAGCCCAGCCACCGGCCGGCGGCAGCGGCGCACCGGCGCTGACCGGTCCCGCGGCGCCAGGCACCCACGCCGACTGCGGCGGCGCCTCAGCCCCGGCCCAGGCGGCGTCGGGGTATTCGACGGCACCACCGGACGGGTTCTCCATCGGGCCGCCGCCCGGGTACTGCGCACCGGGCCCACCAGGAATGTTGGTCAAGGTCCTACCCCTCATCAATTGGCCGCGGCAATGCCGTGAGCAGCGCGCCACGTGCGGTCTGCAGCAAGTTTAAAGGCACCGCACCGGCCCCGATCACACCAAATGGGTCTAGCCGGACTCCGGCTCAGGCCGGCGGCCCGTCCTCCAGCAGCCGGACGAAGCCGTCCTCGTCGAGGATCGGCACCCCCAGCTCGACGGCCTTGTCGTATTTGGAGCCCGGTGCGTCACCGGCGACCAGGTACGCGGTCTTCTTCGACACCGACCCCGCCGCCTTGCCGCCGCGCGCCAGGATCGCCTCTTTTGCCTGGTCCCGGGAGAATCCGGTCAGCGAGCCGGTCACCACGACGGACAGGCCCTCCAGAGTTCGTTCGATTGACGTGTCGCGCTCGTCGGCCATCCGGACCCCGGCCGCCCGCCATTTGTCCACGATCGCCCGGTGCCAGTCCACGGTGAACCAGTCGATGACCGCGGCGGCGATGGTCGGGCCGACGCCCTCGACGTCGGCCAGCTGCTGCTGGCTCGCCGCTTCGATCGAATCCAGGGTGCCGAAGTGACCGGCCAGCGCGCGGGCCGCCGTCGGCCCCACGTGCCGGATGGACAGGGCCACCAGCACCCGCCACAGCGGCTGCTTTCTGGCCGTGCCCAGATTCGCCAGCAGCCGGGCACCGTTGGCCGACAGCTCACCCTTGTTGGTGACGAAGAAGTCGGCCCGCATCAGGTCCTCGGCGGTGAGGTCGAACAGGTCCCCCTCGTCGGTGATGACCCCGGCGGCCAGCAGCGCGGTGGCCGCCTCATAACCCAGCCCTTCGATATCGAAGGCACCGCGTCCGGCCAGGTGGAAGACGCGTTCGCGCAGTTGCGCCGGGCAGCTGCGGGCGTTCGGGCAACGGACGTCGACGTCGCCCTCCTTGGCCGGGGCCAGCGGGCTGCCGCACTCGGGGCAGTGGGTGGGCATGACGAACTCGCGCTGCGTGCCGTCGCGCAGTTCGGTGACCGGACCGAGCACCTCGGGGATGACGTCACCGGCCTTGCGGATGACGACGGTGTCACCGATCAGTACGCCTTTGCGTTTGACCTCCGAGCCGTTGTGCAGGGTGGCCAGCGACACCGTCGACCCCGCGACCCGAACCGGTTCCATATGGGCGAACGGGGTGACGCGCCCGGTCCGCCCGACGTTGACCCGGATGTCGAGCAGTTTGGTCTGGGCCTCCTCCGGCGGATATTTGTAGGCGATCGCCCACCGCGGAGCCCGCGACGTGGCCCCGAGGCGGCGCTGCAGCGCCATCTCATCGACCTTGACCACCACGCCGTCGATCTCGTGGTCGACGTCGTGGCGGTGTTCCCCCCAGTAGCGGATTCGCTCCTCGACGGCGGCCAGGCCCCGGACCCGGGTGGTGTGCTCGGAAACCGGCAGCCCCCAGGCCGCCATGGCGAGGTAGGCGTCGTGCAGGGTGGGCGGGTTGAATCCCTCGGCGTGCCCGAGCCCGTGGCAGATCATCCGCAGCGGCCGCCGCGCTGTGACGGCCGGGTTCTTCTGCCGCAGCGAGCCGGCCGCGCTGTTGCGGGGGTTGGCGAACGGGGTCCTGCCGTCGGCGATCAGTCCGGCGTTGAGCTCGGCGAAATCCTCCACCCGGAAGAACACCTCGCCGCGCACCTCCAGCACGGCCGGCAGCGGATAGTCGGCGGTGCCGGTGAGTTGGGCGGGGATACCGGAGATGGTGCGCGCGTTGAGTGTCACATCCTCACCAGTGCGCCCGTCGCCGCGGGTGGCCGCCCGGTCGAGCCGGCCGTCGCGGTAGATCAGGTCCAGTGCGACGCCGTCGATCTTGAGCTCGCAGAGGAAATGCTCGTCCGAGCCGATCTCGGCGTCCACCCGGCTGGTCCAGGCCGCCAGTTCCTCGACGTTGAACACGTTGTCGAGGCTGAGCATCCGCTCCAGGTGGGCGGCCGGGGTGAAATCGGTCTGGAATCCGGCGCCGCCGACGAGCTGCGTCGGCGAATCGGGGGTGCGCAGTTCGGGGTGGGCGTCCTCCAGCTCCTGCAGCCGGCGCAGCAGCGTGTCGAACTCGGCGTCGCTGATGATCGGTGCGTCGCGGACGTAGTAGCGGAACTGGTGATCGCGCACCTCCTCGGACAGCTCCTGCCACCGGTGGCGTAGGCCGGAATCCGCAGAATCGGCTTCCAGATCGGGATCGGTTCCGCTCACCCGGCAAGGCTAACCTCTCGCCGGCCCGGCTCCCCGGCCATACCCTGGTGCCATGCCGCACCCGATCATGTTCTCCGACGACGATCCGGGCCTGGCCGAGGTGCGCCGCATCGCCCTGGGCCTGCCCGAGGCTTTCGAGAAGATCGCCCACGGCCGGCCGTCGTTCTGCGTGCCGAAGATGTTCGCCATCTACGGCGGCAACATCCGCAACCCGGGAACCTCCATGACCCCGGTCCCGCACAGCGTGCTGTTCAAGGTCGACGAGTCCGAGCGCACGGCGCTGGAGCAGGACCGCAGGTTCTTCTTCCCGGCCTATGTCGGCCCGTTCGGCTGGCTCGGCCTGGATTTCGACGCCGCGCCGGTGGACTGGACCGAGGTCGGCGAGCTCATCGACGCGTCCTACCGGCTGACCGCCGCCAAACGCCTGATCAAACAGCTCGACGCCGCGACCGGCGACTGACCGGCCTCACGCCGAGTCGGGGTCGGTGGCGATCCCGTCGGCGACCCGCTGGCACAGCTCGATCGCGGTGCGCGCCCAGGCCTCGGTGGCGCCGGCCAGGCCGCACGCCGGGGTGATGCCGATCCGCTCGGCGAGCACCGAGCGGGCGAAGCCCAGCCGGTCGGTGACCTCGGCCGCCGCGGCGGCCACCTGCTCGGCGTGTGGACGGTGAGCCGGCGCGGTCGCCGGGACCACCCCGAGCAGCACCGTGCGACCGCCGTCGACGAACGTGCCGAGCCCGTCGAGGTCGGCGGCGTCGAGCGTCGTCACATCCACCGATGCGGCGTCGATTCGGCTGCGCTGCAAGACTTCCCACGGGATATCGGTCGCGCAGCAGTGCACCGCGATCGGAGTGCCGATGGCCGCGGCGCAGGTGTCGAGAAGCTCCACCGCGACCGGCGCGTCGATCGGGTGCACGGCCGAGAGCGCGGTGACGCCGGCCAGCCGACCGGCCAGCGCCATCGGCAGCGACGGTTCGTCGAGCTGAACGACGACCGTCGTCTCCAGCCGCCGGGCCAGCTCGGCCACCCGGCCGGCGACCCCCTCGGCCAGCGAGTCGGTCAGGTCACGCACCGCCGAGCGATCGGTGATCGCCCGGTGCCCGCCACCGAGTTCCAGCTCCGCGGCCAGGGTGATCGGACCGGGGGCGGCGATCTTGACCGGGCGTCCGCTGCCGCGCAGGCCGGCCTTCTCCCAGGCCTCCTCCAGGGCGTCGAGATCCTCGCGCAGCAGCGCCCCCGCGCGGCGGGTGACCGCACCGGGACGGGCCGCCAGCCGGTATCCGCGCGGGGTGGTGTCGATGAAGATGTCCACCAGCAGTGCACCCGCCCGGCCGATCAGGTCCGCACCCACCCCGCGGGCGGGCAGTTCCGGCAGCGGCGTCAGGGAATGCAACTCCCCCACGACAACCTCGGCGGCGTGGCGCGCGGAGGTGCCCGGCCAGGACCCGATGGCGGTGGCGGTCGCGAAGATGCTCACCGGGCAACCGTAGGCGACGTTCGCCGGGCCGGGTCAGCCGGTGGCGCCGATGGTGGCGCTGGCCAGCACCTCGTCACCGTCGGGATCCGGACGGTAGAACACCATGGTCTGACCCGGCGCCACCCCGCGCAGCGGCCGGCGCAGCCGGGCCCGCAGCGCCCCGTCGACAATCTCGACGACGCAGTCGGTGATGCCGCCGTGCGCGCGCACCTGGATCTGGCCCTCGACCGGGCCGGCCAGCGGGTTACCGGAGGTGAAAACCGGATCGTGGCCGGTCAGCTCGACGACCTCGAGGTCCTGCGCGGTTCCGACCCGCACGGTGCCGGTGGCGGCGTCGATACCGGTGACGTAGCGCGGGTTGCCGTCGGGGCCGGGGCCGGCAATGCCCAGACCTTTGCGCTGGCCGATGGTGAAGCCGTGGACGCCGTCGTGCTCGGCGAGGACGGTGCCCGTCGCGTCGACGACCGCGCCCGGGCGCACCCCGATCCGCTCGCCCAGGAACGCGCGGGTATCCCCCGACGGGATGAAGCAGATGTCGTGGCTGTCAGGCTTGTCCGCGGTGAGCAGGCCGCGGGCGGCGGCCTCGGCGCGGATCACGGATTTGGGGCTGTCGCCGATCGGGAACAGTGACCGGCGCAGCTGCTCGGCGGTCAGCACCGCCAGCACATAGGACTGGTCCTTGTCGGCGTCGACGGCGCGGCGCAGCCGGCCCTCGCCGAGCCGGGCGTAGTGGCCGGTGGCCAGGGCGTCGAAGCCGAGTGCCACCGCCCGGGCGGCCAGCGCGGAGAACTTGATCCGCTCGTTGCACCGTACGCACGGGTTGGGGGTCTCGCCGCGGGCGTAGGCGTCGACGAAGTCGTCGATCACCTCGGCCTTGAACCGGTCGGCGAAATCCCAGACGTAGAAAGGGATCCCGAGGACGTCGCCGACGCGGCGGGCGTCATTGGCGTCCTCCTTCGAGCAGCAGCCGCGGGATCCGCTGCGCAGGGTGCCCGGTGCGGTGGACAATGCCAGGTGCACGCCGACAACGTCGTGGCCGGCATCGACCAGCCGGGCCGCTGCCACCGAGGAATCCACCCCGCCACTCATGGCGACCAGAACACGCATCACAGCCAACCTCCCGCACCGGCCAGCGCGGCGTGCCGGGCGCGCTCCACCACGGGTGGCAGCGCCGTGAGCGCGGCGTCGACGTCGGCGTCGGTGCTGGTGTGCCCCAGGGTCAGTCGCAGCGAACCGCGGGCGGTCTCCGGGTCGGCGCCCATGGCCAGCAGCACGTGCGACGGCCGGGCCACCCCGGCGGTGCACGCCGATCCGGTGGAGCATTCGATTCCGTTGGCGTCCAACAGCATCAGCAAGGAGTCGCCTTCGCAGCCGCGGAAGGTGAAGTGCGCGTTGCCCGGTAGCCGGGCCGTGCCGGCGGCGCCGTTGAGCACCACGTCGTCGATGCTCGACAGCACACCGTCGATCAGCCGGTCGCGCAGCCCGCCGATGCGCCCGCGGTACGCGTCCAGGCCATCGACGGCGATCTGCGCGGCCACCGCCATCGCCACCGCCGACGCCACATCGGGGGTGCCCGAACGCACGTCGCGCTCCTGGCCGCCGCCGTGCGTCAGTGGCACACAGGCGATGTCGCGGCGCAGCAGCAGCGCGCCGATGCCGATCGGCCCGCCGAACTTGTGTGCGCTCAGGCTGACCGCCGCCAATCGGACGGCGGCGAAGTCCACCGGTAGCGCGCCGATCGCCTGCACCGCGTCACTGTGCATCGGCACACCGAATTCTGCTGCCACCGCGGCCAGTTCGGCCACCGGTAAAACGGTTCCGACTTCGTTGTTGGCCCACATCGCGGTGACCAGGGCGACGTCGTCGTGCTCGGTCAGTACCGTGCGCAGCGCGTCCGGATGCACCGAGCCGTCGGCCCCGGTGGGCAGCACGGTGATCACGGCGCCCTCGTGAGCAGCCAACCATTCCACCGCGTCGGCGACGGCGTGGTGTTCGACGGCCGTGCACACGATGCGCCGGCGCCGCGGGTCGGCTGCGCGGCGGGCCCAGAAGATGCCCTTGACGGCGAGATTGTCACTCTCGGTACCGCCGGCGGTGAAGATGACTTCCGACGGGCGGGCCCCGAGGGCGGCGGCGAGTTGCTCGCGGGCCTCCTCCAGCCGGCGCCGGGCCGACCGGCCCGCCCCGTGCAGCGCCGAGGCGTTGCCGACGGTGCCCAGCACCGCCGTCATCGCCTCGATGGCTTGCGGATGCATCGGGGTGGTGGCGGCGTGGTCCAGATAGACCGGACGGGCGGGCGTCATAGCGGTTCCCAGGATACCGGCAGGCGCCCGGCCGGCCGGACCTCGCCGGTCAGGCCGCCAGCGCGGCGTGCCGGGCGGTGACCGTGATGCAGTTGATGCCGGTGGTATTTGTGGTGCTTGTGGTGCCGGTGACCTCGGCCTGGGCTCGCGCCGCCAGGGCGCGACGGCCCACATCGGGCAGCAGCAACTCGCCGACGTGCAGGTGCGCGACGGTGAACCGGGCGGTCATCAGCCGCTTGATCGAGGCGCCCAAGGTGTCCTCGCCGATGTAGGCCGCCGCAGTGGACACCCGGCCGTCGCGATGGCGGTAGGTCACCCGCAGCGGCTGGACCGGGCGACGGGCGTCCACGGCCGCCTGGAACAGCGCCGGGGCGAACCGGCCGTGCGCCAGGCCGCACCAGGTGGTGCCTTCGGGGAAGGCCACCACGGTCTTGCCCGCCCGCAGCCGGTGCGCAACGGTGGCGACCACGGTGGGTAGTTCCCGCAGGCTGCCGCGCTCGATCGGGATGACCCGCAGCATCCGGGCCAGCTGGCCCAGGCCGGGCCAGCCGACCATCTCGGCCTTGGCGACGAAGGTGCCGGGCAGCACCGCGCCGACGGCGAAGATGTCCGCCCAGGAGGTGTGGTTGCCGACCACCAGCACCCCGCGCAGGTTGCGGATCACCCCGCCGGTGACGGTGACCCGCACCCCGAGTGCCCGCAGCACCAGCCGGCAGTAGGCGCGCTGGACGTGCGGCCGGCCGGGGCCGAGCAGGCCGGCCAGCGGCAGTAGCGGCAGTCCCGGCGCCAGGATCAGCAGCGCGGCGGTTCGCAGGGTGATCCGCCAGGCCCGGGCGGCTCGGTTGCCGGAGGGGTCGGTGCCGGCGTGCAGGCACCCGGTGTCACACGGTGCCTGGGGCACCCAGGGGTTCGCGGCGTTCACCGGGCATCCGCCGCGGCCGCGCCCGCCGAACGCAGCCGCTTGAGGTAGCGAACGTCGGCGTGGCGTTTGTCCAGCAGCGCCGGGAAGTCGCCGACACCGAAGTCCGGGTCGTGGGCGGGATCCCCACACACCTTGGCGCCCAACCTCAGGTATCCGCGCATCAGCGGCGGCACGGTGACCCGGGCGGGCGCCTCGATCTCGTCGAGCGCCTTGCCGTCGATGACGACCGGCCGGTACGGGTGCATGGTGTATTCGCTGGCGTGCCGGCGTTTCACGAAGTCACGCACGCCGCGGATCCGGGTGGCCGGCGGTTCGCCGTCGTCTCCGGCGATGGGCACCGAGACGCAGCCGGTGACGAAGTCGTAGCCGCTGCGGTCCAGGTAGGCCAGGATTCCGCCCCACATCAGCAGTACGACGGCACCGTTGCGGTGGTCGTCGCGCACCACGGCGCGGCCCATCTCGACCATCGAGGGGCGCAGTACATCGAGCTCGGTGACGTCGAATTCCGTTGCGGTGTAGAGGCCGCCGGCGGCGATGGCGCCCGGCGGGGGCAGCATGCGGTAGCAGCCGACGAATTCACCGGAGTTGTCCTCGCGGACCAGCAGGTGATCGCAGTATTCGTCGAACCGGTCGGCGTCCCTTCCGGATTCGAAACCGGGACTGTCGCTGTCGAGGGTGTATCCGGGTTCGCAGGTGAACACCCGGTGACGCAGACGCTGTGCGGCCTCGATGTGCTCGGGGTCCGACGACAACAGCAAGGTGTAGCGCGGGATCGAGATGGCGGTGGTGGATTCGGGGGCGATGAGTACAGATGCAGTGCTCATGGCCGTCACGGTGACGCAGCTGATCGGCCCGGCGGCATCGGCTGCGTGACGCGTTCGTGTCGGGCTGTCGAACATCGCGGACCGCGGGTGTGACCCACGCCGCGGTCAGCCGGTGCCGGTGGCGATCACCTTCGTCTGCAGGTACTCCTCGAAACCGACCAGGCCCATCTCCCGACCGACACCGGATTGCTTGTAGCCGCCGAACGGGACGTCGGCGCTGTACCAGACGCCACCGTTGACGTTGATGGTGCCGGTGCGCAGCCGCGACGCCACCCGGTCGACCCGGTCCGGGTCGGCGCCGGCCACCGCGCCGGACAGTCCGTAGGGCGAATCGTTGGCGATGCGCACCGCGTCGGCGTCGCCGTCGTGGGCCAGCACTACCAACACCGGCCCGAAGATCTCCTCGCGGGCCACCCGGGCATCGTTGGTCAGCCCGCCGATCACCGTCGGCTCGATGTAGAAGCCGCTGCTCCGGTCCGCCGGCCGCCCGCCGCCGCAGCCGAACCGGCCGCCCTCGGCCAGTGCCAGCCGCAGGTAGCCCTGGACCCGGTCGCGCTGTCGGGCAGAGATCAGCGGGCCGCAGACCGTGGCCGGGTCGGTCGGGTCGCCGAAACCGATACCCGCCATGGCCGCCGACGCCGCGGCCACCGCCTCGTCGTAGCGGTCCCGGGGCACCAGCAGCCGGGTGGTGAACGCGCAGCCCTGGCCGGCGTGCATGGCGACCCCGGCGGCCGCCGCGGCGCACGCCGCACCCAGGTCGGCGTCGTCGAGCACGATGTAGGCCGACTTGCCGCCCAGTTCCAGGAACACCCGTTTGACGGTCGCCGACGCCGCCGCCATCACCGCCCGGCCGGTGGCCGTGGATCCGGTGAAAGACACCAGGTCGACGCGCGGGTCGGCGGTCAGCTGCGCGCCGATACCGTGATCGGCGGCGGTGATGATGTTGACGGTGCCGGGCGGGAAGTCGGTGCGCTCGGCGATGATCCGGCCGAGTTCGGCGGCGCACCAGGGCGTGTCGGGGGCGGCCTTGAGCACGACGGTGTTGCCGGCGGCCAGCGCGGGGCCGAGTTTGGCCAGGTTCAGCTGGTGCGGGAAGTTCCACGGTGTCACCGCGCCGACCACCCCGGTCGCCTCCCGCACCTGGGTGCGCCGCGTCGGTCTGCCGAACGGCGCGGCTTCGCCGAGATCGCTTTTCCACGAGTAGTTTTCGGCGAGGTCGGCGACGTAGGCCAGGCTGTCCACCGGCATCTGCAGCTGGCCGCCGTAGGTCAGCGATACCGGGGCGCCGACCTCGGCGACGGTGATCGCCCGCAGGTGCTCGATCTCGTCGGTCAGTGCGGTGTGCAGCTGTCGCAGGCATCCCACGCGCAGCGCCGTGTCGCGTGGCCAGTCGGTGTCGTCGAAGGCCCGCCGGGCCGCGGCGATCGCCCGGTCCAGGTCGCCGGCGTCGGCGTCGGCGGCGGTGCCCAGGATTTCCTCGGTGGCCGGGTTGACGGTGCCGAATTCCCCGGCCGATCCGGCGACCAGCTCGCCGTCGATCAGCAGGGGTGTGTTCACAGGCGTCCCCGGACGGTGACGGTCAGGCCGTCGAGGTTCTCCGCCTCCCGCCAGGCCTCCAGGATGTCGGCGTATTCGGTTGGGCCGCCGAAGAAGTAGCTGTCCTGGTTCAGCCGGGCGCTGACCTGGCCCTCCCGGTTGTAGTAGCCGGGCGTGCAGGATTCCCGGCGGCCGGCGATGACGACCGAGCGGTCTAGCACGGTGTTGACCCAGGCCGTCTCGGCCTCGGCGGTCGCCTCGATCTCGTCGACGCCGTGGTGCAGCGCCCAGGCGATCACCCACGCGGTGTGCCGGGCCTGGGTGCCGATCAGGTACGGGAAGTTCACCGTGAACCCGGATTGCGCGATGCTGGCGATGAAGCAGTTCGGGAAGCCGTTGACGTGCAGCCCGTGCAGGGTGCGCACACCGTCGGCCCACTTCTCGCTCAGCGTCACCCCGTCGCGGCCGATGACCTCGAAACCGGTGCGGCGGCGGTAGTCGGTGCCGACCTCGAATCCGGTGGCGAATATCAGGCAGTCCAGCGGGTATTCGGTGGCGGTGCCGTCGTCGTCGCGGACCAGGACGCCCGCCGGGGTGATCTGCTGCACGCCCGCGCCGCGGGTGTCCACCAGGGTGACGTTGTCGCGGTTGAAGGTCTGCAGGTACTCGTCGTGGAAACACGGTCGCTTGCAGTAGTAGCCGTACCAGGGTTTGAGTCCCTCGGCCGTGGCCGGGTCGTCGACCAGCGCGTCGACCCGGGCCCGGATCTGCTCCATCTTGGCGAAATCGGCGAGTTCGGCCGCCGACGCCCGGGGATCGGTGCCCGCCTTCGCGATCGGCATCGCCTTGGCCAGGCTGGTCCAAGCGTCGGCGACCAGGTCCTCGTCGGCCTCGCCGCCGGCGGTGAGCAGCTGGAAGTTCTCGATCCGCCGCTGCTGCCAGCCCGGTTGCAGGCTCGCGGCCCAGGCCGGGTCGGTGGGGGCGTTGGCCCGCACGTCGACGGTGGACGGGGTGCGCTGGAAGACGAACAGTTCGCCGGTCGCCGGCGCGATCTTCGGTACGCACTGGATGGCGGTGGCCCCGGTGCCGACGATGCCGACCCGTTTGTCGGCCAGGTGTTCCAGATCGGCGCCGGTGTAGGTGTAATCCCACCGGCTGGTGTGGAAGGCGTGTCCGGCGAATTCCGAGATACCGACGATGCCGGGAAGTTTGGGCTTCTGCAGATAGCCGTTGGCCATGGAGACGAACCGGGCCCGAATCGCGTCACCGTGGTCGGTGGTGATCAGCCAGCGGGAATCGTCGGGGACCCAACGGATTTCGGTGACCTCGGTCTGCAGGCAGGCGTTGCGGTAGAGGTCGTAGTGCCGGGCGATGGCCTGGCAGTGGGCGAGGATCTCGGCGCCCTTGACGTATTTCTCGGTCGGCAGGTAGCCGAGTTCCTCCAGCAGCGGCAGGTACACGTAGGACTCGACGTCGCAGGCGATTCCGGGGTAGCGGTTCCAGTACCAGGTGCCGCCCACGTCGGCGGCCTTGTCGATCAGCCGCAGGTTCCGCACGCCCAGTTCGCGCAGCCGGGCGCCGGTGAGCAACCCGCCGAAACCCGCGCCGATGATGGCGACGTCGACCTCGTCGGTCAGCGGATCCCGGGTGAAACCGGGATCGGCCCACGGGTCGTCGCCGAATCCCGCGAACCGCCCGGCGATCTCGACGTACTGGCCCAGGCCGTCGGAGCGCAGCCGCCGGGCGCGTTCGGCCGAGTACCGCTGCCGCAGGGCATCGGGGTCGAACGGGCCGCCGTCACCGAGCGGTACCGCGGGGTCGTGCTCCATCGATGAATACTGGAACACGTTTCAATTTCTGGCAAGGGGCGCCGAAAACGGGAACGGCCCCCGACACGCGCGTGGCGTGCGGGGGCCGTTGCCCGAATCGGGAGACTCAGCCCTTACGAGCCTTGACCGCCTCGGTCAGCTGCGGGGCGACGTTGAACAGGTCGCCCACGATGCCGTAGTCGGCGATCTCGAAGATCGGCGCCTCTTCGTCCTTGTTGACCGCAACGATGGTCTTGGACGTCTGCATACCGGCCCGGTGCTGGATCGCGCCGGAGATGCCCAGGGCGATGTACAGCTGCGGGGACACGGTCTTACCGGTCTGGCCGATCTGGAACTGGCCCGGGTAGTAGCCGGAGTCGACGGCGGCACGCGAGGCACCGACGGCGGCACCGAACGCGTCGGCGAGCTCCTCGACGACCGAGAACTTCTCGGCCGAGCCCACACCGCGGCCACCGGCCACGACGATCGAGGCCTCGGTCAGCTCCGGACGGTCACCGGCGACGACGGGCTCGCGGGCGGTGATCCGGGTGGCGTTCTCGGCGGCGGCGGGCACCTCGACGGTGACCAGCTCGCCGGCGCCGGCGGCGTCGGCGGCCTCCACGCCACCGGGGCGCACGGTGATCACCGGGGTGTCACCGTTGACCTGAGCCTCGACGGTGAAGGCGCCACCGAAGATGCTGTGGATGCCCTTGCCACCCTCCTTGACCTCGATCACGTCGACCAGCAGGCCCGACCCGATGCGGGCGGCCAGCCGGCCGGCGATCTCCTTGCCGTCGGCGTTGGCGGCGATCAGCACACCGGCCGGAGCGGCGGTCTCGACCAGGGAAGCCAGCACGTCCACGTACGGGGTGACCAGGACGCTGTCCACGTCGGCCGACTCGGCGACGTAGATCTTGGCGGCGCCGGCGGCCTTGAGGCCATCGACCAGCGCGTCGGCGGTGCCGGGGGCACCGACGACGACGGCGGACGGCTCACCGAGGGCACGGGCGGCGGTGATGAGCTCATTGGTGACCTTCTTGAGGGCACCATCGGCGTGCTCGACGAGCACAAGTACTTCTGCCATGGGTTTCTCTGCCTTCGTTTCCAGTTGTCTTAGATGAGCTTCTGCGCGACCAGGTACTGGGCGATCTTGGTGCCGCCGTCGCCCTCGTCGGCGATCTTCTCACCGGCGGTCTTGGCCGGCTTCGGGGTCGACGACAGCACGGTGGAACCGGCGTTGGCGACACCGACCTCGTCGGCCTCCACGCCGATGTCGGCCAGAGTCAGCTCGGTGACTTCCTTCTTCTTGGCGGCCATGATGCCCTTGAAGGACGGGAAGCGCGGCTCGTTGATCTTCTCGTTGACGCTCACGATGGCCGGCAGGGTCGCCTCCAGGGTGAACACGCCCTCGTCGGTCTCCCGCTCGGCGGTGACCTTGTCGCCGTCAACGGTGAGCTTGCGGATGTGAGTCAGCTGCGGCAGGCCCAGGTACTCGGCGATGATCGCCGGCACCGCGCCGCCGACACCGTCGGTGGACTCGTTGCCCGCGATGACCAGCTCGGTGCCCTCGATGGCGCCCAGCGCGCGGGCCAGGGCCCAACCGGTCTGGATGATGTCGGAGCCGTGCAGGCCGTCGTCCTTGATGTGGACGGCCTTGTCGGCACCCATCGACAGCGCCTTGCGGATCGCCTCGCTGGCCCGCTCGGGACCGGCGGTCAGCACGGTGACGGTGCCGTCGCCCTGCTTCTCCTTGATCAGCAGCGCCTCTTCGACGGCGCGCTCGTTGATCTCGTCCAGGACGGCGTCGGCGGCCTCACGGTCCAGCGTGAAGTCGCCGTCCGAGAGCTTGCGCTCCGACCAGGTGTCCGGGACCTGTTTGATCAGGACCACGATGTTCGTCATGCTCGGTGTTCGTCCTCCTCGACGGGTCTTCGACAACCGCGTGTGGCGGCCGCGAAGAACAGTTTCTTCGGCCAGGGTTCGCACCACCGGGCATTGTTACTCGTTGGTAACTTAGGGTGGTCCGCCCGTCCACCATAGCGGGTCTGACTGCGGCTTTTCACCGCCCGTACCCCTGCAGCGTTCTGTCGCGCACCGCCGCGGGTTAGCCTGCCATTAATGAGTGCATTCGTTACCCACGGTCCGGACGGCACCGAGGGCGCCCAAGAGAGTCCGCAAACCCCGGCGGGGCTACCGCTGACGGGTGAGCGAACCGTGCCCGGCCTGGACGTCGAGAACTACTGGTTTCGCCGCCACGAAGTCGCCTACCTGCAGCTTTTGCACCACTGCGTGGACCGCGACGTGCTGGAGGCCGGGTTCGGCGAGGGCTACGGCGCCGATCTGCTGGCCGGCGTGGCCCGCGGCGTCACCGGCGTCGACTACGACGAGAGCGCCGTCGCGCACGCCCGCGCCCGCTACCCGAGGGTCACCGTGCTCGCCGGCAACCTGGCCGCGCTGCCGCTGCCCGACGATTCCGTCGACGTTGTGGTGAACTTTCAGGTGATCGAGCACCTGTGGGATCAATCACAGTTCGTGGCCGAATGCGCGCGCGTCCTGCGCCCCGGCGGCCGGCTGCTGATGTCCACCCCGAACCGGATCACCTTCACCCCCGACAGTGACACCCCGGTCAACCCGTTCCACACCCGCGAACTCAACGCCGCCGAGCTGACCGAACTGCTCACCGACGGCGGTTTCACCGTCGAATCGATGAACGGGGTCTTTCACGGTCCTCGGCTGCGCGAGCTCGACGCCAAGTACGGCGGCTCGATCATCGAGGCGCAGATCGCCCGCGCCCTGGCCGACGCCCCGTGGCCGGCCGACCTGCTCGCCGATATCGCCGCCCTCGGCGCCGACGACTTCGAGTTGCTCGACGCCCGCGACGCCGACATCGACGCCAGCCTCGACCTGGTCGCGATCGCGGTCGCCCCGTGACCACGCACCAGCCGGCTGCTCCGGTGACCTCGACCGACGCCGTGCCCGGGATGTTCACCCTGGTGCTGCACACCCACCTGCCCTGGCTCGCCCACCACGGCCGCTGGCCGGTCGGCGAGGAGTGGCTCTACCAGTCCTGGTCGGCGTGCTACCTCCCGCTGGTTCGGGTGCTGCGCGCCCTCACCGCCGAGAACCGCCAAGGGCTGCTGACCCTGGGCATCACCCCGGTGGTCGCCGCCCAGCTCGACGACCCGTACTGCCTCGACGGGATGAACCACTGGCTGGCCAACTGGCAGCTGCGCGCCGCCGAAGCCGCCGTCACCCGGACCGGCGACGCCGCGGCCGGCACCGCAGGCACCCCGGAGGCCGTCCGGGCGTTCGGCGCCCGCGAGTACCGCGAGGCGCAGACCGAGCTCGACGAGTTCGCCTCGCTGTGGCGCCACGGCGGCAGCCCGGTGCTGCGCGAACTCATCGATGCCGGCACCATCGAGCTGCTCGGCGGGCCGCTGGCACACCCGTTCCAGCCGCTGCTGGCCCCGCGGCTGCGCGAATTCGCCCTGCGCGAGGGCCTGGCTGACGCGGGCACCCGGTTCGGCACCACCCCCACCGGGATCTGGGCGCCCGAATGCGCGTACGCGCCCGGAATGGAGTACGGCTACGCGGCCGCCGGGGTCGGCCACTTCATGGTCGACGGCCCGTCATTGCACGGCGACACCGCCGCCGGCCGGCCGGTCGGAGACACCGACGTCGTCGCATTCGGCCGTGACCTGGCGGTCTCCTATCGCGTCTGGTCCCCCAAGTCCGGCTATCCAGGCCACGCCGCCTACCGCGACTTCCACACCTACCACCACGGCACCGGCCTGAAGATGGCCCGGGTGACCGGGCGCAATGTGCCGTCGGACGCCAAGGCGCCCTATGACCCGGCGCGCGCGGACGCCGCCGTCGACACCCACGTCGCCGATTTCGTCGACGTGGTCCGCCGCCGCCTGCAGTCCGAATCCGAGCGCATCGGCCGCCCCGCGCACGTGGTGGCCGCCTTCGACACCGAACTGTTCGGGCACTGGTGGTACGAGGGCCCGACCTGGCTGGAGCGGGTGCTGCGCGCCCTGCCCGCCGCGGGCATCCGCGTCGGCACCCTGGCCGACGCCCGCGCCGGCGGGTTCGTCGGCACCCCCGTCGAGCTGCCGGCCGGCTCCTGGGGATCCGGCAAGGACTGGCAGGTGTGGAACGGCGAACAGGTCGACGACCTGGTGACGCTGAACGCCGAGGTGGTCGACACCGCGCTGACCGCCGTCGACAAGGCCGCCGAGCTCGCCCGCGCGGGCGTCCCGCTGGGCGCGCCCATCCCCCGCGACCTCGTCGCCGACCAGATCCTGCGCGAGACGCTGCTGACGGTGTCCAGCGACTGGCCGTTCATGGTCAGCAAGGATTCGGCCGCCGACTACGCGCGCTACCGCGCGCACCTGCATGCGCACGCCACCCGGGAGATCGCCGGAGCGCTGGCGTCGGGCCGCACCGACAACGCCGAGCGGCTGGCCGCCGGCTGGAACCGCGCCGACGGGTTGTTCGGCGCCCTGGACGCCCGCAGGCTGCCCGCACCGCTATGAGAATCCTGCTGATCTCGTGGGAGTACCCGCCGGTGGTGATCGGCGGGCTGGGCCGCCACGTCCACCACCTGGCCACCGAGCTGGCCGCCGCCGGCCACGACGTGGTGGTGCTGTCGCGCCGCGCCTCGGGCACCGATCCGCGGACCCACCCCACCTCCGACGAGGTGCACGAGGGCGTGCGGATCATCGCCGCCGCCCAGGACCCGCACGAGTTCGAATTCGGCTCCGACATGATGGCCTGGGTGCTGGCGATGGGTCACTCGATGATCCGGGCCGGCCTGGCGCTGGGCGACTGGCGACCCGACGTCGTGCACGCGCACGACTGGCTGGTCGCCCACCCCGCCGTCGCGCTGGCCGAATTCTTCGATGCACCACTGGTTTCCACCATCCACGCGACCGAGGCGGGACGTCATTCCGGCTGGGTGTCCGGGCGGGTCAGCCGTCAGGTGCACGCCCAGGAGTCGTGGCTGGTCAACGATTCGGATTCGCTGATCACCTGCTCGGCGTCCATGCGCGAGGAGATCACCCGGCTGTTCGGGCCCGGCCTGTCGGAGATCAACGTGATCCCGAACGGGATCTGCACCACCGGTTGGCCGTTCGCCGAACGCCGGTCGCACGACGGGCCCGTCGAGCTGCTCTACTTCGGCCGGCTGGAATACGAGAAGGGCGTACACGACCTGATCGCGGCGCTGCCCCGGATCCGTCGCACCCACCCCGGAACCACGCTGACCATCGCCGGCGACGGCACCCAGGAAGGCTTCCTGATCGCCCAGGCCCGCAAGCACAAGGTGTTCAAGGCGACGAAGTTCGTCGGCCGGGTGGATCACCGGCAACTACTGGAGCTGCTGCACCGCGCCGACGTGGCGGTGCTGCCGAGCCACTACGAACCGTTCGGCATCGTGGCGCTGGAGGCCGCTGCCACCGGCATCCCGCTGGCCACCTCCCACGTCGGCGGCCTCGGCGAGGCGGTCATCGACGGGCAGACCGGTGTGGTCTTTCCCCCGCGTGACGTCGGCGCGCTGGCCGACGGCGTGCGCCGGGTGCTCGACGATCCGGCCGCCGCGCAGCGACGCGCCGTCGCCGCCCGGGAGCGGCTGACCTCGGACTTCGCCTGGCACACGGTGGCCGAACACACCGCCGAGGTATACCTGTCGGCCAAGCGCGGGGAACGCAACCCGCAGCCGCGGCGGATGATCGTCGAGCGTCCCCTGCCGGACTACGGCTGATTCAGCTTCTTCTTGCGCTCGATGTCGGCCAGCGCCTCGGCCAGCTCGGCGCGCTGGGCGGCCGTCGCATCCCAGGCGACCTTGCGGTTCTTGACCACCTTGGCCGGGGCGCCGACGGCGATGGAGTAGTCGGGGATGTCGCCCTTGACCACCGCGTGGGCGCCGAGCACGCAACCACGCCCGATCCGGGTGTTGCGCAGGATGGTCACCTTCGCCGCGATCCAGGTGTCCGGGCCGATGCGTACCGGGCCCTTGATGATGCCCTGGTCCTTGATCGGCAGCTCGATGCTGTCCATCTTGTGGTCGAAGTCGCAGACGTAGCACCAGTCGGCCATCAGCGCCGAGTCGCCGAACTCGATGTCCAGGTAGGTGTTGATGACGTTGTCGCGACCCAGCACCACCTTGTCGCCGATGCGCAGCGATCCCTCGTGGCAGCGGATGGTGTTCTTGTCTCCGATGTGCACCCAGCGGCCGATCTCCATCTGGGCCAGCTCCGGGGTGCACTGGATCTCCACGCCCTTGCCCAGAAAGACCATGCCGCGGGTGATGATGTGCGGATTTGCCAGCTTGAACTTCAGCAGCCGCCAGTACCGGACCAGGTACCAGGGCGTGTAGGCCTTGTTGGCCAGCACCCAGCGCAGCGAGTCCAGCGTCAGGAAGTTCGCCTGGCGCGGATCGGTCAACCGCGAACCCCGCCAGCGCTTGTGGATCGGGGCGCCCCACATCGTCGTCATGGGCGCAAAGCCTATCCGCGGCCCACCGGCGCCCACCGGTTACCCTCGTTGCACCGACGGCTACCCGGCCCGAGCCTCACCCGAGCTAAGGGGACGACACTGGTGTTTCGGCGACTCGCCGCGCTGACCTCGGCGCTGACCGTGCTGGCCACCGCCGGCTGCGGCAACACCGACTACTGGGTCGACGCCGCCCCGGCGCTGGGCTGGTCGGCCCAGTACGGCGATGCCGCCAACAGCAGCTACACCGCGTCCGGGGGCGCCCGCGACCTGACCGCGGCCTGGACCCGCTCGGTCAAGGGGGAACTCGGCGCGGCCGTCTCGCTGGGCTCGGGCAGCTACCTGGCGCTCAACGCCCAGACCGAGAACGGCTGCTCGCTGATGGTCTGGGAGAACGACAACAACGGCCGGCAGCGCTGGTGCACCCGGCTGGTGCAGGGCGGCGGATTCGCCGGCCAGCTGTTCGACGGTTTCGACAACGTCTACGTCGGCCAGCCCGGCGCCATCGTGGCATTCCCGCCGACCCAGTGGATCCGCTGGCGCCAGCCGGTGATCGGGATGCCGCAGACCCCGCGGCTGCTCGGCGGCGGCTCCCTGCTGGTGGTCACACACCTGGGCCAGATGGTGGTGTTCGACGCGCACAACGGCAACTTCCAGGGGGTGTCCACCGATCTGGTCAGCGGCGTGGACCCGGCCGACCCGCAGCGCGGGCTGACCGACTGCGCCGCGGCCCGGCCGCACTGCCCGGTCGCCGCCGCCCCCGCGTTCTCGCCGCAGTCGAACGTCATCGTGGTGGGTGTGTGGCAGCCCGGGGCCAAGGACGCCACCCTCGTCGGGCTGCGCTACCACGCCGGGTCGAACAACCCGATCAGCCGGGAATGGACCTCCGACGCGGTCACCAGTGGGGTGCTGGCCGCACCGGTGCTCTCCGCCGACGGCAACACCGTCTACGTCAACGGCCGCGACAAGCAGCTGTGGGCGCTCAATGCCGCCGACGGGACGGTGAAATGGTCGGCCCCGCTGAAGTTCCTCGCCCAGACCCCGCCGACGGTGGCCCCGGACGGCACGATCATCGCCGGCGGCGGGCCCGGGACGGCGCTCACGGCGCTGACCGACAAGGGTGATCACGCCGAGGCCGCCTGGCGACGCACCGACGTCGTCCCGCTGACCAGCACCAGCCGCGCCGGCAAGGACACCGCCTACACCGTGGTCGCCGACGGCGACGGGATGGCGCTGCTGGTCTTCGACCCGCACGACGGGTCGACGATCAACAGTTACCCGCTGCCGGATGCCACCGGCTTCCCGGTCGGGGTGTCACTGGGCCACGACCGCTCGGTGGTGACCGCCACCAGCGACGGGCAGGTGTACGGCTTCCGGGCGAGCTGACCCCGTCAAGCAGGCTCAGGCCAGCATGGAGTCGACGGCGCTGCGCGGGATGGTGACGGAGAAGTTGCCGGCCACCTCCGGCAGCACGGCCCCGCGGTCGAAGAAGAACAGCAGCGAATCGTTGGTGATCGCGAAGTTCTGGTAGGTGTTCGGGTCCATCCCGGTGTCGGTGGGGATGGCGGTACCGGCGCCGAACTGCCGCGCGACGTCGGCCTGCACCAGCGGCAGGATCACCGGCCACGGGTTGGTGCCCTCGGCGAACAGGGTGTCGATGGTGATCGCCTTGCGGTAGCCCTGGTCCCAGTTGAACGCCTTGTAGAAGGTGGTCGGGTGCGCGCCGCCGACCCACTCGAAGGTTTCCAGCACCACGCTCTGGGTGCCGCGCGGCGGGATCGCCGAGTTGTACTCGGTGGCCTTGCTCTCCAGCGTGTACGGCGCGGTCCGCGAATCCGAGCCCTTGGCCAGGTTCAGGAACCCGTCCCGGGTCTGCTTGACGTACTCCAGCACCGGCTTCTGGTTCGGGTACAGCGCCGGGAAAGCCATGTTGACGGTGTAGCCGTCGCCGCTGTCGGTGACCTGGCAGGTGTTGGCGACCTGCACGCCGCCGATGTCGGAGCACTTCGGCGGTGCCGCGGTGGCGGTGGCCATTCCGGTCCCGGTGACCAGGGCGAACAGGGCGGTGGCCACAACTGTGTTTTTGGTGCGCATTGGCGAAACTTTACCGGCGCGGCGCTGCGGTCACCGATCCGGTGGGCTCCGAGACCCGGCATAGGAACGCCGTCGCCCGGGCGTTCGGGCCGGCCCCGATCCGGGTGAGGACGACGGTGTGCGGCCGGGCGCCCCGGGGCCGCAGCCGGCGGCGCAGCGCGTCGGGATCGACGTCGAGGCCCCGAACCAGGATCTCCAGCGGGCCGCAGTCCACGGCGGCCAGCGCCTGGCGCAGCCGTCCTTCGGTGTAAGGCAGTTCCTCGAGCACCTCGAAGCCGCGGACCCCGGCCGGCACCTCGTTCCCGGACAGGTAGGCGATGTTCGGGTCGAGCTGCCACAGACCGTGGCGGGCCGCGTAATGGCGCACCAGCCCGGCTCGGACGACCGCGCCGTCGGGGTCGATGATCCACCGGCCCGCCGGTGCGACCGCGGTGTCGTCGGGGTCGGCGTCGGTCAGCGTCTCGCCGCGGTCCAGCACGGTGGCCCGGCGCCCGACCCCGGTCGCAGTGCCAGGCTCGCACAGCCCCGGTGACCACAGGCAGGCTTCGCGGACCGACCCGTTCCACGAGGTGATCTCCACCTCCCCGGTGAAGCCGAGACCCGCCAGGGCCGCGAAGTCGATGCCGGGGGCGCATTTGACGACGAGATCGCGCCCGGCATAGACGTCCAGCACGGCGTCCAGCGGCGGCAGGTAGTCCGCCGGGTCGAATCGGCGCCGGCCGCCACTGCGGCGGGCCGGATCGATGACGACGACGGTGTTGCGGCTGATCGGCGCCAGCGCATCCGCGCGGCACAGCAGCGCGGCGTCGCCGAGGTTGTGCCGGGCCATCGCCAGACGGACGTCGTCGAGGTCGCTGCCGATCAGCGGGCCGGCGACGCCGGCCAGCGCGGCCAGTTCGGTGCCGATCGAACACGTCGCGTCGTGCACCGCGCGCCCGGCCAGCCGCTCGGCGCGGTGCGCGGCGACCGGCGCGGCGGTGGCCTGCTGCAGTGCCTCGTCGGTGAACAACCAGTGTTCGGCGCCGGGCAGCTTCGCGGCGGCCTTACGGCGCAGCAGCGTGGTTTCCACCAGGACCGGGGTGCGGGCGCCGAACCGGGTCCGCAGCGCCGCGATCTCGGCGATCCGATCGGTCAGCGACGCCTCGGCGACGACGGCCAGCGCCGCGGTGCCCTCGGGCGAGGCCAGGTAGGCGACGTCGGCGACGGTGAAGTTCAGGAGGGGTCGGCCTCCGGTTTAACACCGGTCACCATCACGTTGTAGAACCAGCCCTTGGGCACCACCCGGCGCCACACGTTGGCGTCGACCCAGCTCAGCGAGGTCCAGCTGCCGAAGGCGAACCGCGCCCAGCCCCAGCCCAGCTTGCCCGGGGGCACGGCGGACTCGAAGGTGCGCACCGGCCAGCCCAGCATCGCGGCGGTGAACTCCTCGCTGGCGGTCTCGACCTGCACGGCGCCGGCGGCCCGCGCCATCCGCTCCAGGTCGGCCGGGTCGAAGGTGTGCAGGTCGACGACGGCTTCCAGCGCCGCGGCGCGCGAGGACTCGTCGAGCTCGGCTTGGGGCCGCCGCCAGCCGGCCAGTGCCGGCACCTTGGTGACGTTGGTGGTGATCCGCCAGGTCAGGGTGGACAGCTCGCGGGCGTACCGGTTGCCGACGGTGGTCGGCTCACCGGCGAAGACGAACCGCCCGCCCGGCTTGAGCACCCGGACCACCTCGCGCAGCGACAGTTCGACGTCGGGGATGTGGTGCAGCACGGCGTGCCCGACCACCAGGTCGAAGGTGTTGTCGTCGTACGGGATGCCCTCGGCGTCGGCGACCCGGCCGTCGATGTCCAGGCCCAGGCCCTGGCCGTTGCGGGTGGCGACCTTGACCATGCCCGGGGACAGGTCGGTGACCGATCCGCGCCGTGCGACCCCGGCCTGGATCAGGTTGAGCAGGAAAAAGCCGGTGCCGCAGCCCAGCTCCAGGGCCCGGTCATACGGCAGTTCGCGCTGCACCTCGTCGGGGACGATGGCGTCGAACCGGCCGCGGGCGTAGTCGACGCAGCGCTGGTCGTAGGAGATCGACCACTTGTCGTCGTAGCTCTCGGCTTCCCAGTCGTGGTAGAGCACCTGGGCCAGCTTGCTGTCTTTGAGGGCGGCCTTGACCTGTTCCGCGGTGGCGTGCGGATTGGGGGCGGGTGACTCATGCGTACTGGTCATGTGAACTGCCTAAACGTCGTTGTGCGGCCGCCGGGCGGCGGCGGAGATGCGAATGGATTTAGCCCAGCCTAAACGACGCGGCGTCATCGCCGGATCGCCGCTGGACCTCACCGAGTAGCTCAACGTACGCCGAGACGGACTCCCCCGGCCCGCAGCGGCCATCGATGGCCGCCTTGGCGACGGCCACCGCGGCCGAGGGCACCTCGGCGAACCGGCGCGCCCAGGCCAGTGCCGCGTCGTACACGCCGTCGGGGGCCACCAGTTCGTCGACCAGACCCAGTTCGAGGGTCTCCTCGGCCCCGACGAACCGCCCGCTGAACACCAGCTCCTTGGCCCGGCTGCGCCCGATGAGCCCGGCCAGGCGCACCAGCTCGGGCTCCCCGGGCACCAGGCCGGCCAGGATCTCGGTCGCCCCGACTTTCACGTTGTCCCCGGCCACCCGGGCGTCGGCGGCCAACGCCAGCGACAGCCCGGCGCCCAGCGCGTAGCCGGTGACCGCGGCCACCGTCGGTTTGCCGATCGACGCGACCGCATCGATGGCCTGTTCGCGGATCTGGGCGGCGATCGCCGCGCCGGGGCCGTCCAGGGTCAGCAGCTCGGGCATATCGTCACCGGCGCAGAAGATTTCGTGGCCGCCGAACAGGATGACTGCGTGAATGTCGTCGCGGGCGTCGACCTCGGCCGCGGCGGCGGTCAGCTCGCGGCACAGTTGGCGGGTCAGCGCATTGGTCGGGGGTCGCGACAACAGCAGCACCCCGACACCCGGGGCGTCGCCGTGCGTGTGGACACTGACGAATTCCCGCGTCACGGTGCCCGCCCCGCACGCGCGGCGTTGTACCGGTCACTGTCGAAGAACTCGATCTCCCAGTTGCCGCCGGCCTCGGTCAGGGTGGGCTGCACCGCGGTGATCCGCCGCTCGACCGCCAGCACCTGCTCCACGGTCCGCCCGGCCAGCGAATCGAGCTGCGTCCACGTCGGCGGCAGCAGGAAGTTGCGCTGCGCCGAGAAGTCCGCCAGCGCCGCCTGCGGGGTGCTCCAGCCGGCCAGATCCGATTCGGTGTTGTCCCCGTCGGCCCGCTGCCCGGCGGGCAGGGCGCCGACGAAGAAGTAGGTGTCGTAGCGGCGGGTGCGCTCCTCCTCGGGGGTCACCCAGTTGGCCCACGGCCGCAGCAGGTCGGCGCGCAGAATCAGCCCCTCACCGCGCAGGAAATCTCCGAAGCTCAAGGTGCCGGCGGTCAGCTCGGCCCGCTGCGCGGCGTACACGCCGGCGTCGTCGACCAGCAGGTCCGAATCGTCGGCCGGTCCGGCGAACAACACGCCGGACTCCTCGAACGTCTCCCGCGCCGCCGCGCAGACCAGGGCGCGGGCCAGTTCGTCGTCGATACCGAAGCGCTCGGCCCACCACGACGGCGCCGGGCCGTGCCAGTCGATATCGGCGCCGCGGTCACGGTCGTCGACACCACCGCCCGGGAACACGATGACCCCACCGGCGAACTCCATCGCCCGGTGCCGCCGCATCAGGAACACCTCGATATCCCGCGCGAGGCCGGCGGGCGTGTCCCGCACCAGCATCACGGTGGCCGCCGGGCGGACCGGCAGGGGTTGTGTCATCGGTGCATTCCTCCTCGGGACCGATGCTCCACCGTACTCACACCCGCCGGCGGTGCGCGGCACGGCTGCGGACCCGGCGCGCGAAGTAGCGGCCGTCGATGACATCGAGCCCGATGGACTGCCCGAACGCGCTCGACAGGTTCTCCGAGGTCAGTACCTCGTCGAGGAAGCCGCTCGCCACCACCTGCCCCTCCGCCAGCAGCAACGCGTGGGTGAACCCGGGCGGGATCTCCTCGACGTGGTGGGTGACCAGCACCATCGCCGGCGCATCGGGGTCGGCGGCCAGGTCGGCCAGGCGGGCCACCAGTTCCTCGCGGCCACCGAGGTCGAGGCCGGCGGCGGGCTCGTCGAGCAGCAGCAGCTCCGGGTCGGCCATCAGCGCCCGGGCGATCAACACCCGCTTGCGCTCGCCCTCCGAGAGGGTGCCGTACCGGCGCTCGGCCAGGTGCTCGGCGCCCACACTTTCCAGCATGTCCACGGCGCGGTGGTAGTCGAGCTCGTCGTAAGACTCCCGCCACCGGCCCAGCACCGCGTAACCGGCCGAGACCACCAGGTCGCGGACCTGCTCGTCGTCGGGAACCCGTTGGGCCAGAGCGGAACTCGACAAACCGACGCGGTAGCGCAGTTCCGCGGTGTCGGTGCGGCCGAGCCGTTCACCGATCACGTAGGCAACTCCGGCGGACGGGTGCTCCATCGCGGCGGCGATCCGCAGCAGCGACGTCTTGCCGGCACCGTTGGGTCCCAGCACCACCCAGCGCTCGTCGAGCTCGACCTGCCAGCTCACCGGGCCGACGAGGTCCCGCCCGCCCCGGCGCAGCGTGATGTTGCGGAAATCGATCAGCAGATCGGGGTCCGTGGGCGCATCGTCGGCGGGGGCTGCGAGACCGGATTCGGGCACGAGCCTCATGGTAGTTGGCACCGATTGCGCCCGGACCGCCGCTCACCGTGGGGTGCGGTCACGCAGAGTTCTCGCCTGCGACCACCCGGATATCGGCCTGGTCGCGCTCGCACTGTGCCAGGTACCCGTTCGCCGCCGCACTCCATCGATGCCACCGCAACCCGCTAGACCGGCGGCAGCTCCACTCTGTTGGGTTCCAGACCGTCTTTTGCGTCGGCGGCCTCGATCTCCGCCCGGGTGACCCCGAGCAGGAACAGCACACTGTCCAGGTACGGGTGGCTCAACGACGCGTCGGCGACCTCGCGCAGCGCGGGTTTGGCGTTGAACGCCACCCCCAGGCCGGCCGCCGAGAGCATGTCGATGTCGTTGGCGCCGTCGCCGACGGCAACCGTCTGCTCCATCGGCACCCCCGCCTCGGCGGCGAAGTTCCGCAGCGCCCTGGCCTTTCCGGGGCGGTCGACGATCTCCCCCACCACCCGGCCGGTCAGTGTGCCGTCGGCCACTTCCAACACATTGGCGGCGACGAAGTCCAGGTTCAGCTCGTGCGCCAGCGGGTCGATGATCTCCCGGAACCCGCCGGACACGACGCCGCAGTGGTAGCCCAGCCGGCGCAGCGTACGGATGGTGGTGCGGGCACCGGGGGTCAACTGGATCTCGTCGGCGACCTCGTCGAGCACCTCGACCGGCAGCCCGGCCAGGGTGGACACCCGCTCTCGCAGCGACTCGGCGAAGTCGAGCTCACCGCGCATCGCCGCCTCGGTGATCGCCGCGACCTTCTCCTCGGCCCCGGCGCGCGCGGCCAGCATCTCGATGACCTCACCCTGAATCAGGGTGGAGTCGACGTCGAACACCACCAGGCGCTTGGCGCGGCGCGACAGCCCGTAGTCCTCGACCGCGATGTCGACACCCTGGGCCACCGAAACCCGGGCCAGCATGCTGCGCAGCGCCCCGGCGGTGTCCGCCGGCACCGATACCCGCAGCTCCAGGCCGGTGACCGGATAGTCGGAAACACCGCGAATGGTGTCGATGTTGACCCCGAGCGCGGCCACTTCCTGGGCCACCACACCGAAAGCGGTGGCGGTGATCGGCCTGCCGAGCACCACGATGGAGTGGGTCGACGGCTCGCGGATCACCGGGATGCCGTCGCTGCGCTCCACGGTGACGTTGAGGCCGACGCCGTGCACGGCCGCCTCGACGTCGTTGCGGAACGGCGACCCGGCGCCCGTCGGGCCGGGGTCGGCGACCAGCACACCCAGGGTCAACTGACCGTTGATGACGACCTGTTCGACGTTGAGCAGCTCGGCGTCATGCCGGGACAGCACGCCGAACAGCGCCGACGTCACACCGGGACGGTCCACGCCGGTGACGGTGATCAGCACCGAGGTGTCCGGTGCCGTCATCGTCGACCGCCGTGGACCGTGGGGTCCGTAAACAACTAGCCGGTGTGGGTGTTGGTGTGGTCGCGGCCCACGTGCGCCTCGGCACGCATCCGCTCGACCATGTGCGGGTAGTGCAGCTCGAACGCGGGGCGCTCGGAGCGGATCCGCGGCAGCTCGGTGAAGTTGTGCCGCGGCGGCGGGCAGCTGGTGGCCCACTCCAGGGAGTTGCCGTGGCCCCACGGATCGTCGACCGTGACGACCTCGCCGAATCGCCAGCTCTTGAAGACGTTCCAGGCGAACGGCAGCACCGACAGACCCAGGATGAACGAGCCGATCGTCGAGACGACGTTGAGCGTGGTGAAGTGATCCGAGGCCAGGTAGTCGGCGTAACGACGCGGCATGCCCTCGTTGCCCAGCCAGTGCTGCACCAGGAACGTGGTGTGGAAGCCGATGAAGGTCAGCCAGAAGTGCAGCTTGCCCAGGCGCTCGTCGAGCATCCGGCCGATCATCTTCGGGAACCAGAAGTAGACACCGGCGTAGGTGGCGAACACGATGGTGCCGAACAGCACGTAGTGGAAGTGCGCCACCACGAAGTAGGTGTCGGAGACGTGGAAGTCCAGCGGCGGGCTGGCCAGCAGCACGCCGGACAGACCACCGAGCAGGAAGGTGATGATGAAGCCGATGACGAACAGCATCGGGGTTTCGAAGGTCAGCTGACCTCGCCACATGGTCCCGATCCAGTTGAAGAACTTGATGCCGGTGGGCACCGCGATCAGGAACGTCATGAAGCTGAAGAACGGCAGCAGCACTGCGCCGGTGGCGTACATGTGGTGCGCCCACACCGCCGCCGACAGCGCGGCGATGGACAGCGTCGCGTAGATCAGGGTGGTGTAGCCGAACACCGGCTTGCGGGCGAACACCGGGATGATCTCGGTGACGATGCCGAAGAACGGCAGCGCGATGACGTACACCTCTGGGTGCCCGAAGAACCAGAACACGTGTTGCCAGAGTATGACGCCACCGTTGGCCGGGTCGTAGACGTGTGCGCCGAAGTGTCGGTCGGCAACCAGCGCCAGCAGCGCGGCGGTCAGGATCGGGAAGATCAGCAGCACCAGGATCGCGGTGACCAGGATGTTCCAGGTGAAGATCGGCATCCGGAACATGGTCATGCCGGGGGCGCGCATGCAGACCACGGTGGTGATCATGTTGACGCCGCCGAGGATGGTGCCCAGACCACCGACCGCCAGGCCGAAGATCCACAGGTCCGCACCGGCGCCCGGCGAGTGGATCGCGTCCGACAGCGGGGTGTATGCGGTCCAGCCGAAGTCGGCGGCGCCGCCGGGGGTGATGAAGCCGGCCAGGGCGATCATCGCGCCGAACAGGAACAGCCAGAACGACAGCGCGTTGAGCCGGGGGAAGGCCACGTCCGGCGCGCCGATCTGCAGCGGCAGCACCAGGTTCGCGAAGCCGAAGACGATCGGGGTCGCGTAGAACAGCAGCATCGCGGTGCCGTGCATGGTGAACAGCTGGTTGAACTGCTCATTGGACAGAAACTGCAGTCCCGGCATCGCCAGCTCGGTGCGCATCAACAGCGCCATGAGACCACCGAGGAAGAAGAAGATGAAGCAGACGACGCAGTACATGATGCCGATCAGCTTGTGATCGGTCGTCGTGATCATCTTGTAGATCAGGTTGCCCTTGGGCCCGAGCCGCTCCGGGTACGGACGGCTGGCCTCAAGTTCTCCAAGCGGGGGCGCTTCGGCGGTCAAGAGTCCTCCAAACACATCCAGATGGCGGGGCGGAAACAGCCACACCGGGGCGACAACACGATTGATCTTATCCCCCCGTCGACGCTCCGTCCGGGTGGGTCCGACATTACGTCGTAGATATTTTGCCGGCGCCGTTGCGGGTGCCCGGCACACCCGCTCCGAGCACCTTGGATGCTGCTCTCCGAGACGGACTGTTACCGTCGGGGCCGTGCAGATGCCAGCCGTGCGACCGGGTGTCGGCGCCGCCGCGATCGCGGCCTGCGCGGCCGTCGTCGTCACCTGTTGCAGCGGCTGCACACGACCCCAGGGCGAGACCCCGGCCGCCGGTATCACCGCCGTGACGACGAGCACCACCACGATCGCCGGTGCGGGCGTGCTGGGCAACCAGCGTCGGCCCGACGAGTCGTGCGCCGGCGAGCCCGCCCACCCCGAGCTCGGCGAGGGCCCACTGCGGGTGGATTCCGGCACCGACCGCGGCGAGGTTGACGTGCCCGCCGACCCCCAGCGCATCATCGTTCTCTCCGGCGACCAGCTCGACGCGCTGTGTGCGCTCGGGCTGCAGTCGCGCATCGTCGCGGCCGCGACGCCGGCCGCCAGCGGCGGGCAACCGTCGTACCTGGGCACCGCAATCCGCGACCTGGCCGCCGTCGGCACCCGCAGCGACCCGGACCGCACCGCCATCGCCAACTACCACCCCGACCTGATCCTGGGCTCCTCGACGGTGCAATCGGGTCAGTACGCGGACCTTGCCGCCATCGCACCGACGGTGTTCACCGGGGCTCCCGGGCCGGATTGGCAGCAGACGCTGCGGGCCGTCGGCGCGGCCACCGGACGGGGGGAAGCCGCCGGCCGGCTGATCGACGAGTTCAACGAGCAGGCGCATCAGCTCGGCGAGGCCATCGACGGGGCGCACTTCCAGGCGTCGATCGTGCAGTTCACCCCCGGTTCGGTCCGCGTCTACGGCCGGGAGAACTTCCCGCAGACCGTGCTGGCCGCCGTCGGGGTGGATCGGCCTGTCGCGCAACGGTTCACCGACCAGCCGTACACCGAGATCAACGTCGACGGCGGTGCGTTGAACAGTGCGGACCTTGCCGCCGCCGACGGTGACATCGTCTACGTGTCGTTCGACTCGCCGGAGGCCAAGGCGGCCGCACCGCGCATCCTCAACAGCGACGCGTGGCGCCGACTCTCGGCCAGCAAGGACAACCGGGTGTTCATCGTCAACAACGAGGTGTGGCAGAGCGGGCGCGGCCTGATCGCCGCCCGCGGGATGCTCGACGACCTGCGCTGGCTCAACGCACCCATCAACTGATCCCGATCGACCCACCGACGAAGCAGAGGCCGCCGTGTTCCACGTCCTGAACCTGACCTACACCCAGCCGATCGAGATCGTCGACAAGGTCCGGCCGGCGCACATCGAATGGATCGAGCAGCAGATCGCGGCCGGCCGGATGCTGCTGGCCGGCCGGAAGGAATCGGCGACCGGGGGCGTCCTGATCACCACCGACCTGCCCACCGAGGAGGTCGACGCCATGGTCGCCACCGACCCGTACCGGCTGGCCGACGTGGCCGAGTACGAGCGGATCGGTTTCGCCGCCAACCTGCGCGCACCGGGTTTGTGACCGTCACGACCCGATAGATCATCACGGCCCGATAGATCTGCGCATACACCGGGCGCCGCGGGATTAAACCCGCGCCGCCCGGTGTTTGCGTAGTGGACCGCGCGCGGAGCCGCACGCCGTCGATAGGCCGGTGGGACACCCGGCCGACGAATCACCGCAAAATGTTTTGATAAGCTATATAACTGAACCTATGTTTCGACCCGGAAGGTACTCCGATGAGCAAGACCGTCTCCGCCTATGCCGCTCCCACCGCCTGGGGCAGCGACGCCCCGCTGACCAAGACCACCATCGAGCGCCGTGACGTCGGCCCGCATGACGTGGCCTTCGACATCAAGTTCGCCGGCATCTGCCACTCCGACATCCACACCGTCGCCGCCGAGTGGGGCCGGCCGAACTTCCCGGTGGTCCCGGGCCACGAGATCGCCGGGGTGGTCACCGAGGTCGGATCCGAGGTCACCAGGTACAAGGTCGGCGATCACGTCGGCGTCGGCTGTTTCATCGACTCCTGCCGCGAGTGCGAAAACTGCGAGGCCGGCCTGCAGCAGTACTGCACGGGCGACTACGGCATGCACGGCACCTACAACTCGACCGAGCGCGACGGCAGCCCCACCTATGGCGGCTACAGCACCGCGATCGTCGTCGACGAGAACTACGTCCTGCGGATCCCCGACTCCATCCCGCTGGACAAGGCCGCTCCCCTGCTCTGCGCCGGCATCACCCTGTACTCACCGCTGCGGAACTGGAATGCCGGGCCCGGCAAGGAGATTGCCGTCGTCGGCCTCGGCGGGCTCGGGCACATGGGGGTCAAGATCGCGCACGCCATGGGTGCGCACGTGACCGTGCTCAGCCAGTCGCTGAAGAAGATGGAGGACGGCCTGCGCCTGGGCGCCGACGAGTACTACGCGACCAGCGATCCGGACACCTTCACCAAGCTGCGCAACCGCTTCGACCTGATCCTCAACACCGTTTCGGCAAACCTGAACCTGGGCGCCTACCTGCGCCTGCTCAAGGTCGACGGCACCCTGGTCGAGCTGGGCATGCCCGAGCACGCCATGGAGGTCCCACCCATGCCGCTGGCCGGCATGCGCCGCAGCCTGTCCGGCTCGATGATCGGCGGCATCCCGGAGACCCAGGAGATGCTCGACTTCTGCGCCGAGAAGGGCATCACCCCGGAGATCGAGGTCATCGAGGCGTCCTACGTCAACGAGGCCTACCAGCGGGTGCTCGCCTCCGACGTGCGCTACCGGTTCGTCATCGACGCATCCACCATCTGACCGACCGGCGATTCGTTTCGGTTCAGCCGGCCGCTACCGCGAGCCGCCGTCGGTGCCCGCCAGCGGCCAGCCGCTGGCCGCCAGCTTGGCAGCAACCCGTCGCACCTCCGACGGCTCCACCTCACGATGGGCGACCTCGGCGATGAAGGCCTCGATCTCGTCCGGAGAAATCTCCCCGTCGGCCAGCGCCGTGGATTCCGGTGCGGTGATCGCGCGGACCACGCTCCGGATCTCCTCGTCGGACAGCGGGGTGTCGCGCAGCAGCGCCAGCAGCGGCACCCGATCCGGTCCCGGGACACCCTCCGGGTAACCGCCACGCAGCCAGTCCAGGACCGATTCAAACAACGATGCGACGCTCACGATGCCCAGTCTGCGACGTCACGGCCCGATCGACAAATGCTGGCGGCAGCGTTTGCCCGGCATTCACCGCGATTTCATACGCTCCCGCCGGGACGGGTCAGAAGTCCCAGTCCTCGTCCTCGGTGACGACGGCCTTGCCGATGACGTAGGACGAGCCGGAACCCGAGAAGAAGTCGTGGTTTTCGTCGGCGTTGGGGCTCAGCGCACTCAGGATGGCCGGGTTGACGTCGGTCTCGTCCCGTGGGAACAGGGCCTCATAACCCAGGTTCATCAGGGCCTTGTTGGCGTTGTAGCGCAGGAACTTCTTGACGTCCTCGGTCAGCCCGACCTCGTCGTAGAGGTCCTGGGTGTACTCCACCTCGTTGTCGTAGAGCTCGAAGAGCAGCTCGTAGGTGTAGTCCTTGAGCTCGGCGCGCTTGGCCTCGTCGACCAGCGCCAGGCCCTTCTGGAACTTGTAACCGATGTAGTAGCCGTGTACCGCCTCGTCGCGGATGATCAGCCGGATCATGTCGGCGGTGTTGGTGAGCTTGGCGCGGCTGCTCCAGTACATCGGCAGGTAGAAGCCGGAGTAGAACAGGAAGCTCTCCAGCAGCGTGGAGGCCACCTTGCGCTTGAGCGGCTCGTCGCCCTTGTAGTACTGCAGCACGATCTCGGCCTTGCGCTGCAGGTTCGGGTTCTCCTCCGACCAGCGGAAGGCGTCGTCGATCTCACTGGTGGAGCACAGCGTGGAGAAGATCGAGCTGTAGCTCTTGGCGTGCACCGATTCCATGAACGCGATGTTGGTGTAGACGGCTTCCTCGTGCGGGGTCAGCGCGTCCGGGATCAGGCTGACCGCACCGACGGTGCCCTGGATGGTGTCCAGCATGGTCAGGCCGGTGAACACCCGCATGGTCAGCTGCTTCTCGTGCGCGGTCAGCGTGCCCCAGGACGGGATGTCGTTGGACACCGGCACCTTCTCGGGCAGCCAGAAGTTGCCGGTCAGCCGGTCCCAGACCTCGGCGTCCTTGTCGTCGGCCAGCCGGTTCCAGTTGATCGCCGAAACACGGTCGACGAGCTTCATACCCTCAGACATCTGGACCCCTTCGAGAAGATTGACGGCTGGCGATCAGTGCGGTTGACGGCGGCCGGGCGCTGCGGCGAGCACCGTGGTCACAACACTACAACTGGTGTCCGACAACTAGCTGCAACACAAGACGTTGTGTCGCGACGAATTTTTTCGCCGCGTCGGGTCAGGGCTCCGGGGAACGGCGGACGGCCTGGTGAATCGGCAGATCGGGGTCGATCCGGACGCCGAGCACGGCGGTGGTACCGGTGATCGCGCCCAGCATGATGGTGGTGAGGTGAGCGACGAACTGCTCCTTGGGCATCCGCCGCTCACTGTCGGGTTCCGGGCCCAGCCACCAGTCGGTCGCCGAGGACGCGGTGCCGAACGTCGCGAACGCGGCCAGCTCCAGCGTGTCGTGGTCCAGCTGCAGGTCGAGCAGCTCGTTGTTGAACAGCTCGGCCATCGCCAGAGTGATGTCGCGGCCCTCGTTGACGGCGCGCTTGGCCGCCTCGGCCTGATCGGGAAAACGGCCGGCCAACACGAAGCGCAGCACGTTGGGATGTTCGTCGACCAGCGAGACGTAGGCCTCCATCATTCCGCGCACGACGTCGGCGGCCGGGTCGTTGGCGACGTCGACGGCGGGGTAGATCTGCGCCCACAGCATGTCGCGCAGCCGCTCCCCCACGGCCTGGAACAGGTCCGACTTGTCGGTGAAGTGGCGGTAGATCTTCGGCTTGGCGGTCCCGGCCTCTTCGGCGATCTCCCGGACACTGACGTTGGGGCCGCATCGGTCGATGGCGCGGAAGGCCGCGTCGACGATCTCGGACCGGACCTTCTTGCGGTGTTCGCGCCAACGCTCGGTGCGGGCGTCGACCTTCCCCTCGGCGGTGGGCTCACCGTCGAGCCGGGGCTTCGATCGCACCGCAACACGCACGCTCTGCACTGTACCCGGCGACGCACGACAGCGACCCGCGTGACCTGGGACCATTGACGGCGCGATTTCGACGGCCTATTTTTTGACTACGTACGTTGTCATCCAGCACGGGAGGCCGGCACCATGCCCATCACGGCCGAAACCCGACCAACGCCCATCCCCAGCCGGCACCCCGCCGGACCGCGATCGGCACCCGCGGGCGTCGAAGCGATCGCGAGACTGCTGCGGCTGCCCACCCTGGGTGCTGAGCAGTTCCGCCGCTACGGCGAACTGCTGACAGTCGGCGATGCACCGATGGACGACCTGGTCGCCTGGATGCACACCGACGCCCCGCCCGAAGCCCGGGAAATGTTCGAACGAGCCTTGGAGCACGGTATTTCGCAGGTGGCCGATGCCCCTGCGCCGCTGCGCGAGTTCTTCGACGCGGTGGAGACCGTCCCGGATTGGGTCGACTTCGACCGGATCGACCTGGGCGCTGCGGCGCTGCGCAGCGGCGGATCCGACGGGCTGGCCATAGCGCGGGACGTCGCACTGTTCGGCGGGTATCTGTTCTCCGGCTTCAACCAGACCCTGCTGCGCACCGGAGCTTTGGAGAAGGGCTCCAATCGGCGCTTCGCCGAAACCTCACAGTGGGCTCTGGACGTCATGACGCCCGGGGGACTGCGGCCCGGTGGCATCGGCTACCGGTCGACGCTGCGGGTGCGGCTGATCCACAGCATGGTCCGCCGTCACGTTTCGGCGATGGAGGATTGGGATCCGGGCGCGTTCGGACTGCCGGTCAACCAGACCGATATGGCGGCCACCCTGGTCGGGGCTCTGATTGCACCGACGGCGGCCGGTCTCGGCATGGGTATGGCGCTCAATCCGCGGAAGTATTCGGCGGTCGCCCTGCACTGCCGGTGGGTCGGCACGCTGATGGGCGTCGCCGACGACCTGCTGCCCACCGGGTACCTCGACGGCGTGCGCATCCTGGCGCAGACCTCGCAGGTGCTGGCCGTCCGGGACGAAACCAGCCCGATCCTGGCAAGGCCCATGATCTCCGACCCGTTGAGCTGGAACTTCGATCACCTACCGACGCTGCGCCGACGCATCGCACAATCCCAGCACCGCTCCGTCTCGACGGCATTTCTGGGTCGGCGGGCCATGCGTCAGCTCGGCACCCGCCCGTCGTTGATCCCGTGGTATCCGATGCTGCGGCTACCGGTGAACCTGGTGCGCTCGGCACTCGCGCAGCTGCCGGGTGGACGCTGGCGCGCCGCAACCCGTGGTGCCCGGGAGAACGCCGCATTCATGCGGATGCTGCTCACGGACGAGGCCACCATCGGCGAATCCGCGCGGCACGTGACGACCTGAGTGCGCCGGCCACAGCAACGAGCGATGGATCCCGCGGCAGCCCTACAGATCGAGCAGTTGCTCGTGGAAACCGCCGAACCCACCGGCGGGATCGACCAGGTGCACCTCGAGGATCCAGTGACATCTCCTGCCGGACTGGTCATTTCGGCGCATGGGGCGGACCGACCCGGGTGCGGCATAGGAGTCGACCTCGTTGCCGGGGATCTTCTCGTGCGGGAACTCTCCCACCAGGTGCCCGGCGATGGCGCCGCCGAATGCCCAGCCGGCGTCACGACTGAGGCCCACCACGTGCTCGTGCAGCTGCTCGCCGGTGATCTCGGGGCGGGCGTCGAAGTGCGCCCGCGCCGCCGCCCAGATCCTGGGCAGGTCGTCGCGCAGGGCATGTTTGCGGGGGTCGTCGCCGAGGACGTAGGTGCGGCCGAAGTCGGCTTCCCATTCTTCGAAGATCGGGCCGAGGTCGAGGAAGACGATGTCGTCGTCGCCGATCACCCGGTCCTCGGGGTTGTCCCGAGCGGTCGTCAGGGTGTTCTCCCCCGACCGCACGATGCGCTTGTGCCAGTGCCTTCGCACAGCGAACTGTTCGGCGGCCAGGTCGCGGATCTCGTCGGCCAGCGCCCGTTCGCCGATGCCGGGCCGGATCAGGCCGCGCCGGACGATCTCGTCGAAGAGCTCCTCCGCCCGGCGTTGCGCGTCGAGCAACCGCTGGACCCGGACGGCCTCGGCATCGTCGGCGGCGACGTACGCCCAGGCCGCGCGGCCGGAGGCCAGGGTGACCGAGATCCGCGTGTAGTCGTCGACCTCGTAGCGGTCGGCGGCGGCGAGTTCGTCGTCGTCGAGTTCCAGACGGGCACCGGTCACCACGTCGTCGGGCGAGCCGGGCCGCAGGATGGGGTGGCGGTCCAGGCCGCTGGCGGCCAGCACGTCCGGATCGGTGATGGCGACCTGGTCGACCCGAAACCCGGGCAGCGCGTCGTCCGTGCACGCCACCGCGCGGCCGAAGACGGCCGCCTGCACACCGGGATCGCGCAGCGTGCCGTAGCTGAACAACAAATGCACTCCGTCAGCCTAAGTGCGGCCGTCCTCACCCGGCAGGTCGTGGTGCGCGAAGTCTGCTGACAGCATCGGTTCCTATACTCGGCCGATGTCACGATGCGGCGGTCACCCATGCTGATCGGCGTCGTCGCCGCGTTGCTGGCTTGCTTCGGCTACGGAACCGCCTCGGCGCTGCAGGGCTACGGGGCGCGGGAAGCCACCACCGCCGATGCCGGTGATCACGGCCCGTCGTTGCGGTCGACGATCAGCGCCGCACTGACTCCGGCCTTCATCGCGGGTATGGCACTGGACGTGATCGGTTTCGCCGGGTCACTGGTGTCCGCGCGGTTGATCCCGTTGTTTCTGTCCCAAACGATCATGAGCGCCAATCTGGTGGTCACCGCGGTGCTCGGAACGGTGTTGCTCGGGGTCCGGTTGCACCGACGGGACTGGCTGGCCATCGGCGGTGTCCTGCTGTCCCTGTGCGTGCTGGCGGCCACCGCCGGACCGCTCGGCGACACGGCGGTCGCCCCGTCGCTGCACTGGGGCGTGCTGGTCGCCTCGGTCGTCGTGCTGATCGCCGGGATCGGGTTGGTCCGGGTGCTCGGCGCCGGGTCGGCCATTCCGGCCGGGTTGTCGGCGGGAATCCTGTTCGGGGCCATGGCGATTGCGGTTCGGATCACCGACGGGATCGACCCGTTGAGCCTTCCGGTGCTGCTCCGTGATCCCGCCGCCTACACCGTCGTCCTGGCCGGCGCGAGCGGGTTCTACCTGTTCACGGTGGCCCTGCAGGTCGGTTCGGTCAACGGCGCCGCGGCGGCGCTGGTGGTCGGCGAAACCGTGGTACCCGGCGTGGTCGGCATCCTGCTGCTCGGCGACACCGCCCGCCCGGGCATGGGCTGGCTGGTCGCACTGGCCTTCATCGGCGCCGTCGTCTCCGCCGTCGCCGTGGCCGCCTTCGGTGCCGCCGAGCACGCACAGTCTTCGGGGACCGAAACCTCCCCCAGCACTCGGCACTGACGCCGGGCGCGCGCGGCCTCAGTGCTTGCCGCGCGCGGTTCCGCCCGGTTTGCGCGCGGACCTCCCCGCCGCGGCGCGAGCTGCCTGCTTGGCCAGTGTTTTCTCCCGCGCGGTGCGCTTCGGCGCCGGCTCGGCCGGGCCGCGCGACGAGCCGGGTTTGCGGCCCCGGACGATGCCGATGAACTCCTCGACCGCCGCGGACTGCGGGCCGTCGGCGAAGGCGAGTACGACGGGGCAGACCGGCGCATCGGCGATCGGCCGGTAGACCAGATCCTTGCGGTGATACAGCCGGGCCAGTGACTGCGGGACGATCAGCACGCCCATTCCGGCCGCGACGAGTTCTGTTGCGTCCTTGGTGGTTTCCGGCCGGTGGTCAACGGGTACGCCGGGCGCCTCGGGCCAGTCGAGGACGTCGTCGAGCGGGATGAGCCGTGGCTCGCCGTCGAGATCTGCGGCGCTGACCGTGTCCGCGGCGGTGAGCAGGTGATCGGTCGGGACGACGGCCACCGTCGCCTCCCGGTACAGCTCGATGACGGCCAGACCGGTTGTGTCGGTCGGCAGCCGCAGCAGGGCCAGGTCGAAGGCTCCGGATCGCACCGCGTCGGCGGCATCGGCGGCGACGACGGTCTGCAACTGCAGCGGAATCTCGCGGTGACGCTGCGCCCAGGTGCGGGCCCACTTCGCCGGCGTCGCGCCGGGGACGTACCCGAGGGTCAGGTTGTGCGGGGTCACCTCGAAAGGTTATCGATAGGCTGGTCGCATGAGCAGGCCCAACGCGCAGTCCATGAAACCCGCCACCGCGGCGAAGAAGCTGGACGTGTACCTGCCGGCGACGCCCGCCGAGTTCCAGCAGACTCCGATCACCCGCGCCGAGCTCGCCGCGCTGGCGGCCGACCCGCCGCAGTGGCTGGTCGATCTGCGCCGCAACGGTCCGCACCCGAAGAACCTGGTGGCGGCGAAGCTGGGCGTGTCGATCTCGGGTCTGGCCCGCGGCGGCGTGGAGCAGGCGCTGACCACCGAGCAGATCGATGCGCTGCTGGCGGAGAAGCCGGACTGGCTGGCCGCCGAGCGGGAGAGCTACCAGGAGGTGCTGCGCGAGCAGCGACGCCTCAAGGCCGTGCGCGCCGATCAGGCTCGCGAGCGCTGACTCTGTCGCGCACGGCCGCTCCGGTCGGAGCAATCACCACAGGTCGAAGACGACGTTGGTGTTCGGGTAACGGCTGCTGAAATTGTGGTTGATCCAGTAGTTCTTCGCCAGGAATCCGGTGACGCCGGTATTGGCGACATTGGTGTTGGACTTGGAGTTGCTGACCTCGTAGGAGGCGGTAGGGCCGCCAAGGCCGACCCGGTAGGCGACGTGCATGTCCAGTGAGTTTCCCTGCGGTGCAACAGCAGTCACCGTCTCACTCGCCCCGGGCGCCAGCAGTTTCTCGGGTGCGTCGACCCACTGACCATTGGGACTGGTCCCGTCGTTGATCAGGTACTGAACCTTGTCGGTGTGGTTGGTGATCGTCATCGCGATGGTCGGCTCACCGGGGTGGGTGACCGGCATGGTCCCGGCGTGGGCGAGCGCACTGCCGGACAGTGCGGCGGCGATCCCTGCTCCGACGACCGCGATCTGGGCGACGGCGTTTTTCATGGTGTCTCCTGATGTGAAGTGCCTCGTTCTGGACAGGCGTTCGAGGCGGTACTACTGACAGCGAGAACTGTCCCGTACATTGCCGCCGCGCGGATCCCCCCGATGGGCGGAACCGGTGGTGGAACTTGCCTCGACCGATCGGTGGACATCGGCGCGGCGCGCTGCTTTGTGCGGTATGAACATCCGGTGAGCAACCACAACGTGAACCTGACCGCAGAAGAAGACTCGCTGGTCTCCCAGAGCCATCCCGAGGCGCTGGCCCGGATGGACGAGCACCAGTTGAAGGATCTGCAGCACCGACTCCGAACGGCGAGGGAAAAGAACTTCAGCCTGCTGCGGCGTCAGGGCGCCGCCCGCGTGGAGGCCGAGGGAGCGCGCGGCGCGGCCGAACCCGCCAATGAGAAGCGCAACGAGAAGGTCGAGGTTCTCGACGAGGCACTGGCGCGGGTGGGCCGGCGTATCCAGAGTCTGCCCGGGGCCGAGTAGCCGCCGTAACCGCCACTGGGGCGAGGCGGGGAAGCCGCTCGGTGTTCTCTGGCCGGGGAGCGAATTGCGCCCGCACGGTGCCTCAACATGGGACAGTTCAGTTCATCACACGGTCGGTGGCCTGGAAACGCGGCAGCCGCACCCGTCCGGGGCGCACGACCATCGACGAATAGGCGGGCGGACAGATGGGCACATTGGACGGCAAGGTCGCCATCATCACCGGTGGCGCCGGCGGTATCGGCGTGGCAACGGCGAGGCTGTACGTGCAGGAGGGGGCCACCGTCGTGCTGGTCGATCTCTCCGAGCCTGCGCTTGAGGCCGCGGCGCGCGAGATCGGCGGAGCGGTGTCCTACATCGCCGCCGATGTCACCGACGACGAACAGGTGCGCGGTTTCGTGCAGCGCACCGTCACCGAGCACGGCCGCCTCGACGTGCTGTTCGCGAACGCCGGCATCGAAGGAGTGGTCAGCCCGATCGTCGACTACCCGATGGACGTCTTCGACCGGGTGATCGCCGTCAACCTTCGCGGGGTTTATTCCTCTCTGCGGCACGGCATTCCCGCCATGGCCGCATCCGGTGGCGGCAGCATCATCGTCACCTCCTCCATCGCCGGTCTGCACGGATTTCCCGGCCTGTCGGCCTACGTCGCCACGAAACACGGACTGGTCGGTCTGATGCGGTCTGCGGTACTCGAATGCGCCGACAACGGGGTGCGAGTGAACACCATCCACCCGTCCCCCATCAACACCAGGATGATGCGCGCCATCGAGGAAGGCGCGGCACCGGGGGCTCCTCAGGAAGCGGTGAAGCAGTTCGAGGCGGCGATCCCGACGGGTCGCTACGGTGAACCCGAGGAGGTCGGCAGTCTCGCGGTTTTCCTGGCCTCCGACGCGAGCAGATTCATCACCGGCGCCACCATTTCGATCGACGGTGGCATGTCGGTCGGATAACTCCCGGACTGCCCAGTCGTCCGCACGCTGTCAGCGCAACCGATCGGATTCGATCGGCGCGAGGATGAGATCGTCAGCCATCGGGTTGCGCTACCGTCCAGCAGCGCGGCCGGTCACCAGCGGCAGGTCCAGCGGCGTGAAGACACCCGGGGGCGCGGACACCACCCCGGGGATCGCGTTGACGGCCGGCATCGCGGTGGTGGTGCCGATGTCGAACGACTCGAAATCCGCCGGCGCGAACGACAGCTTGAGCCGGACGTTGGGGTCCCCGGTGATGCTCACCAGGTAGCCGTTGGCCAGCTTCCATTCCGGCTCCTGCCGGTGACCCAGGATCGTGCCCAGGGTCCAGGTCGTGCGCAGGTCTGCCACCGGCGTCCCGGCGCGCGTAGCGGTCCAGGTCGCGTCGATCCCGGCCACCGAACCGGCCGGGATCTGGAGGAAGCCCAGGTCCCGGTCGGTGAGCGCGACGGCACATTCCACGTTCAGGTCGATCCCGTCGATCTCGACGCCGATGGCACGCGCCATCGACGAGACGGCCTCGGCGTAATCGGGTTCGGTGGCCAGCAGGGTGGTTTTGATCGCCTCGGTGTCCGGCGGTCCGCCGAACCCGTACCCGGACCAGGTGGCCGCGTTGCCGTAGAGGAAACAATCCATGGACTCGGTGACGCTGATCCGGCTGACGTGGCGGCACATCGCGGTTGCGGCCAGCGCCACCGTGGGGACGTGCATCGGATTCATCCCGGTTCCGACCAGCGTGGCCGCACCCTCCTGTGCGGCGGCCGACAATCGTGCGCCGGCGTCGTCGGGGTAGTACTGGCCGTTGACCAGCCGCGCGGTGGTGACGACGTTGACTCCGCTGCGCAGGAGTCGCTCCAGCTCCGCGATGTCGGGCCAGTGCGGCATGTAGACGACGCAATCGGGCTCGGCCGCCAGGATCGCCTCGATGTCGTCGGTTGCCGTGACGCCGACCGGATCCCGACCGGCGAGGACACCCGCGTCGACCCCGCGTTTCTGCGGACTGTGGCTGTACACCGCGACCAGCTGCAGCCGCGGATCGTCGAGTATCGCGCGGATCGCGCTCGCCCCGACGATGCCGCTGGTCCATTGCGCGACCCGGATCGGGCCCGTCGCCTCAGACATCCCACACCACGTTCAGTCGCGCCGGGGAGCGCATCAACGTGCCTTCTATCGTCGGCGGCGGGCAGTCGGGATCCAGACGCAGTCCCGGCAGCGAATCCAGCAGCGCCCGAACGAGATCCTCGGTCTCCAGCTTCGACAGGTGCATGCCGATGCACATGTGGACGCCGTGGCCGAAGGCCAGCGCGGACCGGTACGGGCGACGCAGGTCGAAGCGCTCCGGGTCCTCCCACCGCACCGGGTCGTGGTTGGCCGCGCCGATCACCACCTGGACGGTCGCGCCGGCCGGGATGGCCACTCCCCCCAGTTCGGTGTCGCGGGTGGCCCGTCGGGGGACGAACTGCAGCGGCGTCTCCCAACGGACCGCTTCGTTGACCGCGGCGCTCAGGGCGGCCGGATCCGCACGGACCGCGTCGAGTTGGTCGGCGTCCGACAGCAGCGCCACCAACAGCGACGACGAGGAACGGTAGGTGGTCTCGGCTCCGGCCGGCAGCAGCAGGCGCAGGAACGAGTAGATCTCCTCGTCGGTCAACCGTTTGCCGTCATGCTCGGCGTGCACAAGGACCGAGATCAGGTCGTCGGTCGGGTGGCGGCGCCGTTCTTCGAGCACCGAGGCGAACATCTCACCCAACCGATCCGCACTCGCCCGGCCTTTGTCGATGTCATAGGACTGTGCAACGAGTTTGATTGCGGTGTAGTGGAATTCGGCACGCTGATCGTCGGGCAATCCGAGGATGGCGGCGAAGGTCCGCATGGGAAAGTCGAACAGGAAGCCGCGGACCAGATCGGCCCGTCCGGCGGGACGCAGCTCGGTGGTCATCGTGGTCAGCAGTGGCGTCACGAACCGCGACTGCCAGGTGTCCATCGTCTTCGGCCCCAGCGACGGCTGCAGCAGGTGCCGGTACTCGCGGTGTTCGGGCGGGTCCATTTCGATCACCGAGCGCCCCATGACCTTTCCGATCATGTCGTGGTAGGCGATGCTACTGAACGTGTCGGTGTCGCGCAGCGCCGCCACGGCGGCGTCGTAGCCGTAGACGCTGAACACCGGCGCGGCGTCGGCCGAGTTCCCCGGCATACCCAGATGGGGCAGTCCGGCGTGCACCGGCGATTCCGACCGTAGGGCGGCATAGGCCGGATAGGGCGCGGGCTGCCCGAAGCCGCACAGCAGGTTGAAGGTCTCAAAAAGCTGCCACGCTCTGTCGTCATCACCCGATCCGGCATCCGGGGCTGCCATGATTTCAGATGCAGTCTGCATGTGAGTTACCGTAACAGCCGTGAACCGTCAGCAACAGGCCCTAGCCACACGCGCGGCGATCGTGGCCGCGGCCCGGGAGCTGTGGGCCGAGCGCGGGTTCTTTGCCACCAGCACGTCGGACATCGTCACGGCCGCCGGAGTCGGTACCCGGGGGGCGTTCTACGCCCACTTCCCCAACCGCGAGGAGTTGTTCCTCGCGGTCTTCGACGAGGTGCAACAGCAGCTGTCCTCGTCGCTGTCCGGCGCGCAGCTCACCTCGGGCGACCCGCTGACCGACCTCCAGCACGTGCTCCTGGGCTTCCTCGACGTCGTCGCGGCCGCGCCCGACATCCAGGCGTTGCTCGTCGACGGGCCGGCGTTGTTCGGCCCGACCCGCTGGCTTCGGGCCGAACAGGCGCGCGGGCTGGCGCCGATCGAAGCGCGCATCCGCGACGCCATCGAGGCGGGCGTGATCGACGACCAGCCGACCCGGCCGCTGGCGATGATCCTGCTGATGTTGGTCAACGACACAGCGCTGCTGATCGCCACCGCCGAGGACCGGACCGCGGTGCGCGCCGATGCCGGGACCGCCCTGTCACGGCTGGTGGCCGGGCTCCGGTCGGCCCGGACACCGACCGGGCGCGACTCCGAGGGTTAGCCTCCTCGAAACAGACCGCGGGCCAGAAGATTTCTCCTCTGGCCCGCGAAATCTATTGTGACACTACAACATGCAGCTGACGCAGCCCTCCACCTCAGTTCCCTCCAGGGCCATCTGACGCAGCCGGATGTAGTAGAGCGTCTTGATTCCCTTGCGCCAGGCGTAGATCTGCGCTTTGTTGACCTCGCGGGTGTTGGCGGTGTCCTTGAAGAACAGCGTCAGGCTCAGCCCCTGGTCCACGTGCTGGGTGGCCGCGGCGTAGGTGTCGATGATCTTCTCGTAGCCGATCTCGTACGCGTCCTGGTAGTACTCCAGGTTGTCGTTGGTCAGGTACGGAGCCGGGTAGTAGACGCGACCGATCTTGCCTTCCTTGCGGATCTCGATCTTGGATGCCACCGGGTGGATCGAGCTGGTGGAGTGGTTGATGTAAGAGATCGACCCGGTCGGCGGGACGGCCTGCAGGTTCTGGTTGTAGATACCGTGCGCGGCCACCGACTCCTTCAGCTTGCGCCAGTCCTCCTGCGTCGGGATGTGGATCTCGGCGTCGGCGAAGATCTTTCGCACCTTCTCCGTCGCCGGCTCCCAGACCTGGTCGGTGTACTTGTCGAAGAACTCACCGGTCGCGTACTTGGACTCCTCGAAGCCCTTGAACTTGTGGCCGCGTTCCAGCGCAATACGATTCGACGCCCGCAGCGCGTGGTACAGCACGGTGTAGAAGTAGATGTTGGTGAAGTCCACACCCTCTTCGGAGCCGTAGAAGATCCGCTCCCGCGCCAGGTAGCCGTGCAGGTTCATCTGCCCCAGGCCGATGGCGTGCGAATCGTTGTTGCCCTTCTCGATCGAGGGCACCGAGGCGATGTGGGTCTGGTCGCTCACCGCGGTCAGCGCCCGGATGGCCACCTCAATGGTCTGGGCGAAGTCCGGTGAGTCCATCGCCTTGGCGATGTTCAGCGAGCCCAGGTTGCACGAGATGTCCTTTCCCACGTGCGCGTAGGACAGGTCCTCGTTGAACACCGACGGCGTGGAGACCTGCAGGATCTCCGAGCACAGGTTGGAGTGGGTGATCTTGCCCTTGATCGGGTTGGCCCGGTTCACCGTGTCCTCGTACATGATGTACGGGTAGCCGGACTCGAACTGCAGCTCGGCCAGGGTCTGGAAGAACTCGCGGGCCTTGATCTTGGTCTTGCGGATCCGCGCGTCGTTGACCATCTCGTGGTACTTCTCGGTCACCGAGATGTCGGCGAACGGCACCCCGTAGACCTTCTCGACGTCGTACGGCGAGAACAGGTACATGTCCTCGTTGTTCTTCGCCAGCTCGAAGGTGATGTCCGGGATCACCACGCCCAGGCTCAGCGTCTTGATCCGGATCTTCTCGTCGGCGTTCTCCCGCTTGGTGTCCAGGAAGCGGTAGATATCCGGGTGGTGCGCGTGCAGGTACACCGCGCCGGCACCCTGACGCGCGCCGAGCTGGTTGGCGTAGGAGAACGAATCCTCCAGCAGCTTCATGATCGGGATGACACCGGAGCTCTGGTTCTCGATGTTCTTGATCGGCGCACCGTGCTCGCGAATGTTGGTCAGCAGCAACGCAACTCCACCACCGCGCTTGGACAGCTGCAGGGCCGAGTTGATGGAACGGCCAATCGACTCCATGTTGTCCTCGATGCGCAGCAGGAAGCAGCTCACCGGCTCACCGCGCTGCTTCTTGCCCGAGTTGAGGAACGTCGGGGTGGCCGGCTGGAACCGGCCGTCGATGATCTCGTCGACCAGCTTCTCGGCCAGCGAGGTGTCCCCCGACGCCAGGGTCAGCGCCACCATGACCACACGGTCCTCGAAGCGCTCCAGGTAACGCTTGCCGTCGAAGGTCTTCAGCGTGTAGCTGGTGTAGTACTTGAACGCGCCCAGGAAGGTCGGGAACCGGAACTTCTTGGCATACGCCCGGTCGGTCAGCGTCTTGACGAAGTTGCGGCTGTACTGGTCGAGCACCTCGCGCTCGTAGTAGTCGTGGGTGATCAGGTAGTCGAGCTTCTCGTCCTGATTGTGGAAGAAGACGGTGTTCTGGTTCACGTGCTGCAGGAAGTACTCGCGGGCGGCGAGGACGTCCTTGTCGAACTGAATCTTGCCGTCGGCGTCGTACAGATTCAGCATCGCGTTGAGCGCGTGATAATCCGTTTCGCCCGGGAGGGCGTGCACGCTGGTGGTTACCGGCTCTGCAGCTGTGACGGTTGGTGACACGGGAGTTCCTTCCAGAATTCTTCCAGTCCCGCGCGGACGGCGAAGACGTCGTCCACGGTTCCCATGAGTTCGAATCGATAGAGGTAGGGGACGCCGCATTTGCGGGCGACCACATCGCCGGCGTAGCCGAATTCGGCTCCGAAGTTGGTGTTGCCCGCGGCGATGACGCCCCGGATCAGCGACCGGTTGTGTTCATTGTTCAAAAACGCGATGACCTGCTTGGGGACGTATCCCCCGGCGTCGGGATCCGGGCCGTTGGCCCGGCCTCCGCCGTAGGTCGGCAGGACCAGCACGTAGGGCTCGTCGACCTCGATGCGGCCGTGCAGCGGGATCCGGGTGGCCGGCAGTTCCAGCTTCTCGACGAATCGGTGGGTGTTCTCCGACACGCTGGAGAAGTAGACGAGGTGCGCCATGGTTTTCTCCCGGGTTGATCGGCTGGTGCCGGCGGGGACGGTGCGGCCCCACCGGACGTGCTGGCCGGTGGCTAGGCCGTGGCGGCGACGACCGAGCCGAGCGCCTTGATCCGGTCCGGCCGGAAGCCCGACCAGTGCTCGGAGCCGGCCACCACGACCGGCGCCTGCAGGTAGCCCAGCGCCATCACGTAGTCACGGGCCTCGGTGTCGACGGTGATGTCGACGATGTCGTAGGCCACGCCCTGCTTGTCCAGCGCCTTGTAGGTGGCATTGCACTGCACACACGCGGGCTTGGTGTACACGGTGATCGACGGCTGGCTCATGTTCGGCAGGCTCCCCTCAGCGAAACTGGTACAGGTATTCATGCGGGTCGGCCGAGAGCCGGTCCACGGGCCTCCCGACCCCCGAATCCCCTGCACACCGGTCCGTGATTTCCGCTGCTCACCCGCGGGTGAGGGATCGGATTCGACGGACTTTCCGGTGTTGGACACTTGCGGCCTGTTGGCGTCTCGAACACTACACCTAGTGGCCGACAAAGCGAAGAGATACAAGATGTTCTGAACAACATTCGTGAAATTCCCAGGTCGTAAGCACCTCCCGCGGGTTTTTCGGCCCCGTCTCCGGCGTGTCGCCGATCACAACGCGCCGAGCCCGGTGTTCCGGTTGCCGTCGCCCACTCTCTGTCTAGCAGTGACCACCGACAAACCCGCCCGGCACCGGAGCCCGGTTGCGCCAGCAAAGTCGATTCAGTCGGGGGTCACCGCGCCGGCCAGCGCCTCGACGGCTTCGCGGACCGCGGCGGCGACGGTGTCGACGTCCCCCGGGTGCCGGCCGTCGAGCTGCTTGGCCGGCAGCGACAGGGTCACCGATTCGACGACCCGGGCCCCGGCGATGCCGAGCGACTTGCGGACCTCGTCATGCGCCCACACTCCGCCGAAACGGCCCAGCGCGGTGCCGATCACCGCGGCCGGCTTGCCTTTGAGCGCGCTGTCGCCGTAGGGCCGCGACAGCCAGTCGATGGCGTTCTTCACCGTCGCCGGAACCCCACCGTTGTATTCGGGGGTGACGATCAGGACGGCGTCGGCGGCCTCGACCGCCGCGCGCAGCGCCACGGCTGCCGCGGGCCGATGCTCGTCGACGTCGAGATCCTCGTTGTAGAACGGCACCTCCCCCAGACCTGCCCCGCCCGGCCCGTCGCCGTAGACCGCGACGCCCGCCCGCTCCGGGGCGCCGCCGACGGCCACCTCGGCCAGCTGGCGGTTCACCGAAGCCGCCCGCAGGCTGCCCAGCAGGATCAGGATGTGAGTGTTCGTCATGGTCGTACGCCCTTCAGTGACGGTCCCGGCCGGAAGGCTCCCCGGCATTTCGCCGAGAATAACCGGACTCCGGTCCGGTTTATTTCCGGCCGGGCTAGACTTCCGCACCATGGTGCCGGAACGCGTTGATGCCGCCCGCAACCGCACCCGGCTACTCGACGCCGCACGCCGGTTGATCGCCGAGCACGGCGCGGCCAACGTCACCATGGACGACGTCGCCACCACTGCGGGCGTCGGCAAGGGCACGTTGTTCCGCCGGTTCGGCAGCCGCGCCGAGCTGATGGCCGTGTTGCTCGACGAGGACGAACAGGCCAGTCAGCAGGCCTTCCTGTTCGGCCCGCCGCCCCTGGGCCCCGGCGCCCCACCGCCGGCCCGGCTGTGTGCCTTCGGCGAGCACCGGATCCGGTTCGCCCACCGTCACCACGACCTGCTCAGCAGCCTCACCCGCGGTCCTCGGCCGCCGGACAATCCACCGGATTCCGTCCTGCGCACCCACATCCGCATCCTGCTCGCCGCGGCCGGCACCACCGGCGACCTGGACGCCCAGGCCGACGCCCTCACCGCACTGTTCGACGCCGACTACATCCAGGCCCGCCTGGACGCCGGGCACACCCTGGACGAACAGATCCGGGCCTGGCAGTCGGTCGCGACCAAGCTCTGCGGCCACTGACCGACCGCAGCGCCGGCGGCCACCGCCGGCTGTCGGTCCCGGTGTCTAGGGTCGGGGCATGCTCTCCACCGTCGCCATCCGCGGCTACCGTTCGCTGCGCGACCTGGTGCTGCCGCTGCGCGGGCTGACCGTGATCACCGGTGCCAACGGATCCGGTAAGTCGAGCACCTACCGGGCGCTGCGCCTGCTCGCCGACTGCGGCCGCGGCGAGGTGATCGGGTCACTGGCCCGCGAGGGCGGGCTGGGCTCGGCGCTGTGGGCCGGCCCGGAGACCCTCGGTGCGGCGCGCAGTACCGGCCGGGTGCAGGGCACCGCCCGCAGCGAGCCGGTGTCGCTGGCCCTGGGGTTTTCCGCCGACGACTTCGGCTATCTGATCGATCTCGGCCTGCCGGTCTATGCCGGCCACAATTCGGAGTTCAGCCGTGACCCGGAGATCAAGCGGGAGGCGGTGTTCGCCGGGCCGGCGCTGCGCCCGGCCGGCACCCTGGTGCACCGCGACGGCCCGTATGCCGCGGCCCGCGACGACTCGGGCGAGTTCGCGAAACTGACCCAGGGCCTGCCCAGCTATCGCAGCGTGCTGGCCGAATACGCCCAGCCCGCGGCACTGCCCGAACTCGCCGCGGTGCGCGACCGGTTGCGCGGGTGGCGGTTCTACGACGGTTTCCGCGCCGACGCCGATGCCCCCGCCCGACTGCCGCAGGTGGGTACCCGCACCCCGGTGCTGGCCGACGACGGTCGCGACCTGGCCGCCGCGCTGCAGACCATCATCGAATCCACCGGTGCGGACCGTCTGGCCGACGCCGTGGCCGATGCCTTCGCCGGTGCCACGGTGGCGGTCACCGTGCGGGAGGGGTTGTTCGACGTCGCGCTGTCCCAGCCGGGTCTGCTGCGCCCGCTGCGCGGGGCCGAACTGTCCGACGGCACACTGCGTTTCCTGTTGTGGTCGGCCGCCCTGCTGAGTCCCGAGCCGCCGTCGCTGATGGTGCTCAACGAGCCGGAGACCAGTCTGCACCCGGAGCTGCTGGCGCCGTTGGGCCGGTTGATCGTCGCCGCGTCGCGGTCCACCCAGGTTGTGGTGGTGACGCATTCGGCCGCACTGCGCGATGCCCTGGGTGCGGTCGGTGACCCGTCCGGCGACAGCGACGCCGTAGAACTCGAGCTGTACAAGGACCTGGGCGAGACACTGATCCGCGGTCAGGGTCTGCTGGACGCGCCACCCTGGCACTGGGGATCGCGCTGATGACCGAAAAGCCAAGTGGCGCTCCGCGATTACTCTCTGTCACACCGCCCGACCTCCAGCGCCTACCGGATGTTGTTGGAAATCCGCTTGACGATCTCGGCGGCCTGTTTGCCCGGTTCCGGCGCGCAGCTGCGGACATCGATGACGACGTTGGAGACGGCCTGCATCGCGCGCTGGCAGATCCGCCCGGGCATCGACAACAGGATCGTCGTGCGGTCGTCGACACTCTCGTAGCCACCGATGCTGACCGACACCGGCGCCCCGTCGGCGCCGGGGAACGTCGCCACCGAGTGGTCGCAGTGCCGCCAGGACGAACCCAGGTCGTCCTCGAAGGAGCCGGCGGCGTCGGCATCCGGGAACGCCACCATCGCCTCCTCGACCATGCGGTTGGGTTCGGTGGGGTCGATCACGGTCTGGCCGGCCAGCGCGGTGAAGCCGGAATCGGCGGTGTAGACCGAAGCACTGGCCACCTCCACGGCACTGGTGCAGTCCGGCGGTGTGATGGCCGTCGTGCGCGGCTTGTCGAACCGGGCCGGCGTGGCCTTTCCCATCGGCGACGAGGACATCTCCGAACCCAGGGCCGACGGCGACATCAGCAGGCCCGCCAGCTGGTCCTCGGCCACCGGCTGTTTGGCCGGCTTGTCGTCGTCGGACTCCCACGACGCGCCGACGCTGACCTTGCGGGTGCCGCTGTCGCGGGTGATCACCGACAGCCCGGTCAGCACCAGCGCGATCACCGCGACGATGCCGATGACCGCTGCCCAGCGCACGGCGGAACGCTCCTTGCCCGCCGCCGCGGCCGGTCGGGGTCCGGTGTCGGTGGGGGCACCCGGTGCGGCAGCCCCGGGCACCGGGCGCGCGACCGTCGCACGCAGCCGCGGCAACCGCAGCCGCCAGCGCAGCGCAGCGCCGTAGGCCAGTGTGAGCACCACCAGTGCAGCCATGTCCAGCAGCCACCAGCGCGCCTCGTGGAACCACAGCTGGTCCTTATTGGTCTCCAGCGGCGAGGCCTTGAGTAGGTCGATCGTCGAGGCGGTCGCCGCATAGCCCCAGCGGGCCGGCAGCAACCAGGACAGCTGGGTCAGCCCGATACGCCCGGTCACCGGGATCATGCCGCCGGCGAAGACGATCGACAGCATGATGGTGACCACCAGCATCGGCAGGATCTGCTCGGTGGATCTGGCCAGCGAGGACAGCAGCAGACCCAGCACCGCCGACGCGATGGCGGTCGCCGTCAGCGCCACGTACAGCTCCAGTACCGGGCTGCCGAGCAGCACCGCCCCCTGGGTCGGGCCGCCCTGGCCGGCCACCACGATCACCAGCAGCACCGCCGTCTGGATCGCCGCCGCCAACGCGTAGACCACGAACTTGGCAGCCAGATACGCCGAGGCGGACAGCCCGACGGCCTGTTCCCGCCGGAAGATCGCCCGCTCGCCCACCAGGTCCCGGATGGTCAGCGCGGTGCCCATGAACACCACCGCGATGTTGAGCAGGATCAACAGCTGCGCGGCCTGCTGCGGCGACGAACTGCTCGACGAGGCCCGGCCCAGGCCGGTGTGGCCGGGCACCACCAGCGCCAGCGAACCCAGCACGAACGGCAGCAGGGCCAGGAAGACGAAGTACGCCCGGTCAGCCAGCATCAGCCGGAACTGGCGCCGCGCCACCGTGGAGAGCTGGCGGCGCAGGCTGGTAGCGGCCGGGGATCCCATCGGGCCGCCGGTCAGCGCGGGCTCGGGCGGCGTGGTGTAGCCGGAGCGGGCCAGGAACGCCGAGTGCGCGCCGTCGGGATCGGTGGAGATCCAGGCGAAGATGTCGGCCCAGTCCGAGGTGCCGATGGCGGCCGCGACGGCGCCCGGCGCGCCGGCGTAGGCGGTCTTGCCGCCCGGGGCCAGCAGCAGCACCTGGTCGCACACGTTGAGGTAGGTCAGCGAGTGGGTGACGACGACGACCACCCGGCCGGCGTCAGCCAGTCGGCGCAACATCGCCATCACATGGCGGTCCAGCGCCGGGTCCAGTCCGGAGGTGGGCTCATCGAGGATCAGCAGCGAGGGCCCGGTCAGCAGCTCCATCGCCACCGACACCCGTTTGCGCTGACCGCCGGACAGCTTGTCGATGCGGGTGTCGCGATGCTCGGTGAGTTCCAGCTCGGCCAGCACGTCGGCGATGACCCGGTCCCGGTCGTCGCGACTGGTGTCCGGTGGCAGCCGCAGTTCGGCGGCGTACTGCAGGGCGCGCTGCACGGTCAGCTGGCGGTGCACGACGTCGTCCTGCGGCACCACGCCGATGCGGGAGCGCAGCGAGGCGTACTCGGCGTGCACGTCGTGCCCGTCGAAGCTGACCCAGCCGGTGGTGGGGTGGTCACCGCCGCCGAGCACCCGGATGAGCGTGGATTTGCCCGCTCCCGACGGGCCGATCACCGCGGTCAGGGTGCCCGGCCGGGCCTGGAACGACACGTCCTGCAGCAGTGCCTTGTCGTCCTCCACGGTCAGGCCGACCCGGTATGCGGCGACCCCGGCGGTGTGTGGCGCGGCCTCCCGGGGCACCAGGGTGGTCCCGTTGAAGGTGAGGTCGGTGTTACCGATGGTGACGACGTCACCGGGGGTCAGCAGGGCGGTCATGATCCGCGCACCGTTGACGAACGTGCCGTTGCTGGAGTTGTCCCGGATTTCGACGCCGGCGGGGGTCCGCACCAGGAAGGCGTGCAGGCGGGAGGCCAGCGCATCGACGACGACGACGCCGCTGTCCTCGGCGCGCCCGATCACCACCGCTCCCGGCGGCGGGCCGGCCGGGCGCTGCGGCAACACCCGCTTGACCACGTTGGTCATCCGGGACACGGTGTCGTTGTCGACGGGCACCGGGGTGCGCATGTCCCCCGGCCCGATAGGGACACCGGGCTGCGGGGGCATCGGTCGGGGCGCCATCGGCGCGGGTCGCGGGGGTGCCGGCGGTTGCGGCGGCGGGCCCACGGGTCCGGACCGGGGCCCGGTCTGGGCGCATCCCAGCGCGTGCACGTCGGCGAGTCGGATGATGGTGGTGCTGAGCTGGAAGGTCAGGCGCGGGCCGTCGGGGGCGCCGAGAGCGATGGCGACGTCGTCGGTGATCGGGACCCGTGACACCCGGTTGCCGTCGACGAAGATGCCGTTGCTGCTGCGATCCTCGGCAACCCAGTCGGCGCCCTCGGTGTGCAGCACCAGGTGGGTGCGCGAGATCAGGTCCTGAGCGGCGTCGATGCGGATGTCACAGGCCGGGTTGCGGCCCACCAGGACCTCGCGGCCCGCGGGGAAGGTATGGATCGCCGACCCCATGCGCACGGTGAGCGGCGCCGCGGCCCCCACATCGACCATCCCCGTAGTCCCGTCTGTCGGGCGACGCACTGCGTCGCCTGCGGCTGATCACTGCGACAAACTCAAATACTGCCAGGGTGGGGCGCCCAACCGGTACGCCAATGCGGGAAACCGGCCTCAGCCGCGCGGCCGCAGCGCCCGGGAGAACAACACGTTCACGCGCTTCATGGTGAAGCTGTACGGGAACCACGCCCACCGTTTGAAGGCGTACAGCGCCCAGATGTCGGGCGAGGTGTAGATGAGAAAGCGGTTGCGCGCCACACCCGCGAGGGTCTTTTCGGCCGCGCGTTCCGGGGAGATGGCGTGTCCGCCGAACCGCTGCACCCAGCGGTCGACCTTCGGGTCATCGCGGTCGACGCCGGCGATCTCGACGGTCTTGACCAGCCCGGTGCGCACCGCGCCGGGGACCACCACCGACACCCCGATGCGGTGCCGGGCCAGGTCGAAGCGCAGCACCTCGGAAACCCCGAGCAGTCCGTATTTGCTGGCGCTGTAGGCGGCATGCCAGGGCAGCGCCACCAGGCCGGCGGCTGAGGAGACGTTGACCAGTTGTCCACCGCGGCCGGCGGCCATCATCGGCGGGATGAACGTCTCGATGACGTGGATCGGGCCCATCAGGTTGATGTCGACCATGGACCGCCACTGCCGGTGGGTGAGCTGGTCGACGGTGCCCCAGGCCGACACCCCGGCGATGTTGAACAGCAGGTCCATCGATCCGTGCTGGGTGTGGATATCGGCACCGAAGTTGGCGACGGCGTCGTAATCGGAGATGTCGAGGGCGCGGGCCTGCGGCACCGAGGCACCCAGTGCGCGGGCGTCGGCGGCGGTGGCGGCCAGCCCGTCGGGATCGCGATCGGTCAGATACAGCTCGGCGCCGTCCCGGGCCAGTTGCAGGGCCACGGCCCGTCCGATTCCGCTGGCGGCGCCGGTCACCAGGCAACGTTGGCCGGCGAAAGATTTGCTCATCCCGTTGACGATACCGGCGGAAGCGGTGTTGGCGATACCGGCGGTAACGGTTCGGCGCCGCCACCCCAGAGCGAATACAGCCACAGTCGTTCCAACACGGCCAGCGCGCCATCACGGTTGCGCTCCGGGCCGATGAACGTGGGGTCACCGGACAACATGAACGACGAAGTCGCACTCAACACCCGGATCAGCGCCTCCAGGTCGTCACTGATCGGGCGGGCGGTGCCGTCCTGCACCTCCGCGCGGACCAACGCGACGATCTGACCGACCAGGACGTCGATCTGACCGTCCAGGATCTCCCGGATCTCGGCGTCGGTTTCCCGGGCACGCCGGCACGCGGTCACCACCGGGTCGTTGTGGGCGAAGGCGAGCGCGGCGCTGGCCACCATGCGGCGGGCAAATTCCGCCGGTGACTCGTCGGCACCTCGGGGGGCGAAGGATTCGGTCAGCCGCTGCAACTCGGCGGTGGCTTCCGCCAGAATCTGGGCCAGCACGGCGTATTTGGAGTCGAAGTAGAAGTAGAAGCCCGAACGGGCGACCCCGGCGCGGTCGCTGATGGTGCTCACCGACAGATCGGCGAACTCCTTTTCCTGCAGCAACTCCCGGACGGCGGCCACGATCGCCTCGCGTTGCCGGTCACCGCGGCTACGCGGCTCGGTCACCACGTGGGAACCCTGATCTTCGTCCATCCGGTCAACGATGCCTCACGACGCGCCGGAAAAAAACTTGACAGCTGTCAAGTTCGCCCGGCACGATATCTGTGAGTGATCCGCGCCACGTTCCGTGGCGTGGGCCGTCCGCCCGCCCTACCTCGAGGAGCGACGTTGGCCACCATCAGCACCCCGCACTACCTGTTCGATCGGGCCAAGCGACGTCTCAAGCCGACACCGGTGAACATCCCCGGCATGGCGGCGGTGGACAAGCGGCTCCGGGAGAAAGACTGGGATCAGATCGTGCTGGCCGAGCCGCCACCCGGCAGCGGCCTCAAGCCCGTGGTCGGCGACTCGGGGCTGCCCATCCTCGGCCACATGATCGAGATCTTCCGCGGCGGCCCGGATTTCGTGCTGGAGATCTACCGCAAGCACGGCCCGGTCTACTACGCGAAGTCCCCCGCACTGTCGTCGGTGATGCTGCTGGGGCCCGACGCAACCCAGGCGGTGTTCACCAACCGCAACAAGGACTTCTCGCAGCGCGGCTGGGATCCGGTCATCGGACCGTTCCTGGACGGCGGCCTGATGCTGCTCGATTTCGACGAACACCTCTACCACCGGCGGATCATGCAGGAGGCGTTCACCCGGCCCCGGCTGGCCGGCTACATCCCGCATATCGACTCGGTGTCGACGCGGGTGCTGGCCGACGACTGGGTCGCCGACGATCCGCGCTTCCTGAGCTACCCGGCGTTCAAGAAACTGACGCTGGACATCGCCTCCGAGGTCTTCATGGGTCATCCGGCCGGCACCGACCACAAGCTGGTGACGACCATCAACGAGGCGTTCACCATGGTCACCCGGGCCGGCAACGCGATCGTCCGCAAGCCGGTGCCGCCGCTGACCTGGTGGCGCGGCATCCGGGCCCGCAAGGTCCTGGAGGACTATTTCGCCGGCCGGATCGCCGAGAAACGCCGGTCGGCCAGCAACGACATGTTCAGCGTGCTGTGCCACGCCCAGGACGAGGAGGGGCGCAGCTTCACCGACGAGCAGGTCATCGCGCACATGATCTTCCTGATGATGGCGGCGCACGACACCACCACCTCGACGCTGACCACGATGGCCTACCACCTGGCCGCCAACCCCGAGTGGCAGCAGCGCTGCCGCGACGAATCGGCCCACATCGGCGACGCACCGCTGGACATCGACACGCTGGAACAGCTGGAGACCTACGACCTGGTGATCAACGAGTCGCTGCGGATGCAGACCCCGCTGCCGTTCAACTTCCGGCAGGCGGTGCGCGACACCGAGGTCATGGGCCACTTCATCCCGGCCGGTACCGACGTGGTCACCTGGCCGGGGATCAACCATCGGCTGCCGGAACTATGGACCGACCCGGAGCGGTTCGACCCGGAGCGGTTCGCCGCACCACGCAGCGAACACAAGCGGCACCGGTATGCGTTCGCGCCGTTCGGCGGCGGCGCGCACAAGTGCATCGGCATGGTGTTCGGCCAGTTCGAGATCAAGACCGTCATGCACCGGCTGCTGAGCCGCTACCGGCTGGAACTACCGCATCCGGGGTACCGGCCCACCTACGACTACGGCGGGATGGCGGTGCCGGTCGACGGCATGCCGCTGAGGTTGCGGCCGCTGTAGCTCTCAGGCCAGCGCCAGGAACAGCTTTTCCAGCTCGTCCTGGCTCAGTGGCGGCTGCTGGCCGTCCTCCTGGACGCCGAGCACGCATTCGCGCAGCCCGGTGGCCACGATCTTGAACCCCGCCCGGTCCAGCGCCTTGGACACCGCGGCGAGCTGGGTCACGATGTCCTTGCAGTCGCGGCCCGCTTCGATCATCGAAATGACGCCCGCCAGCTGCCCCTGGGCACGCCGCAGCCGGTTGAGCACCGCGGCAATCGCATCTTCGTCGGCCAACATGGTCAGCTCCTCATCCGAGAACAGTTGATGTCAGTGTACCCACGGGGGTATCTGTGCGCCTCACGTCGCGACCACCCCGCCGCCCAGCCAGCGACGCAGCGGGCAGTGTCCGGTGCGGGCACACACCAGCTGAGCGGCCATGGCCGCCACCGTCAGGGCGGCGATGCCCAGGCCCAGCGCCGGATGCACCTCGGCGCCCAGCACGAACGCGGCCATCAGCAGCACGAACCAGCCGAACAGGGACCGCAGCCGCTCCGGCGGGATCCGCTCGGCCAGCGGAGCGCCGATCAGCGCACCGATCACCGCCGCGGCGGTGATCATCCCGGCCACCGGCCAGTCGATCCCGACCGACGCCAGGTGGCCACCCAGCCCGGCGAACGACTGCATGGCGATGATCAACAGCGAGGTGCCCACCGCGGACTGCATCGGCAGCCCCGCCAGCAGCGCCAACGCGGGGACCAGCAGGAATCCCCCGCCGGCGCCCACCAGGCCGCTGATCACACCGACCACCGCACCGAGCATCACCGCCCGGACCGGGCGCAGCGGATGGTCCTCGGCGGCGGCCGTGCGCGGCCTCAGCATGGCTACTCCCGCACCGATCATCACCACCGCGAACATCACCAGCAGCACCGAGCCGGGGATGTAGTGCGACAGCAGGCCACCGGCGTATGCGCCGGCCATCGCCGCGACGCCGAAGATCGCCGCGACCTTCCACCGGACCTGACCGGCCCGCGCGTAGCTGATCACGGCGACAACGCTGGTCACGCCGACGACCAGCAGCGACGTCGCGATCGCGTCGTTGGGCGACTGCCCGGCGACGTAGACCAGCAGCGGCACCATCAGGATCGCGCCGCCACCGCCGAGCAGGCCGAGGCTCACCCCGACCAGCACCGACAGTGCGACGGCCAACCAGATCACGACGACACCGGTCCCGTGCTCATCGACAACCTCCCTCGGCGCATACCCGGCAGGGTATGTTCACCACCCACTGTATACCCAACGGGGTATATTGGCGACATGGTTTCGCGGCGGCCTCGCCGCGAGCGACCGACGAACCCGAGGAGCCCGACGATGTGTTACCCCGTCACCTGCCCCAAATGCGGCAAGACCACCTGGGACGGCTGCGGCCTGCATGTCGACGAGGTGCGGGCCAAGGTGCCGCTGCAGCAGTGGTGCACCTGCCCGCGCAAGTGAGCGTCGCTGTCGGCTACGCGTCGGGCTACGACGAGCCGCGCATGCGGTGCCGCAAGAATTTCCACAGATAGCCCGGCACGCCGACAGCCGGAACCGCCTTGGGCCAGGAGTTGGCCCGCAGATAGGCGTCCGAGCCACCGTCGACGAAAATGACGCTGCCGCACAGGAAGTCGGCGGCGTCCGAGAGCATGAACAGCATCCAGTCGGCGAGTTGCCCGGGATCGCCGAAGTCGCCGACGGGTACCGGGAAAGCCCGGATGGCCCGGGCCTCGCTCGGGGTCGCCAGCTGCTTCTCCAGCAGCGGGGTCAAGATCGCGCCCGGTGCGATGGCATTGAGCCGGATGCCCGCACCCACCCAGGGGTCGGTCACCGCGGTGCGGCGCACCCAGCGCGACACCGCGATCTTGGATGCGGCATACGCCAGCGACGGCGCCGCCGGCCCGTACCAGCGCATCACCCCGGCCGCCTTCTCGGCGTCCCCGGCCAGCAGCGCCCGGATGGCCCGCCGCGGCACCATCGGCACGGTGGTCGTTGAATTACTGGCCACCACAACGACTTTCACCGGAGCCTCGACCGCTGCCGCGGCCAGCGCCGGCCGCCATGCCGTCAGCAATTCCACCACACCGGCGTAGTTGATCTCGAAGATCAGCCGGGCCCGCCCGGCACCCGGTGTGGGTCCGACACCGGCGGCCAGCACCGCCCCGTCCAGCCGGCCGCCGCAGGCGGCCAGCACCCCGGCGATCGCGGTGACCCGGCCCGCGGGCGTGGAAAGATCGGCGACGACGTCGGCGTCGCGCAGATCCACGCCGATCACGGTGTGCCCGGCGGCCGTCAGCCTGCCGGCGACCTGCGCACCCATCCCCGACGCCGAACCGGTTACCGCGTAGACACCCATCGATTTCCCCTCATCAGTGTTAGAGCCACCAGGAAGATAACGCCTCGAGGTGGCGCCGGGACCGGTGCCGGGCCAGCCCGTCGTCGCCGGCGACGACCGCCTCCAGGATCTTGGCGTGGGCCAGGTCGACCTGGGCGGCGTCCTCGGGTCCGGGGACCGGCTGGTCCCCCTGAGCCGCCCAGTGCCGGCGGAAGAGTTCGACAAGGATCCGCAGAAACAGGGTGAGCACGCTGTTCCCGGCCAATTCGGCCATCCCGGTGTGGAAGTTCGCCTCGGCGGCGTCGGTGTGCTGCGGATCGTGGGCGGCGGTGTGCACCGCCGAGGCCACCGTGCCCGGTCCCAGGGCTGGCAGTACGAGATCCCCAGCCGCGACACCGGCGGCCACGGTGGCCACCGCGTCGATCTCGATGGCGTCGCGGACCACCTGCAGGTCCTCCCGGCTGGGCCGGCGGTACTCCAGATACAGCGCCACGGTGTCGATACTCGCCTGCGGCTCCGGTGCGGTCACCACCAGACCGCCGCCCGGTCCCCGGCGCATCCGGGCCACCGTGTGGAACTCCAGGATCCGGATCGCCTCGCGCAGCACCGATCGGCTGACCCCGTACCGATCCAGTAGGTCCGCCTCGGCGCCCACCACCGCACCCGGTACCCAGCCGGCGCCGACGATGTCTTCGGAGATGGTGGCGGCCAGCGTCTCGGCCCGCTTGTCGCCGGCTCCAGAGGGGGCGATCGTCCGCCGCGGCGCCCCCGGGCTGCGCCCGGCCAGCAGGCCGGCGACGGTGTCCAGGTGCCGGCTGGTCACGGTGGTGGCTTTCACCCGGTCCCCGGCGGTCACCGCCGCGATGATGTCGTCGTGATCGGCGGCCATCGCGGCCAGCGCCCGTCGGCCGGCCGCCGCCCCGGATTCCGCGGCCGCGGCGTAGCGCACTGTCATCCGGCTGAGCACATCGGTGAACAACGCCAGCACCGGATTGCCGGTCAGCTCGGCCAGCACCACATGGATGTCGTCGTGCACCGGACCGGAGCGGTCGGAGGCCAGCAAGGCCCGCAGGCTTCTGATCCCGGCTTCGTCGATGCGCTCGGCGGCCAGGCCCGAGGCCAGCGGCTCCAGCAGCCGTCGGGCACCGAGCACCTCGTCGAGGGTGGTGCCGGCGTACGCCAGGTAGCTGACCACCGCGCGGGTGGCCGGGCGGGCGTCGGGCTCGGTGACGATCAGCCCGCCGCCGGGACCGCGGCGCATCCGGGCCACCTGGTGATGCTCGACGAGGCGCACCGCCTCGCGCAGCACCGAGCGGCTCACCCCGTAGCGCTGCTGCAGCGCCGCCTCCGAACCGAGCGAGGCGCCCACCGGCCAGCCGGTCGCGATCACCTCGGCCTCGATACCGCGGGCGATCTCGGCGGCCAGGCTCACTTGATCAGCGGGTCTCGCGGCATGCCCAGGATCCGCTCGGCGATCTGATTGCGGGTCACCTCCGAGGTACCACCGGCGATGGCCATCGCCCGGGCGCCCATGGTCAGCTGGATGGCCGGGGCCGCGGGTCCATCGGTGACGGCCATCTCCGGTCCCATCAGCGCCGACCAGATCGCCCCGCACTCACCCATGTGCTCGGCGAGCTTGAGCTTGGTGATATTGCCCTCCGGGCCGGGTCCGGTGCCCTCGATGCTGCGCACCGCGCGGCGCAGGTTCAGCAACCGCATCGCGTGATCGTCGGCGATGAAGTTGCCGGTGCGAATCTTCGCCCCGGCCAACCGATGCCCGTGCTCGGCGACCACCGAGACCAGCGCCCTCGGGTCGACCCCGGCGATGCCCGCGCCACCACCGATGCTCACCCGCTCATTGCCCAGGGTGGCCCGGGCCACGGTCCAGCCGCTGTTGGGTTCGCCGACCACGTCCTCGTCGGGCACGAACACGTCGTTGAAGAAGACCTCGTTGAATTCGGCTCCGCCGCTGAGCATCCGCAGCGGCCGGACCTCGACGCCGGGCGACTTCATGTCGATGATGACGGTCGTGATGCCGGCGTGCTTGCCCGCGTCCGGGTCGGTACGGACGGTGGCCAGGCCACGGCGGCAGTAGTGCGCGCCGGACGTCCACACCTTCTGCCCGTTGATCTTCCAGCCACCGTCGACCCGCACGGCGCGGGTCTTGATCGCCGCGGCGTCCGATCCGGCGTCCGGCTCGGAGAACAGCTGGCACCAGATCTCGTCCTTGCGCAGCGCCTTGTCCACGAATCGGTCGATCTGCGAAGGGGTTCCGTGCTGGATCAGGGTGAGGATCACCCAGCCGGTGATGCCGTAGTCCGGTCGTTTGACCCCGGCCGCGCGGAATTCCTCCTCGATGACCAGTTGCTCGACGGCATCGGCGGCACGGCCGAAAGGCTTGGGCCAGTGCGGCATGACGTAACCGGTGCCGATCAGCTTGTCCATGATCGCCGAACCGGTCGCCTGCGCGATGTGCGCCAGGTCGGCCCGCACACCGTGGCGCAGCGCCTCGGCGGCGGCGGGCAGGTCCAGGCTGTTGGCCCGCTGCACCCCGGCGGCGGTCAGGTCGAACACGTCGCCGGCCGGGCCGTCGCCGCCGAACAGCCCGCGCACCGCCAGGGCGCGCCGCCAGTGCAGATGCGCGTCGTGCTCCCATGTGTAGCCGATACCGCCGTGCACCTGGATGTTGAGCTCGGCGTTTTTGGCGTAGGCCGGCAGCGCTTCGGCGGCGGCGGCGGCGGCCATCAGCTGGAACTCCGGGCCGGAGTCGGCGGCGGCGCGGGCCGCGTCCCACACCACGGCGATGGCGGATTCGGCGGCCACCAGCATGTTCGCGCAGTGATGCTTGATCGCCTGGAAGGTGGCGATGGTGCGGCCGAACTGTTCGCGCACCTTCGCGTAGTCGACGGCCGCGGTCACGCAGTCCGACGCGCCGCCGACGGCTTCGGCGGCGATCAAGGTGCGGGCCAGCGCCAGCGCCGTGTCCCGGCCGCCGACCAGGATGTCGTCGTCGGTGACGGCGACGCCGGTCAACCGGACCCGGCCGCAGCGGCGCGACGGATCCAGGTTCTCGGGAATCTCCACCGACACCCCGGCGCGGTGTCGTTCCAGGACCAACACGTCGTCGCCGGCGGTCAGCAGCAGCACATCGGCCAGTGCGGCGCCCAGCACCAGGCCGGCGTCGCCGTCGGCCACCCCGTCGGCCACGGTGATCGCGGTGTCGAAGCCGATACCGGCCGTGCGGGTGCCGTCGATCAGCCCGGGCAGCAGGCGATCCCGCTGATCGGGGGTGCCGCACGCGTCGATGGCGGCGGATGTGGCGACCGTCGGGACGAACGGCCCCGGCGCGACGGCGCGGCCGAGTTCCTCGACGACCACCACCAGTTCGGGCAGGCCGAATCCGGACCCGCCGTAGGACTCGGGTAGGTGCAGACCCAGCCAGCCGAGATCGGCCAGCGCCGGCCAGAACGCGGGCAGTGCCTCCGACGGGGCCTCCAGCAGCGCGCGTGCGCCGGCGCGGGCCTGCTGCGCGGTCAGGAAGTCACGCGCGACCGAGGCGAGCTCGCGGTGGTCGTCGGTCAGTGCAATGCCCATTCGGAATCCACCTGTCTCAGGGTCGGTCGGCGCGGTCGCAGTTGGCTGCTCTCTCGGCAATGAGTGTACTTATTTTGCCGAGGCCCGGCCGGTGATTCCGGCCGGGCCCGGGCCGTCGGATCAGCGCGGCGCGAACCGCTGGCCCGCGTCCAGACGCAGGCACTGCCCGTTGAGCATCGGGTTGTCCACGATCGCCGCCACCAGCTTGGCGTACTCCTCGGGCCGGCCCAGCCGCTTCGGGAAGGCGGCGTCCTTGGTCAGCTGCTTGGCGAACTCGTCGGGAATGCCCTGGGTCAGGCCGGTGGCGAACAGGCTGGGCGCGATGCCGAGCACCCGGATGCCGACCGACCCGAGGTCGCGGGCCATGGTCAGGCACATGCCGGCGATGCCGGCCTTGGCCGCGGTGTAGGCGACCTGGCCGATCTGGCCTTCGAAGGCGGCGATCGAAGCGGTGTTGATGATGACGCCGCGCTCCTCGTCCTCCGGCTCGTTGTTCGCCATGTGAGCTGCGGAAATCCGGCTGATGTTGAAGGTCGCCACCAGGTTCAGGTCGATGGTGGACCGGAAGCTGTCCAGGCTGTGCGGCCCGTTCTTGCCCAGCGTCTTCTCCGCGATACCGCCACCGGCGGTGGTGACGACGACGTGCAGACCACCCAGGTCGGCGACGGCCTGATTGATGATCGCCTCAGTGCCCTCGAAGTCGGTGACGTCGACCGGGTAGAAGGTGCCGCCCAAACCCTCGGCGACCGCCTTGCCGTCGGAGTTCTCGCGGTCCAGCACCGCCACCGACGCGCCCTTGGCCGCCAGCAGTTCGGCCGACGCCCGGCCCATGCCGGACGCGCCGCCGATGACGATGGCCTTCTTGCCGTTGATTTCCATGTGCACCTTCTTCCGAGGATGGGATGTGACTGACAAAATACCGCGTCAATGTAACGCTCGTGGCACAGGGGCTCAGAATTGAGTATCCGGTTCTCAGTAGGGCGGGTGCGCCTGGACGGTCGGTGACAAGATCAACTGACCTTTTGCGATCGCACACCTCGGAGGACCAGACCCGTGGCAACACCGTCGGCCGCACTGCCGGAGCAATTGACGGGAACTCCCGGCGAGATCACCCGCATCCGCACCGACCCCGCGCTGCCGCCGGTGGCGATCATCGACCGCTCCCCGATCAGCGTCGGGCACCGCGTCGTGTTCGCGGTCATCGCGCTGATCGGGGCGCTGGCCTGGACGCTGATCGCGCTGAGCCGCGGCGAAACCGTCAACGCCGTCTGGTTCGTGGCCGCCGCGATCTGCACGTACGTGATCGGCTACCGGTTCTACGCCCGGCTCGTCGAATCCCGCATCGTCAAACCGCGCGACGACCGCGCCACCCCGGCCGAGATCCACGAGAACGGCACCGACTACCTGCCGACCGACCGCCGGGTGCTGTTCGGCCATCACTTCGCCGCGATCGCCGGCGCCGGCCCCCTGGTCGGCCCGGTACTGGCCATGCAGATGGGCTACCTGCCCGGAACCATCTGGATCATCATCGGCGCGGTGGTCGCCGGTTGCGTCCAGGACTACCTGGTGCTGACCATCTCGGTGCGCCGCCGCGGCCGCTCACTGGGCCAGATGGCCCGCGACGAACTGGGCCCGGTCGGCGGAACCGCCGCGATCGTGGCGGTGCTGACCATCATGGTGATCCTGCTGGCGGTCCTGGCCCTGGTCGTCGTCAACGCCCTGGCCGAAAGCCCGTGGGGCGTCTTCTCCATCGCCATGACCATCCCCATCGCCGTGTTCATGGGCTGCTATCTGCGGTTCCTGCGGCCCGGGCGGGTGTCGGAGGTGTCGGTCATCGGCGTCGGGCTGCTGCTGCTCGCGGTGGTCGCCGGTGGTTGGGTCGCCGAAACATCTTGGGGCGCAGACTGGTTCACCCTGTCCAAGATGACGTTGAGCTGGTGCATCATCGGCTACGGGCTGGCCGCCTCGGTGCTGCCGGTGTGGCTGCTGCTGGCCCCGCGCGACTACCTGTCGACGTTCATGAAGGTCGGCACCATCGCCCTGCTGGCCGCCGGGATCGTCCTGGCGCGCCCGGTGATGGCAGCCCCGGCGGTCTCCGATTTCGCCACCCGCGGTGACGGTCCGGTGTTCGCCGGGTCGCTGTTTCCGTTCCTGTTCATCACCATCGCCTGCGGTGCACTGTCGGGCTTTCACTCGCTGATCTCCTCGGGCACCACGCCCAAGCTGCTGGAGAAGGAAAGCCAGATGCGGCTGATCGGCTACGGCGGCATGCTGACCGAATCGTTCGTGGCGATCATGGCGCTGATCACCGCGGCCATCCTCAACCAGCACCTGTACTTCGCCATCAACGCCCCGGGCGCGGCGACCGGCCCGACGGCGGCCACCGCGGCCGATTACGTCAACAACCTCGGGCTGGGGGGGTCGCCGATCACCGCCGAGCAGATCACCGAGGCCGCCGAGGGGGTCGGCGAGGAGTCGATCGTGTCGCGCACCGGCGGAGCACCGACGCTGGCGCTGGGCATGTCCGAGGTGTTGCACCAGGTCTTCGGCGGCACGTCGATGAAGGCGTTCTGGTACCACTTCGCGATCATGTTCGAGGCGCTGTTCATCCTGACCACCGTCGACGCCGGCACCCGGGTGGCCCGGTTCATGACATCGGACGGGTTGGCCAACCTGGGCGGCCCGCTGCGCCGGTTGCGCGACCCGAGCTGGCGCATCGGCGCCTGGGCGTGCAGCCTGGCGGTGGTGGCTGCCTGGGGCTCCATCCTGCTGATGGGCGTCGGCGACCCACTGGGCGGGATCAACACCCTGTTCCCGTTGTTCGGCATCGCCAACCAGCTGCTGGCCGCCATCGCGCTGACGGTGGCCACCGTGGTGGTGATCAAACGCGGGCTGCTGCGCTGGGCCTGGATTCCCGGGCTGCCGCTGGCCTGGGACCTGACCGTGACGATGACGGCGTCCTGGCAGAAGATTTTCTCCGCCGACCCGAAACTGGGCTACTGGAAACAGCATTCGCTCTACCGTGAGGCTCGCGAGGCGGGGGCGTCGCAGTTCGGGGCCGCCAAGTCACCCGGCCAGATCGACGCGGTGATCCGCAACACCTTCATCCAGGGCAGCCTGTCGATCCTGTTCGCCACGCTGGTTTTGGTGGTGGTGCTCGCCGGTGTCGTCGCCGCGGTGCGGTCGGTGCGCGGGACCGGCCACCCGCTGTCCGAGGACGACCCGGTTCCCTCGCGGCTGTTCGCCCCGTCCGGACTGATCCCCACCGAGGCCGAGAAGGAGGTGACGAGGCAGTGGCAGGACTACTGGCGCGCGCACGGCGAATCGGCGCGGGAATCGGTTGGTACACCGCATCATTGATGGGCGACAACCACTACCAGCGTTACCTCGAACACCGGCGCCGGGCACATCCGGGTGAACCGGTGTGTTCCGAGGCACAGTACTGGCGCATGCGGCACGCCGCCGCCGACGCCGACCCGGGTGCCCGCTGCTGCTGAACCGGCACGCAGGGGCCCGCCCGAGCCGCATGATTGACCGGTGCCCGACAACACCGAGAAGGCCCGCAAGGTCGGCTATCCGCTGGCCACCTACCGCTACGTCCGGCTGATCCTGGTCGCGGTGGTCGCCGCGCTGTTCGCCTCGGTCACCCTGACCGCGAAGGCGGCGCAGTGGTGCTGGCAGCCGTCGATCAGCGCGTTCTACTACACCCACGCCCACGCGGTGTTCATCGGCGCGCTGTGTGCCACCGGCGTCTGCCTGATCGCCTACAAGGGGATGAACCGGACCGAGGACATCCTGCTGAACTTCTCCGGCTTCCTGGCCCTGGTGGTGGCACTGGTCCCGACCACCCCGCCCGCGGGCGGGGCTGCCTGCGGCGAGTGGTTGCCGACCGTCGGGGAGCCCTGGGCAGCGGTGGACAACAACATCGGGGCGGTGCTGATCGGCGCGGCGCTGGGCCTACTGGTGTTCGCGGCCGTCCGCGCCGCTGCCGTCCCGCCGCCGCAGTCCGCGGCCGAACTCGCGGCCTCCGACGATACCGAACCGGATGCGCTGGCCCGGATCATCGAGTTCGTGCTGCGCTGGGCGCAGTTGGTGGTGCCGGTGGCCGTCGCCGCAACTCTGGTCGTCGGTGTGGTGTGGTTCTTCGCCGACCGCGCGTCGTTTGCGACCGACGCGCACGGTGCGGCCGCCATTGCCATGTTCGCCGGGATCATCGCCGTCGTCGTGCTCTACGCCTGCTACTCGGCGCAACACTCCTGCCACTGCCACACGCGCGGCTGGTTTGCCGTGTTCTATGCCGTCATCGCCGCCGTGATGACCGTGACCCTGGCCCTGACCGGCTGGGTGCACTACCACCATCCCCAGTGGGAGCACTGGCTGCTGTGGCTTGAAGTTCTGCTCATCACCGAGTTCGCCCTGTTCTGGGCGGTGCAGACCGCGGACTCGTGGAACGGGCCGTACGACGCCCCGATGCCGGCGCTGGTCGGCCACCGGGACTGACAGCCCCGGCCCGGTTCCGGCCCAACGTGCGCAAGGTCACCATGGCCGTGTGCGCGCTCGAGGAGACCTATACGGTCCCGGTGGGATAGGGTGGGTGCAATGCTGGCTCGGTTTCGGCCGTACAGCCAGTGCGTCGTGGAACGCTAATCGCCCCTGATGGCGATGCGTGCAATCCCGCACAAGCTCTTCTTACGGCGAACGATATTGCCCACCGGCAATCTCGCCATCTGTGTCCGCAACCGGCCGATACGCCGTCGGGCACCCACGCTCGGAAAGATCCCAATGACAACCTTCACCGAACTCGGTGTGCCCGCCGCGCTGGTCAGCGCGCTGGCCGCCAACGGAATCACCGAACCCTTCCCCATCCAGGTCGACACCCTGCCCGACACGCTCGCCGGCCGCGACGTGCTGGGCCGCGGCAAGACCGGCAGCGGCAAGACGCTGGCCTTCAGCATTCCCCTGGTCAGCCGCCTGGCCGGGGCTCGGCGCGGCAAGGGTCCGCGCGGCCTGGTGCTCGCCCCCACCCGGGAGCTGGCCACCCAGATCACCGCGACGATCGCACCGTTGGCAAAGGCCGCGGGCCTGACCGTGACCACCATCTTCGGCGGCGTCGCACAGAGCCGCCAGGTCACCGCGCTGCGCGCGGGTGCCGACATCGTGGTGGCCTGCCCGGGCCGCCTGGAGGATCTGATGCGCCAGCGTCTGATCAGCCTGGACGCCGTCGAGATCACCGTCATCGATGAGGCCGACCACATGGCCGACCTCGGCTTCCTGCCCGGAGTGACGCGCATCTTGACGGCCACCCCGGCCGGCGGGCAGCGTCTGCTGTTCTCCGCGACCCTGGACAACGGGGTGGACAAGCTGGTCACCCGGTTCCTGCGCGACGAGGTGCTGCACTCGGTCGACGAGGCGCACTCCCCCGTGGCCGCGATGACCCACCACGTCTTCCACGTCTCCGGAACCGAGGACAAGCGAAAGTTGGTGCACCACCTGGCGTCCGGGACCGGCCGCCGGATCCTGTTCCTGCGCACCAAGCATCAGGCCAAGAAACTGGCCAAGCAGCTGACCGAGGCCGGTGTGCCGTCGGTGGATCTGCACGGCAACCTGTCCCAGCCGGCCCGCGACCGCAACCTGGCCGCGTTCAGCAACGGCGACGCCCGGGTGCTGGTGGCCACCGACATCGCCGCCCGTGGCGTGCACGTCGACGACGTGGAACTCGTCGTGCATGTGGATCCGCCCATGGAGCACAAGGCATATCTGCACCGGTCCGGGCGCACCGCGCGCGCCGGGAACACCGGCGACGTGGTGACGGTGGTGCTGCCCGAGCAGCGCCGCGACACTCAGCAGCTGCTCCGCAAGGCGGGTATCAGCGTTGCGCCGCAACAGGTCTCGTCCACCTCACCGGCGGTTCTGGACCTGGTTGGCGAGCTCGCCCCCCACCGGGCACCCGCTCCCGTCGCCCCGGCCCCGCAGCGTCCGGCCAAGCGGCCGTCGCGCCCGCAGGGCGGACAGGCCCGCCAGGGTGGACAGGCCCGCGGCCAGGGCGGCCGTGGTCGCGGTGGTTCGCCGGCCCGCTCCGGCGGACAGGCCCGCACCGGCGGCCACAGCACTTCGTCTGCGTCGGCCTCGGCCGGCCAGAACCGCGGCGGGCAAGCCCCCACCGGGCAGGCGCGCACCGGGCAGAACAACCAGCAGCGCCGCCGCGCCACCCGCCGTCAGGCCCCGTCGGCCTGACCCTTCGCGTTTGCTCAGAACGCAGGCTGATTTCGCCGCCGAAATCTCGGCGTCAGGTCTGAATCAACGGAGATGCCGGGATCAGAACACCACGGTCTGGTTGTGGTGGCGCACGATGCGGTCCTGGCAGTGCCACAGCACCGCGCGGGAGAGCACCGCGCGTTCGACGTCGGCGCCCAGGCGCACCAGGTCGGGCACGGTGTGGTTGTGGTTGACCCGCACCACGTCCTGCTCGATGATCGGCCCGTCGTCGAGCACCTCGGTGACGTAGTGTGCGGTCGCCCCGACCAGTTTCACCCCGCGTTCCTTGGCCTGGTGGTACGGCGCCGCGCCGATGAACGCCGGCAGGAACGAGTGGTGGATGTTGATCAGCGGGCAGCCGATCTGCGCAAGGAAATCCGGGGTGATGATCTGCATGTAGCGGGCCAGCACCACCAGATCCACGTTTCCGCGCAGTAATTCGAGCTGCCGGCGCTCGGCTTCGGCGCGGGTGTCCCGGGTGGCCGGAATATGCACGAACGGCACGCCGAACGGGCGGACCTGATCGGCCAGGTCGGGGTGGTTGGAGATCACCATCACCACCGACATGTCGAGTTCGCCGCGCCGGTTGCGCCACAACAGGTCCAGCAGGCAGTGGTCGGTCTTGGAGGCCATGATGGCCACTCTCTTGGGTTTGGCCGCATCGGTGAACCGGTGGTCGATCTCGAACTCCGCACCGACCGTCGCGGCGAACTCGGCGTCCATCGGATCCAGCGCCGCCGCCAGCCCCGGAAGGTGGAAGATGGTGCGCTGCAGGAACGTTCCGCCCTCGGCCTCGGTGGAGTGCTGATCCAGTGAGACGATATTCGCCCCCCAGCGGGTCAGGAAGGTGCTGACCGCCGCGACGATCCCCGGCCGGTCCGGGCAGCGCAGCAGCAGCCGACCGATATCGGCGTCGGTGTTCGGCATCTGGCCCTCTCCAGCGTCCCGGCGGCTCCGAGACGCGGACTCCATTGTGGACCGCGCCACCGATCAGGGCGCACCCACCCCGAGCGCCGCCGTGCTCAGCGCTTGAAACGTCCGGCGAACCCGCGCAACGGCAGGTCGTTGCTGGTGATGATGCCGGGAGCTGCGGCCACCACCGACGGGATGGCGTACAGCGCGGGCATTCCGGTGACGGTCATCCCGATCGAGGCGAATGCGGCGGGGTCCGAGAGATCCACGCCCGCCTTGGGGAACACCATGTGCTTGTTGTAGATGCACGGGTCGCCGGTGATCCGGGTGATGTAGCAGCCCTTGATGTTCCAGCTGGGATCGGTGTGCGGGGTCATCTGCCACTCCAGGTGGGTTTCCACCCGCGCGACGCCGTCGACCATGCCCCGGTACTTGATGTAGTTGCCGCCGAGCGAGCCCTTGGGCAGGGTGTACCAGCCCAGGTCGACGTCGCGGGTGCAGGCGCCCAGTTCGTACTCGAATCGCACCTCGTCGAGTTCCAGGTCGAACGCGTCGGCCATCATCAGCACGCTGTCGGCGAACACCCGGGTGAACTTCTCCAGCTTGCCGGGGATCTCCGGGTCGTCGACGGGCTGTCCGTAGCCGACCTCGACCCAGGTGTCGCGGGAGTGATGGCAGGAGACGTCGACGGATTCGATGGTGGTGACGTTCTCGATCTCGGCGACGTCGGCCGAGCACACGACGCCCAGGATCTGGTTGAGGCCGGGGTTCATGCCGGTGCCGTAGAAGGTGGATCCTCCCTTGCGGCACGCCTCGGTGAGCAGGTCCGACACCGGCCGCCCGGACGGGTGCGGGTGGTTGTGGTCGCGGTGCCAGCCGGTGATCCAGTCCGCGGTGGTGACGATGTTGATGCCGGCTTCGAGCACCGCCACGTAGAGGTCCTCGTCGGGGAAGACGCCGTGGAAGGTCAGCACGTCGGGCTTGGCGGCGATGATCTCCTCGACGGTTCCGGTGGCCCGGACGCCGTTGGGCGCCAACCCGACCAGTTCACCGCTGTCCCGGCCGATCTTCTCCGGCGTGTAGCAGTGCACGCCGACGAGTTCCAGATCCGGGTCGCCGGCGATCCGTTTGATCATCTCCGAACCCAGATTGCCGGTGGCGACCTGGAACACCCGGATCGGTTTGCTCATTGCGGTGGCCTTTCTCGAAAAGTTCGCGCCGGATCACGCCGGCTGATGGTCGGGATAGAACTGCTTGGCCCAGCTGCGGATAGCGGTGAACCCGGCGTTTTCGGACTGGGTCAGCGCCGGCGGGTCCGAATAGCGCTGGTACGACCAGATTTCGATGTCCTGGCGGAACTGGCGGATGATCTCTGCGCCGAATTCCTCGGCCTTGACCGCGGCGCGTTCGGGATTGCGGACCTCGGCGCGCGGGCGGCCGATGTAGACGCTGAACCGGACGTCGGAGACGAACTCGTCGACCGGGGTGATGCAGGAGATGGTGCGGTTGTCGATCATCCCCCAGCTCTTGGTGACGGCGATGCCGAGTCCGCCGTTGATGGCCTGCACCCCGCTGGTCACATCCTCGATCCGCTGGCCGTCGTCACCGGTGAACGTGATGGTGAAGTCGACGAAGGACACCGGCTCGGCGAAGTCGTGGCGGGTGAAGATCGGGTTGATCGGGGTGCCGTGCACGTATTTGAAGTGGGCGACGTCGACCCCGTTTTCCAGCACGTACTGCGGGTGCATGGACTTCGCCGGTTCGAACAGCCGCTGCTGCGGGTAGTAGTCGTCGGCGCAGGAGCCGTCCTCGAAGCCGGCGAACACGTCGGGGGCGTCGAAAAACGGTGCGCGGCCCGCCTCGTCGTGCCAGATGTAGACCGAGGCGTTGCGTTCGAGGACCGGGTAGGTGGTGATCCGGCGGCCCCGGTTGGGCCGGTCCTCGTACGGGATGCAGACATTGCGGCCCTCGCAATTCCACTGCCAGCCGTGGAACGGGCACTGCAGTACCTCGCCGATCACGGTGCCGCCGTGGCCGAGGTGGGCGCCGAGGTGTTCGCAGTAGGCGTTCATCACGGTCAGCGCCCCGGACTCGGACCGCCAGGCCACCAGGTCCTGGCCGAAGTAGGTCATCGTGTGGACCCCGCCGATGGCGATCTCGTCGGACCATGCGACCTGGAACCAGCCCGTCGGTTTCATCGACAGTGGCGGTTTCGGCATGGGGTGAACCTTTCTGCCAACGCGGGGCGTGCGCGTGGTTGTCCACGTCGGATGCTAGCCGCAAACATGGACAACTGTATGAAAATCTGTCCACTCAACACGGCATCCAAACGCGCCCAACTTCTGCGATCGTCTCGTGACACGAGGATCTCTGCAGGTAATGCAGGGTTTCTCCGGTCCGTCTTGTTACCGTGACCACGACATCCTATCCTGGACTAGTGTCCAGAATCAGGCCGGGCGGTATGCGCTGCGCGACCCGGTTCACCGATGTGGACGCACCGCGACTCGACCGAGAAATGAGCTGAGATGGATTTTGGGCTTGTCCTGTTCACCAGTGACCGCGGGATCACCCCGGCCGCGGCCGCGACACTGGCCGAGACCAACGGGTTCTCCTCGTTCTACGTGCCCGAGCACACCCACATCCCGGTCAAGCGCGAGGCCGCACATCCCACCACCGGGGATTCCTCGCTGCCCGACGACCGGTACATGCGGACCCTCGATCCGTGGGTGGCGCTGGCCACCGCCGCGGCGGTGACCTCTCGCATCCGGCTGGCCACCGCGGTGGCGCTGCCCGTCGAGCACGACCCGATCACCCTGGCCAAGACGCTGGCCACCCTCGATCACCTGTCCGGCGGGCGGGTCACCCTCGGCGTCGGATTCGGCTGGAACACCGACGAACTGGCCGACCACCATGTGCCGGCCGGCCGCCGTCGCACCGTGCTGCGGGAGTACCTGGAGGCCATGAACGCGCTGTGGACGCAGGAGGAGGCCGAGTACCGCGGCGAGTTCGTCGACTTCGGGCCGTCGTGGGCGTGGCCCAAGCCCGCGCAGTCCCATATCCCGGTGCTCGTGGGCGCGGGGGCGACGGAGAAGACCTGCGCGTGGATCGCCCGGTACGCCGACGGCTGGATCACCACTCCGCGCGACTTCAACCTCGACGAGCCGGTCAAACGCCTGCAGGACGCCTGGGCGGCGCAGGGCCGCGAGGGCGCCCCGACCATCGTCGCGCTGGACTACCGCCCCGACCCGGAGAAACTGGCGCACTGGAAGGAACTCGGAGTCACCGAGGTGCTCTACGGCTTCCCGGACAAGCCCGAGGAGGAGATCCCCGGCTACATCGCGCACCTGGCCGGAAAGCTCGCGGCGCTGGAACTCTGACCGGCGGTGTCCGTGGACGAACTGACGCTCGATCTGCCGCAGCTGAGCGTGCGGGCGCTGGCCTGGGGCCCGCCCGATGGCCGGTTGGCGCTGTGTCTGCACGGGTTCCCCGACAGCGCATGGGGCTGGCGGCTACTGGCGCCGCGGCTGGCCGATCGCGGTTTCCGGGTGATCGCCCCGTTTACCCGCGGCTACGCGCCCACCGGGGTGCCCGCCGACGCCGACTACGGGATCGGCGCGCTGATGTACGACGCGCTGGCCGTGCACCGGCATTTCGGCAGTCCCGCCGACGCCGTCCTGATCGGCCACGACTGGGGTGCCATTACCACCAACGCACTGGCGGCGACGCCGAATTTCCCTTTCGCGGCGTGTGTTTCGATGTCGGTCCCGCCGATGGCTACGATCCGGGCGTTCCGCAACGGCATCGCGAACGGGCTGATGATGGGGCTGCGTCAGCTGCGGATGAGCTGGTATATCCAGTACTTCCAGCTGCCGGGCCTGCCCGAACGGACCCTGGGGCGGGTGATCCCGCGGCTTTGGCGTGACTGGGGCCCGCCGGGGACCGATGCCGGCGCCGACGATATCGACGTCGCCAACGCCCTGGCCGCGCTGCCCAGCCCGGTGCACCGCCGGGCGGCGGTGGGCTACTACCGGGCGATGGTCCGCAACCGCCGGCCCGACCCGCGTTACGCCGAACTGCATGCCCACCGCTTCGGCGCCCCGCGGATCCCGATCCTGTATCTGCAGGGTGCCCAGGACGGGGCGATTCAGGTCGGCTACTCCGACGGGCTGGCGGCGGACCTGCCGGCCGGCAGCCGAGTGCGGGTGATCGACGGTGCGGGGCATTTTCTGCAGCTCGACGCGCCCGAGGCGGTGTGCGCCGCGGTGCTGGACTACCTGGAAACGCCGGACCCCGGCACAGCTGGAAACGACAGCCCGTAGGGTGCCCTAAGAGCACGGACAGCCATTTCGAGAGTGAGGCCAACGATGACCGGTGAAATTCGCGACGCCGACGGACTGCGGCTGCTGGTTGTGGGGGCCTCCTCGGGCATCGGTCGCGCGGTGGCCCAGAACGCCGCCGCGCGCGGCGCGAAGGTCGCCGTCGCCGCCCGTCGCACCGAATTGCTGACCGAACTGGCCGCCGAGATCGGCGGGGTGTCCTTCGACCTCGACGTCGAGGAGACCGCAGCGATCAACCGGGTGGTGCCCGCCGTCGTCGAGGCGCTCGGCGGCCTGGACGCGGTGGTGTTCACCAGCACCGTCGTGCCGTTCGCCCATATCGAGGACACCGAGGCCGCGACCTGGATGCACGCGTACACGGTGAACACCATCGGTGCCAGCAGTGTGCTGCGCGCCGCCCGCGAACACCTGAGCGAAGACGGTGTCGTCCTGGTCGCCTCCAGCCAGATGGTGGGCCGCCCGCGCGCCGGCGTCGCCGCCTACGACGCCAGCAAGGCCGCGCTCGACGAGGTGCTGCGGTCCTGGCGCAACGAGCATCCGGACATGGCGATCATCCGGGTCGGCATAGGTCCCACCGAGGGCACCGAGATCCTGCGCGGCGCCGACCGCGAACTGCTCGACGAATTGTTCGTGCAGTGGACGGCCCACGGCCAGCTGCCCAAGAAGATGTCCGAGCTCGACGACGTGGCCGCCACCCTGGTCTCGCTGGTGACGATGGCCCGCGCCAACTCCTCCGTGGTGCCCGAGTCGGTGCAGCTGGCCCCGCGAATCCCGCGGGGAATGCTGAAGGACTGAGTCAGTCCTGCCCGGCCGCCCAGGCGGTGGCCTCGTCGAGCTGATCGACATCGAACAACCGGGCGTGCCCGCCCATGATCGGGCGGAAGATCGCGACCGAGCGCCGCAGCCAGTCGTGATTGGTGACGACGGCGACGCGGCCCCACACGCGCGGGTCGCGCAGGCCCAGTTTGGCGTCCTCCCACAGTCCGCCGAGGCTGTAGTGGTCGAACTCGTCGCCGACGAGGTAGACCATGTTGACCTTCTCGCCGGTGGCCGCCCGCGCATCGACGGCCGGGTCCAGGACGCTGGTGTAGTCGGCGGGTTCAATGGTGCCGACGGCCCGCAGGCCGATGACGCCGTCGGGCATGTTCGGGAGTGGTTCCAGCATGACTCTCACGGTACGCGCAAATTCCGCGAGCTCAGCAGAATTCGAGGTTGATGTCCCAATACCCTTGGGGCTCAGCGGGAACCGAGCGGTAGCCGTTCGGCGGATCGGGACCCAGATTCCACCACACCTGAAACGGGCCACCCAGGCTCGGGGCGTCATCGACGATCCGACCGGATCCGCCGCCGCCGTAGGGATACCCGGGATCCCAGTCAATGCGCTGAAAGTGCGGCGTCAGAGTCGGCGTGCAGCGGGATTGGACGTCGTCGTAGAGCGTCTCGATGATGTGGTCCAGATTCGACGTATCCGCCCCGGTGCCGGCGTGTGCGGCCGGCATCATCACCGCGACGGCGACCACTGCTGATGCCGTTGCCGTAGACAGGAATCCGAGCAACGACTGCTTCATGGCGATCACCCGTCTCAGGCGCGGCACCGTGCCGTGATCGGGCGAAGCTACGCCGCGAGGACGGCCGGCACGGGTGTTTGAGCTGACCTGCAGTAACCTGCCAGCAGAATGCCAGGACCGTGGCCCAGCCGACGCCAAACTATCGGGGGTCAGGGGTTCGAATCCCCTTAGCTCCACTGGTCGCCCGGCCCATTGCTCGCCGCGCTCACCGAGATCGACGCCAGGGTCGTTCCCGAACCCGCAGGCACACCGAGGTCGACGCCCGGGCGGCTCGAACGCAACCGGAACCGCCCTGGCGCCGATTCCGGCGGGGCGGCGAGCGGCCACCTACTGCGCGAGCGCTCCACCACGTACGCCTGCGCGGACCCTGTCCTGGGGAAACGCGGACACCACTGGCCACTCGTGCGCCAGGTGGACGCTCGCGCGGCGAGCCACCCGGCCGCGTCGAGGTGTTGCTGAAAACAGCAAACGCCCCGACCGCTTGAGAGGGCGCTTGAGAGGGCGGGAGTCCGCCTTGGGGCCGCCGCCCGTGCCCCTCATCGGCTGATCGAGACTTAGAACCGCTTCATCGAGATCTCCAGACCCCCCTGCCCCGGCACCGTGACCGACTGGAATGGGCCGCTCGGATCGCGAACCAACGACAGGTAGTCCCGGTAGTCCTTACGTCCATGGACCACCTCGTCGCACACCACCAGGGCGCCCGGCCGCAGCGCGGGTAGTACGCGCTCGAGTGCGGGCAGCGCCATCGGAATCCAGATGTCGATCAGCATGAAGTCGACTGGGCCGCCGACATTCCGCAACGACTCCCGCAGATCACCACCGCGCACGTCGACCAGGTCGGCCAGCCCGGCATCGGTGAGGTTGCGCTGTGCCGCAACGACCTTCGCCGCTTCGTGCTCGGTCCCGATCACCTGACCGCTGCCCCCAAAGGTGGCAATGTTGTCGCGCACCGCAGCGGCCAGGTAGATGGTCGACACACCGTACGAGGTGCCCGCTTCGACCACTCGGCGGGCCCCGATCGCGCGGCACAGCAGGTAACACAGCGCAGCCTTGGCCGGATCCAAGGCGACCAGCTTGTCCGCGAGCCATTCCCGGGAATCCGGCGATTGGGTGAAATCCCAACTTCCGGTACCGATTTTGCTGCGGACTGATCGAGCAACCAATGGCACCATCGCCGGGGGCAGTAGCTGGCGGCGGCTACGCGCGTGCAGTCGGTCGGCGACGGCGCGAGCTCGCGCGTCCAGCGGCGAAGTCGCATAGCGCTTCGGAATGTTCCCAAACATAGAGGTCAGGTGCCGATCAGTCATCAGGTGTGGTCGGAGAAACATTCTCATGGGGGTCTGCACCCCACGTGGTTGGCAGCAACGGCACTGCACCGGCACCGAAGGCGGCGTTTTCGCGCGAGACAAGACCTGCCGTGGTGATCGTCTTGGGAATGGTGCCGGCTGATCCGAGAGACCCAGAGCCGCGTAGCGACGCAGTGCTCTGGCGCCCTGGGGGTCTCTCGGGTTCGCCCACATGGGCGTCCACGGTGATGTTCATGTGCTGTGGGGCTGGGTCTTCCATTCGTGCACCACGTTTGCGTCGAGCCCGAGAGCGAGCCGATGCCGCTGTGGCTGCCGGCGCGGAGCATCCGGAGGCGGGAGCTGGTGCCTTGCCGCCCTCATCGAGCGTCGGTCCGAATCGACTAGCCGGCGGTTCCTCTGATGCCGCGTACACCAGGAAGAGCGGTGTGGTTGCCGCCGGGGCCGCCGGTGAAGGCGCCGGTGACGAGCTTGAGGTCGAAGGGCCAGAACCGGTGGAGTTTCCGGAACCAGTGGGTGCCGGCGCGAGCGCCGCCGTCGGCTGGGGACGGTCTGCCCGCACGGCGTCGCCGCGGATCGGCCGATCGGCATCGGCATCGGCGGGCGCCTCATCAGTCGCGGGATTCAGATACTGCTGCACTGCCATGACGAGTAGCGGCACGAGGATCGGCGTCGCGATTATCATCGCCCAAGCCAACCAGTATCCCTGCGAGACCACCAGGTAAACCAACACACCGAGTGTCAGCAGCAACGGCAGCCACGTAGCCAACGCGGCCACCGGATTGCGGATGAAATCCTCGATTACCTGGATTAAGGTGCCCAGTGGGTCGCGCAAGAAGGTCGTCAGTTGATCGGAGACGGTGTTGCTGCTGTCCAGCGCCGCGCCGGATTCCACAGCCAGAGCCTGAGCCGCGAGCGCCGACGACTCGGCGGCCGTCCGAGAAACCTCACCGGCCGGCGTCATTATCGGCGGAGACGGGGTCGTGGGCGCCATCGCCGCCACGGCAGCATCCGAAACCCCTTGGTAGAATTCCATTGTGGTGGACGCCTGCACCCACATACGCACATAGTCGGCCTCGTTGAGTGCGATTGGGATTGTATTGATCCCGAAGAAGTTCGTGCCGACCAACACACTGTGAATCGTGTGATTCGCCGCCAACTCGGGCAATGACGGCATGGTCGCCAACGCCGCGACATAGGCCGCTGCGACGGTCCCGTACCGAGCCGCCGTAATGGCGCTGTTTGCACTGGTCTCTGCCAGCCACGACAGGTAGGGCGCGTGTGCGTCGACGTATTGCTCGGCGCTGGGCCCCTCCCACGGGCCGGCCTGAACTTCGCCGAGGAGGGTTGTCAACTCGTCAGCCGCCGAGGCGTATTCGGTGCTCAACGACTGCCATGCCGCCGCGGCTGCGAGCAACGATCCCGGGCCCGGTCCAGTGGAGAGCAACGCCGAATGCACCTCCGGAGGAGATGCCATCCAGATCGGAGCGGTCATTGCTGCCGAGAATGCCGGCGCCGCAACGTCGTGCGGCAAGGGGAATTCAACGGGTTCGACGGCCTCGCCGTTCGAATCGCGTGCTCATGGCCCGTAGTCGTCATGGGTCCAGCCTGACCCGTATGTTCGTAGGCTGTCTTGAACGTTTCGGAACTCCTCGGCCAACCAGGTCGTCGGCGAAACACCGGCAAAACGGACGAACTGGCGGGTCAGGTGCGCCTGGTCGGCGTACCCGGCCTCCATTGCGATCCGAGCCAGATCCGCCGGTCCGCCACTGCGCCCCGCACCCGCGATCCGTCGGGTGGCGAACTCGAAGCGCATCAGCATCGCCACCGTCTTGGGAGTGTGGCCGACCTCGCGGTGGAACAACGTGGTCAGGTGCCGCGGACTTATCCCCACCTGACCCGCGACGACCCGGACCGGGATCTGGCCATGACTGTGCGCCAACAACTTCCAGGCGTAGGCCACTTCGGGCCGGACCGGGGCGGCACGCCGCGCACCCTGGAGGTAACGCGCAACCCGGGCGAATGCAAGTGGCCAGTTCTTCGCCTCGGTGACCTGCTCGTGCAGCCGGGAGACCGGCCGACCCAGCACCGCTGCAGCATCGAGAGACGCGGCATTGAGCTCCGCGGCCGGGACGCCGAACAGTGCCCGTGCAGCCAACGGATGTACGGCCAATTGCACGACACCTTGACCGCGGCCCTTCCGAACCCGACTGGCCTGCAGCTGCAAGCCAGCCAGCACGACGGGGATGGGCCTGGGTTCCGAAGGCATGTCGTTGACCTGTAGGCCGTCATCGAGGCTGACGATGAGAGTCAACCTCGAAGACGGCAGCCCGCGGTACACACCTTCAACCGAACGGTAACCGACCGCTGACACCACTCCTGGAACGGCGAAGGACGGTGCTACAGCAAAGTCCCAGTTCAGCTCGTCGGCCATGGCTGTCAGTGTAGGAGGACAGCTGGAGGTTGAGGGGCCTACCGAACCCCGGCACCTCGATGATCGCCGGGCAGACCACTGACGGACCTGCCGACCACAGCGAAGGCCCGTTGGTCGCTCCGTGACCCTCACAACATTCGGCAATGCCTGCGTGACGAGACGATCGGCAACGCTGTTCCGATTGCTTCAAGCGGCCCACGTCACCACGAAGGTACGTTCTCCCTATGTGGTTGGCCCACTTCACCGTTGTCGCACTGCCACTACTGCTGATTCCCACAGCAGCTCTGCTCGCCTGCGCCAGGTGGGGCATGGCCGGACTCTCTCATGGACTCCCCGATGATGTGAAAGCTCTGGTGCCCGAATTCACCGCCACGGAGCGCCACCGCGGGACCATCTTCTCCGCTATCTTTCTGATCGCGCTGATCCTGGCGGTCTTTCTCGCCACGTACACCTGGATCGACGGGGTTCACGCCACCGGCTTCTTACAGGCGTTCGGGATGGCGTTCGCAACGCTCTTCGCATTCTGCCTGATCGACCTGGTGATCATTGACTGGGGCTTGGTGTGCTGGTTGCGACCGTCCTGGATCGTCGTCCGCGGCACCGAACAAGCCGAAGGGTGGGGTGACTACATGTTCCATGTACGAGAGCAATTGAGCCCGAAGGGCTTGGCAGCCATGTTCGGAATACCCGTGGTGGTCGCCGCTGCCGCCACCGCGCTGCGCCTCCTGTCCTAGACCCGCAACGATGTGCGGACGGATCTGCGCATTCTCGAGCACCAGACCGACGGCAGTTCGTGCACCTGAGTGAATGCTCGGCTATGCGGGCTGTGTCGAGCTACAAGTCACGTACCGCTGCGGCAAAAACCCGCCCGTTCCACTTCGCCGAATGGGATGGCCATGCGGAGGACGCGAGAGTTGAGTATCACTTTGCCCAATGGCATGGCCGACGCCCGGAGAGAGCGAGTCCGCTCAGGCGCCTACGCCAGCGAAAGCGAGGTGATCCGCGACGGTCTACGCGCACCATTCGCCCGAGACCGGGCCGTCGAAACGTGGCTCCGCGAGGAAGTCGCCACCGCCTACGATGCGCTGGTCGCCGATCCGAGCGATACCGCAGCCGCCGATGACGTTCGCGCTCGTCTGACGGCAAGGCACGCCGAGCGCCAGTGACGCGGATACCGCGTGGGCTGATGGACTCGCCGAGATTGACGGCTGGGATGTTTCGCCGCGGCTAGCTCACCGAGATCGACGCCCGGGCGGCCTCGAACGCAAACCGAACAGCCCGCACGTCGATTTCGGCGAGGCGGCGAGCCACCCAGCCACGTCGAGGTGTTGCTAAAAACAGAAAACACCCCTCCGGTTTTCCCGGAAAGGGTGCTTGAACTGCGGTTATTCTTGTGGAGCTAAGGGGATTCGAACCCCTGACCCCCACACTGCCAGTGTGGTGCGCTACCAACTGCGCCATAGCCCCTTGCGATCACCGAAACTACACCACAACCACGGGTTGCTTCAAAACGACTGGTCAGGGAACCTCACCGGCACACTCGGGGCCCAGCGGCCGGGCCGGGGTGTGTGACGGGACGGCGGCGCGGCCGCGGGTCTCCGGGGCCAGCACCCAGCCACCGGCCGCCGTGAGCAGGATCGCGGCGCTGATCACGAACGCCCAGGAGAACGAGGCGTGCTGGGCGATCAGACCGACGGCCGACGTCCCGATGATCGACCCGAGGTCGGCCGACATCTGGAACGCCGCCACGGCGGTCCCGCCGCGGGCCTCGTTGCCGATCACGTCGGCGACGGCAGCCTGCTGGGGTGAGCTGAACATGCCGGTGGCGAAACCGGCCAGCAAGGCGGTGACCAGGAAGAACACCAGTCCGTTCGACAGCCCGACGGCCGCGGTGGCCAGCCCGGCGGCGGCCAGGCCCACGATCAGCAACACACGCCGCCCCACCCGGTCCGAGAGCCGCCCGCTGGGGATGACGGCGGCCACGTTGCCGACGGCGAACGTCGCCAGCGCCACCCCGGCGATGCGGGTATCCCGGCCCAGCACATCGACGACGAACAGCGGTACCAGCGCCACCCGCAGTCCGAAGGCCGACCATCCGGTGGCGAAGTTGGACAGCAGCGCCGCGCGGTAGGCGCCGCTGTGCAGCACCGTCCCGATGCTGACGGTGGCGGTTGCCTCGGTCGCCGGTTCGGCCAGCGACGAGTGCCGCAGCGCCACGAACACCACCGTCGCCGCGATGAACAGCGCGCCGCCGTAGATCAGGAACGGGGCAGAGAGCCCGAGCCCGGCCGTCAGGCTGCCCAGCATCGGCCCGCCGACCGAGCCGATCAGGAACGCCGAGGAGAACATGCCGGCCACCCGGCCACGGGCATCGGGCGGGCTGACCCGGATCATCAGCCCGAGCGCGGAGATGAAGAACATGGTCGAGCCGATCCCGCCGAGCGCCCGGAACAGCAGCAGCTGCCCGTAGTTGTGGGCGAAGGCGCACGCGGCTGTCGAGGCCGCCACGATGAGCAGGCCGCTGACGTAGACGTGGCGCTCCCCCAGCCGCTGGACCAGCTCACCGGCGGCGGGGGCGAAGATCAGCCGCATCAGGGCGAACGCGGTGATGATGAACGTCGCCGCGCTCACCGACACGCCGAAGTGCCGGGCGTAGTCGGGCAGCACCGGTGCCACCACGCCGTAGCCGAGGGCGATGACGGCATTGGCGGAGATCAGCACCCACACCTCGGCGGGCAGCTTGTGCGCCTGCTCGTCGCGGGTGTCGGTGCTCACCCGATGACTGTATTGACCACCTCGCGCGCGGCCTCCTGCACCCGGGCCAAATGGTCGGCACCCAGGAACGACTCGGCGTAGATCTTGTACACGTCCTCGGTTCCCGACGGCCGGGCGGCGAACCACGCGTTCTCGGTGGTGACCTTCAGCCCGCCCAGCGGCGCGCCGTTGCCCGGCGCCGCGGTGAGTTTGGCGGTGATCGGCTCACCGGCCAGCTCGGTGGCGCCGACCTGCTCGGCGGACAGCTTCGACAGGCGCGCCTTCTGCTCGCGGTCGGCCGGGGCGTCGATGCGGGCATACGCCGGGTCGCCGTAGGTCGCGGTCAGCTCGGTGTAGCGCTGCGACGGGGTCTTGCCGGTCACCGCCAGGATCTCCGAGGCCAACAGCGCCAGGATGATGCCGTCCTTGTCGGTGGTCCACGTCGTGCCGTCGGTCCGCAGGAACGACGCGCCGGCGGACTCCTCACCACCGAATCCGATTGTGCCCGTGGACAGCCCGTCGACAAACCATTTGAATCCGACGGGCACCTCCAGCAGGGGCCGCCCCATCCCCGCGACCACCCGGTCGATGATGGAACTGCTGACGGCGGTCTTTCCGACGGCCACTCCCGGCGCCCAGTTCGGCCGGTGCGAGTACAGGTAGTCGATCGCCACGGCCAGATAGTGATTGGGGTTCATCAGGCCGCCGTCGGGGGTGACGATGCCGTGCCGGTCGGAGTCGGCGTCGTTGCCGGTGGCGATCTGATAGTCGGCGTCGCCGTCCTGCAGCTTGTGGATCAGCCCGGCCATCGCGTTGGGTGAGCTGCAGTCCATCCGGATCTTGCCGTCGGTGTCCAGGGTCATGAACCGCCAGGTGGCGTCCACCAGCGGATTGACCACCGTGAGGTCGAGGTTGTGCCGTTCGGCGATCGCCGCCCAGTAGTCCACGCTGGCCCCGCCGAGCGGATCGGCGCCGATCCGCACCCCTTCGGCCCGGATCGCTTGCAGGTCAACGACATTGGGCAGGTCGGCGACGTAGGCGTCGAGGTAGTCGTGGCGCTGGGCCAGAGCGCGCGCCCGGGCCAGCGGGATCCGTTTCACCTCGCGCAGGCCGTCGCGCAGAATCTCGTTGGCGCGCTTGGCGATCGCCGAGGTGGCGTCGGTGTCGGCCGGGCCGCCGTTGGGCGGGTTGTATTTGAACCCGCCGTCGCGGGGCGGATTGTGCGAGGGGGTGACGACGATCCCGTCGGCCAGGTCGGAATCGCGGCCGCGGTTGAACGCGACGATGGCGTGGCTGACGGCCGGGGTGGGCGTGTACCGGTCGGCGCCGTCGATCATCACCACGACGTCGTTGGCGGCCAGCACCTCCAGCGCCGAGGTCCAGGCCGGTTCGGACAGTCCGTGGGTGTCGCGGCCCAGAAACAGCGGCCCGGTGATGCCGCGCCCGGTGCGATACTCCACGATCGCCTGGGTGGTGGCCAGAATGTGCGCCTCGTTGAAGGCGCCGTCGAAGCTGGAGCCGCGGTGCCCCGAGGTGCCGAAGGTCACCTGCTGGGCGACGTCGTCGGGGTCGGGGATCACCGCGTAGTAGGCCGTCACCAACCCGGCGATATCGATGAGGTCTTCGGGGCGGGCCGCGGTGCCGGCGCGAGGGTTGGCTGCCATGGCCGCCATTGTGCCCGTGCGCCGCGGGGTTGTCCCCGCCTACCCGCGAGATGCCGGCGCGAGTCCGCCCGGGGCATACTCGTTCGGTGTTCGGTCACGACGGTCGCGAGCTGGCGGCGGTGTTCGCCGGCGGCGCCGTCGGCACCCTGGCGCGCGCCGGTATCGCCGCGCTGGCCGTCACCGACCCGACCCGCTGGCCCTGGGGCACCTTCGCGGTGAACATCATCGGGGCGTTCCTACTGGGCTATTTCAGCACCCGCCTGCTGGAGCGCCTCCCCCAATCTGCCTACCGCCGACCGCTGCTGGGCACCGGGCTCTGCGGCGGGCTGACGACGTTCTCCACCATGCAGGTGGAGATCCTGCGGATGCTGCAGGCCCACGCGTATCCGCTGGCCGCCGGCTATCTGACGGCGAGCCTGGTCTGCGGGTTCGCCGCCGTGCACATCGCCACCGCGCTGGTTCGGCGGGCCCGGATATGACGGTGCTGCTGTGGACGGGCGTCGCGGTGATCGGCGGCGTGGGCTCGGTGCTGCGGTTCGTCGTCGACCGCGCAGTGGCGGCCCGGGCTTCGGGATCGTTTCCACTGGGCACCCTGGTGGTCAACCTGTCCGGCGCGATCCTGCTGGGGCTGGTCAGCGGCCTGACACTGAGTAACGTCCTCGGCCACGACGCTGCGTTTCTGGCCGGCACAGCGTTCGTCGGGGCCTACACCACGTTCTCCACCTGGATGTATGAAACCCACCGGCTGGCCGAGGAGCGCCAGTTCCGGCCCGCCGTCGCCAATATCGTGGTGTCGGTACTGGCCGGCGTCGCGGCCGCGGCCCTGGGCAGTGCGGTGGCAGGCTGGCTGTCATGACCGAGATCCACAAGCTCAGTGCGTATCTGGCCGAGCGGGAACGGCACGGCTGCCGGTTCCTCACCGAGGAGATCCTCGAGCTGTTCGAGCGCCGCCGGGTCGCCGCCAGCGTGGCGCTGCGCGGCATCACCAGCTTCGGGCCGCGCAACGTCATCCGCACCGACGAGTTGTTGAGCAGCTCCGAGGACCTGCCCGTCGTGCTCACCGCCGTCGACGAGGCCGCCACCATCGCCGCACTGGCCGGCGAGGTCGCGGACCGGGTGACCCGCGGCCTGCTGACCGTCGAGCGGGCCCGGGTGGCGACCAACGGCGAGCTGCCGGCCACCGCCGCCGAGACGGTGCTGATGACCCTGCTGTTGACCCGGCGCCAACGCGCCGACGGCGTCCCGGCGCACATCGCCGCGACATCGGTGCTGCACCGACTGGGTTTCATGGGCGCCGTCTGTTTTCTCGGCGTCGACGGCACGATCGCCGGGACGCGGCATCGGGCCCGGTTCTTCAGCGCGAACACCGACGTCCCGATGCTGGTGACGGCGATCGGCAGCCGCAGCCAGGTCGGCGACGCGGTGGCCGAGCTGCGCGGTCTCACCGACCGGCCGCTGATCGAACGGGTCCAGGTGTGCAAGCGTGACGGCCGGCTGCTGGCCCGTCCGCACGCGTTGCCCGGCACCGACGCCGACGGGCTGGAGTTGCGTCAGAAGCTCGTCGTCTACAGCGACGAGGACGCCCGCCACGACGGCGTGCCGATCCATCGCGCGCTGGTGGCGCGGTTGCGGTCCGCCGGTGCGGCCGGCGCGACGGTGCTGCGCGGGGTGTGGGGGTTCGTCGGCGACCAGCCGCCGCACGGGGACCGGTTGTTGCGGCTCACCCGCCGTGTTCCGGTCGCGACAGTCATCATCGACACCCCGGCCGGCATCGCCGAGCACTTCGGCATCGTCGACGCCGTCACCGCCGAGCACGGCCTGGTGACCAGCGAGATGCTGCCCGCCGCGCTGCTGCGCGACGGAACGCACTGCCGCGGAGGGCTTTCCCTGGGCCGGCACCGGTACTGACCGGCGCCGGCCGGTGGGTCAGGGGCGGTCGGCCAGCACCGTCAGCAGGACGGCGGAGTCCTCCAGCGCGTCGAGGGAGTGCCGCGCATCGGGGATGATCAGCAGATCCCCCGCGACACCTTCGGCGGAGTCCTCCCCGGCGGACAGCCGCACCCGGCCGCGCAGCACCTGCAGGGTGGCCTCACCGGGGCTTTCGTGTTCGGCCAAGCCGGTGCCCCCGGTCAGCGCGATCACCGTCTGGCGCAGGAAATGCCCGACCCCGCCATGCACGGTGTGGGCGGCGCGGCCACTGTGGGCCTCGCGGGCGAGACCCAGTTGCTCGTCGGCAACGGAATTCAGCGATACCGATTCCATGAAGTGCTCCTATTCATTTGGCAAACCCATGCTATGCCCGCCGCCCCGGCGGGCCATGATGGTGGGTATGGATGAGGATCCGGTGGCGGTGCTGCGGCGCTGGGAGGACTCCGGCGCCCACTGGCAGGTGGTCGGCCGGTCGGCATCGACTGTGACGGTCGCGCTGCTGCGCTGCGACGGCGGCGAGGAGGTCGACCGCATCGTGTCCGGTGATCCGGGGCTGCTGGCGTTCCTGCGGGAGCGCGGCGAATGAGTCTGCGCAGTACCGCGATCCCGCTGGCCGCGTTGCTGGTGTCCGGGTGTGGAGCACCGCATCCGGCGCCGACGGACACCACGACGGCGGACACCGTGACGACGAGCGCCACCGCGACGACGACCACCGAGGCGGCCGTCGTCTCCCCCACCGCGGCGCCGGCGCGCCCGGCGCGGTGGGTCGATCTGCAGGCCGGTGACTGCCTGGCCGATCCACCGCCGGAGGATCCCAGCGTCGTGTATGTGACCGTGGTGGACTGCGCGACACCGCATTCCGCGCAGGTGTTCCACCGCGGCGGGCTGCGGGTGAACACCGCGCTGGCCGATGTCGCCCGCACCGAATGCGACGCCGGGCTGAGAACCTTCACCGGTCAGGGCTCGTCGGGCCGGTACGCCGTGACGTTCCTGATCGATTCCAAACAGGACCGCACCGACAACAATCCGATTCCCAGCGACGTGATCTGCGTGCTGACCGATCCGGGCGGCGCGAAACTGACCGGCTCGGCCGGCCACTGACCCGGCGACTATCCGGCTGCTATCCGGCGATGGCGGCCAGCAGCGCGGTCTTGATCCGCTCCCATTCGCGCTGCGGGTCGGTGCCCTTGAGGATCTCGATGGTCAGCAGCGCGATCCCACGGTCGCGCCCCGCCCAGGAGCCCAGCGAACCCGGCGTCGGCGCAAACGAACTCGAGTCCTGCACCTTGAGACCGGTTGCCGCGCTGAACCGTTCGGCGATCTCCCGCGCCGGCCCGTCGAAGTTGATGAACTCGTCGCCCGACCAGGCGTGCGAGACGACCACCAGCGCCGGATTCACCTCGTCGATCAGTGCCTTGACCGCACGGGATTCGGGCTGGCTGAGCGGGCTGCCGCCGTATGCGGCGGTGCCGGTGTCGAAGTTCTTCGCCGGGAAGTTGCGGTTGACGTCGACGCCGTCGGCATTGCCGCGGGAACCGGCGGCCCGGCCGTCGGGGTTGGCGTCCTCCAAGATGGTGAGGGTGACCGTGTCGGCCAGTCCGTCGGCGAGGAAGGCGGCCGGCAACTGCGCGGTGGTGTAGGCGCCCTCGTCCTCGTCGCCGTGGATACCGCCGATGAACAGCACCTTCCGCGGCCCGTGGCCCAGGGTCAGCGCGCGCAGCGGGCGACCCTGCACCGAGGTGCCGACCTGGCGCCAGGCGTTGACGTCATCGTTGGCCGCCTGCGCCGGCGGGGCGGGTTGGACCGGTGACGACGGGGTCGCCTCGGTCGCCGCGGGTTCGGTGGCGGTCGGTTCGGCGGACCCGTTGCTGTGGCAGCCGGCCAGCGCGACCACCAGCGCGGCCGCCACCGCCGTCGCACGGCGGGTCAGCACGACGGGACCGAGCCCACGCCGTCGAGGTACACCGAGGGCACGTAGGCACCGTTGGCCAGCCGGTACCACACGCTGCTGGACCCGTGGCCCTCGTTGCTGCGCAGGTCACCGCTGACCGAGCAGGACACCGTCACCACGTTGCCGTCCTGCAGGTCGCCCGGCACCAGCCGGCCGGCGGCGGTATACGGCGCGTTGCGCTGCTTGAGTCCGCAGGTACCGCCCTCGTCGCAGGTGCCCACGATCCGGCCGGTCAGCCCGACGGCCGGCGCCGCGGTGGTGGCGGGCGCGGTATACGCCGGCGGGGCCGCATAGGTCGGCGACCGGTAGCTGCTGGTCGGGGCCGCAGCGGTGCGGTCGGCGGTGTCCTGCGAGGAGCCGCCCAGCGACACGATCAGCACGACGATCCCGGCGATCGCCAGCAACGCCACCACGGCGACCGCCAGCAGCACCGGGGTCCGATTACCCGAACCGGACGCCGGGGCGGCCGTCTGCCATTGCCGCCCGTCGAAGTAGGCGCCGGGCGGCGGCTGCCAGTTCGGCGGCGCGGCAGGGCCGGGCGAAGACGGTGGATGGGTGAGCCGGTCGACGACGGACGGCTCCGGCGCCGCGGCGGCCGGGATCTGCGCCACCAGCACCGGGGGTTCCTCGTCCGACGGTCTGGGCAGCACCGTCGTCGCCGGCGCTTCCGGTGCCACGGGTGCCTCGCCCGGCGCGGCGATCGCGTCGGCCAGTGCCGCGGCGAACGCCCCGCAATTGGGGTAGCGATCGGCCGGTTTCTTGGCCAGCGCCCGGGCGAACACCGGATCCAGCGCGGCCAGCTGTGGGCGGGTCTTCGACAGCGGCGGCGGCGCGGCGTTGAGGTGGCGCCCGATGACCACTGCCGCGTTGGTGTCGCGGAACGGCGGCCGGCCGCACAGCAGCTGGTAGGCGGTCACCGCCAGCGCATACTGGTCGGCGCGCCCGTCCAGCTCCTCGCCGAGCAGCTGCTCAGGTGCGGTGTAGTCGACCGTCCCGATCGTCATGTTCGTCGCCGTCAGCCCGCTGGCCTCGCCGACCGCGCGGGCAATCCCGAAGTCGGTCAACAGGATTCGCCGATGCCTCGGGTCGGCGGCATCCCCGATCAGGATGTTGGCGGGCTTGACGTCGCGGTGCAGCAGCCCCTGGGAGTGCGCGTAGTCCAGCGCTGAGGCCACGCCGGTGACGATCGTCGCGACCATATCCGGGGGCATCCCGTCGGGATAGCTGCCGGCCAGTACGCCCGACGCGTCCTCGCCCTCGACGTAGTCCATCGAGATCCACAGTTGTCCGTCACATTCGCCGCGGTCGTGCACGCCGACGATGTGCGGGTGCCACAGCGTCGAGGCGAGGTCGGCCTCCTGCAGGAAGCGCTCCCGGAAGCTGGGGTCCACCGACACGTCGGCGGTCAGCAGCTTCAGCGCGTCGCGGCGCGGCAACCGCGGATGCTGCGCCAGGTACACCTCGCCCATCCCGCCGGCACCGAGTCGGCGCACCACCGTATAGCCGGCGAACTGCTGATCAACCCCCAATGGCATTCCCGGATGGTATCGGCAACCCCGGCCGGGCTGGACCGTGCGGTCGGTTCAGCCGCCGGGTGCAATCAGCACGGCTGCATCCCCGTCGCGATGACGTTGTCGAGGTACACCGAGTTCACGTAGGCGCCGTTGGACAGCCGGTACCAGAGCCGGCTGCTGCCGTCGCCCGGGTTGCTGCGCTCATCGCCGACGACGTGGCAGGCGAGGCTGACGACGGTGCCGTTGTGCAGGCCTTCGGGATGCAACCGGGGAGCGCTGGTGTAGGGCGCGTTGCGTTGCTGCAGTTCACACGGCTCGGTGCCACCGCACTCGACCGCCACCACCCCCGTCCAGGGATGCCGACCGGACGCCGTCGTCGGGGCGGCCGGTGGAACCGGAGCCTGGGCCGCGGTCGACGGCACCGGTGTCCGGGCCTCGGTCGGCGCGGCCGTCGACGTCGCCTCGCCCCGGTAGCGGCCGGTACCGAGCCCCTCGGGCAGCAGAGCCAGCACCAGCAGCACGGTCGCGATCACGATGAGCGGAACGCCGACCAGCATGGCCCACAGCAGCCTCTTGTTCGACGTGCCCTGCGCCGCCGGTGCCAACATCGTCGGCTGGGATCCTGCAGTCTCCCAGTAGCCGTCGTCGTCCTCGTCGGCGTCGGCCCGGTGCCGGCCCTGGGTACCGGTGGTCCTGGGGATCGGTCCGGACGCCGTGACGACGGCCCGCCCCACGGTGAATTCGCCGCTCTGCTCCGGCAGGCCGGACAGTGCCCGGGCGAACGCCGTGCAGTTCGGATACCGCGCGTCCCGGTCCTTGGCTAGGCCGCGAGCCACCACCTCATCCAGTTCGGCCAGTTCCGGACGCTGTTCGGACACCGGGGGCGGCTCGACGCTCAGGTGGCTGCCGATGACGACCGCGGCGTTCGAGTCAGCGAACAGCGGCTTGCCGGTCAGCAGGTGGTAGGCGGTCGCGGCCAGTGAGTACTGGTCGGACCGGCCGTCCAGGTGGTCGGCTGTCAGCTGCTCCGGCGAGGTGTAGTTGACGGTCCCGACAGTCATATTGGCTTCGGTCAGCCGGTGTTCCTCGCCCTCGACGCGGGCGATGCCGAAGTCGGTCAGCACCACCCGGTACTGGCCCTCGCCCAGGTCCCCGAGCAGGATGTTGGCCGGTTTGACGTCGCGGTGCAGCAGGCGCTGCCCGTGCGCGTAGTCCAGCGCCGCACCGATCGCCAGGGTGATCTCGGTGACCATCCACAGCGGCATCCCGTCGGGATAGTGGCGGGCCAGATACGCCCCGGCGTCGATGCCTTCGACGTACTCCATGGACACCCAGAGGGTGCCGTCCTCGGTCTCGCCGCGGTCGTGCACGCTGACGATGTGCGGATGTCCCAGCCCGGCGGCCATCTCTGCCTCGCGGAGGAACCGGACCCGGTAGTCATCGTCGGCGGAAATCTCGGGGTTCAGCACCTTCAGTGCGTCGAGTCGGGGCAACCGGGGATGCTGCGCCAGGTACACCTCGCCCATGCCGCCGCCGCCCAGTCGCCGTACCACGGTGAAGCCGGCAAACTCCTCGCCTTCGCCCAGGTGCACCCGACGATGGTACCCGCGGGCCGCGCGGCGTCCCCGGTGCAGGGACGGATCAGGGAATCGGGACGCCCGCCTTCAGCAGCCACAGACCGGCGACGGTGCCGTCGGGCCGGAACGTCACCCGGAACTCGCCGGGCGCATTGGCCATCGTCAACGGCACGCTGACCACCGTCAGATCGCCGCGGGCGACCTGCGTCGGATCACCGTGGGACTGGTAGGCGCCCAGCATGCTCTGATAACCCGCCCAGGAGACGGCCAGCTGGTCGGCTGACAGCGATTCGCGCATGGTCGAGTCGAACTCCGCGGTCACGTCCCCGGTGTCGCCGCGCACCAGCGCGTCGAGCAGCGCCACCGCATGCTGGGCGGCGTCCGGGCTGGGTTGGGTCGAATCGTCGTGGCGGGAACAGCCGGTCATGGTCGCCAGTAGCAGTGCGACGACGGCCACGACGCCGATCCGAGCGCGACAGACGTGTCCCATGGAAATCTCCGATCCGACGTTCGGCAGGCACGGAATGTGCGGTGTGTACGGACAGTATGACCGTTGCCGCACGAGGTGCCGGGTTCCCGTCCGACGGCACGTCAATGGCCCCCGGCGACGCCCTCGGACCGGTACGTTGCTGCCCATGGCGCAGAGCTGGAGCGCGGTGCTCACCGACCTCGTCCCGCTCGGGCTGGTCGTTGCACTGTCGCCGATCACGGTGATTCCGGCGGTGTTGGTCTTGCAGGCGCCGAGACCTCGACGGAGCGGCCTGGCGTTTCTCGCCGGCTGGGTGTCGGGGTTGGCCGCGGTGACCGCACTCAGCGCCGCCGGTGCGGGAGCACTCACCACCGAACGCGAGGGGCCGCCGGAATGGGCGGCCTGGATGCGGGTGATCCTCGGCACCGTCCTGATCCTGGTCGGTGTCTACCACTGGCTGACCCGCCGCCGGCACACCGATCCGCCCGGGTGGATGCGGTCCTTCGAAACGATCACGCCGCCCCGGGCGGCGATCACCGCCGTGGTCCTTGTGCTGGCGCGGCCCGACGTGCTGCTCATCTGCCTTCCGGCCGGGCTGGCGATCGGCACCAGCGGATTGCCCGGAGCCGGCGTCTGGATCGCGACGGCCTTCTTCGTCATGCTGGCGTCCGCCTCGGTCGCCCTCCCGATCCTCACCTACGCGGGCTTCGGACAGCGTCTCGACCGGACGCTGGCGCGGCTGAAAACCTGGATGGAGGCCAACAACGCCGCGCTGCTGGCGGTGTTGCTGCTGGTGCTCGGTGCGATGGTGCTCCATCACGGGATCGACGGGCTGCACGCCCGCCGGTGATGTCCACGGACTCGGCGACGGCCGCCACCGGTTTGGGTAGGCCGCTCCCCGTTGACGCCGGTGTCGAAAACAGGTCAACCCACCCGATCCGGGTGGGTTGACCTGCTGTTTTGTTGTGGAGCTAACTGTCATATTTAGAGTGTCTTCCGTGTCGTCTGTATGCCGTCGCATCCGGCGCGGTCGAGGAAGAGTGTCTTCCACCATTACAGCAGAGCGGTCGCCAAAGTCCGCTTTGCCACGTCGCCCGCCGGCGACGCCGCGACCGAAGTTCCGCTACAGCACACGGGGTCCTTAATCCGATCTGCTACTGGCGGGCCAGGGCGATCCGCACGGCCTCGGCGGGGTCCACCTGATGGCCGGCGGCGTCAGATTCCTCGGCGATCGCCAGTTGCACGCCGCGCACCCGGCCGGTGAAGCGGTTGTCACCTGGCCGGTAGTCGGGTGAGACCGCCGAACCGGTGTCCGCACCGACGTCGAGCCCGTCGTCGGCGGAGTACACGTTGGTCAGCGTTGCCGCCACCTGCCCGGTACCCACCGCGGCGCCGTCGACGAACAGGGTCACCGTGCCGCCCTTAGCCAGACCCGGCCCGTCGTAGGCGAATTCCATGCGCACCTGATGCGCACCGGAAGGCAGCGGTTCGGCGGATTCGGCGAAGAAATGCTGCAGGCCACCGAGGTTGTAGCAGTACTTGAGCTTGCCTCCGTGGGCGTACAGCGACCAGCCGCCGATGTTGGCGCCCTGCGCGACGATCACGCCTTCGGCGCCGCCCTCGGGCACGTCGATCTCGGCGGTCACCGAGTGCGACTTGTTCTTGAGGTTGAGCACGCAGTTCTCCGAGAGCCGCCCCATCCCCGCGAACAGCACCTGCGTGTTCCCCTTGATCAGCGTCGGGCGTCCGGCCAGGTCGGGATTCATCCTGACCGTGAGGTTGTCGTCCAGCGGCAGGACGTTGAATCGCGTCGCCTCGATCAGCCACAGTCGCTGCAATTGGTGCAGACGCTGCGGCTGCTCCTTCGACAGATCCTTCGCCTGGGTCCAGTCGACCGTGGTGTCATAGAGTTCCCACACGTCGTCATCGAATGCGACGGTGTCCTCGCCCATGAGCACCCACGGTGTCTTGTGCTTGGTCACCGCGGTCCAGCCCTTGTGGTAGATGCCGCGGTTGCCGAACATTTCGAAGTACTGGGTCTCGTGCCGGTCGGCGGACCCGCCGTCGTTGAACGAGTACAGCATGCTGGTGCCCTCGATCGGCGCCTGCTGCACCCCGTTGACGAACAGCGGCTCCGGGATCCCGGCGGCCTCCAGCAAAGTGGGCGCCACGTCGATCACGTGATGGAACTGATCACGATGCTCGCCGCGGGACTGGAAACCGTTGGGCCAGTGCACCACCGTGCCGTTGCGGGTGCCACCCCAGTGCGAGGCGACCTGCTTGGTCCACTGGTATGGGGTGCACATGGCGTGCGCCCAGCCCACCGCGTAGTGGTTGTAGGAGTCCGGGCCGCCGAACTCGTCGAGGCGTTCCATCAGGAACTCGGGTGTCTCCAGCGCGGCCATCCCGTTGAAGTTCAGCATCTCGTTGAACGTGCCGTTGAAGGTGCCCTCGGCGGAGGCGCCGTTGTCCCCGACGATGTAGTAGACCAAGGTGTCGTCGAGTATTCCGAGCTTGTCCAGCGCGTCGATGACCCGGCCGACGTGGTGGTCGGTGTGCTCGAGGAACCCTGCGTAGACCTCCATCTGCCGGCGCAGCACGGGCTTGAGCTCCTCGGGCATGTCGTCCCAGGCCGGGATCTGCTCGGGCCGCGGCGTCAGCTCGGCGTCCTGCGGGATCACCCCGAGTTCCTTCTGCCGGGCGAAGGTCTGCTCCCGCAATGCATCCCAGCCGGCGTCGAACTTGCCGCGGTACTTGTCGATCCAGTCCTTGGGTGCGTGGTGCGGGGCGTGGGTGGCGCCTGGCGCGAAGTAGGTGAAGAACGGCTTGTCCGGTGCGAGGGCCTTCTGCTGACCGATCCAGGCGATCGCCTTGTCCGCCAGGTCCTCGGTGAGGTGGTAGCCCTGCTCGGGGGTGCGGTCCACCTCGATCGGGGTGGTCCCCTCGTACAGCGAGGGGTACCACTGGTTGGCTTCGCCGCCGATGAAGCCGTAGAAGTGCTCGAAACCCCCACCGGCGCTGGGCCAGGCGTCGAACGGCCCCACCTGGCTGGTCTGCCACACCGGCACTTCATGGCATTTGCCGAACTGCGCGGTGTTGTACCCGTTGAGCTTGAGGGTCCGCGCGATCGGCGACATGGTGTTGGGCAGCACCGAGTTGTAGCCGGGCTGGCCGGTGGCGATCTCGGTGATCCCACCCATCCCCGCCGAGTGATGGTTACGCCCGGTCAGCAGGGCCTGCCGCGTGGGTGAACACAAGGCGGTGGTGTGGAACCGGTTGTACTTCAGACCGCCGGCCGCGAGCCGTTCGGCGGTCGGGGTGGCGCACGGCCCGCCGAACGCGCTGGCCGCACCGAACCCGACATCGTCGAGCAGGACCACCAGGATGTTCGGGGCGCCCTCCGGGGGCCGGATGTCGCGGATCAGCGGATGCGGGGTGTCCGGATCCTTCGCGTCGTAGGTGACCAGTCCCGTTCGCGGCGCGCTCGGAATCGGCAGATGGGTTCTGGAAACCTGTGGGCCCGTTGTCATTTGCTGGTGTCCTCTCCGCGGCCCCGGCGGGCCGTGTTCCACGCGTCGGTGTTCTCCGGCGCGTCTCTATCCTTCACGATCTGGCCGCCTCCCACTCCCGGCTCGCCCGAATCCGGCCGGGCCACTGTGGGTTTCGGTCGGTTAGCTCTTCGATACCTTCGGTGGCGTCCAGCTGCCGTCGCTGATCGCCTGCTCGGGCCAGTAGGTCCGCAGGATCATCTCGAAGTCGCCGGCCGGGGTGGGCAGCCAGTTGGATTCCTTCTCCGGTCCCGGCGAGGTGTGCTGCAGGTAGAGGGTGATCCCGCCGTCGGGGTTGCGCACCAGGTCCGGCAGCATCGGCGAGTTGATCAGGTACCTGTTGATCGGGTTCTCGACCAGCAGGATCTCCGGCAGTTTGTACATGGTGACCGACCAGAACGCCTTCACCGGCGGGAGCTGCCCAGCGGGGAAGGTCAGCGTGTAGGTGTTCGCGCCGTTGAGTTTGGCGCCGGCCGAGTCGTTGGTCAGCGGGATATACATGGCTTCGGCGCCCGGCAGTCCCAGGATGCCCATCACCGCTCCGGCGAACCGGTACAGGTAGTTGCCGCCCAACTGCTCGGCGGACCCGAACAACTGACCGGAGGTCACCTTGCCGGTCTGCATCTGCTCGGTCTGGAAGGTGTGCAGCTCGGCCCACGCATCAGCCATGCCGCCCTCGATGGCATTGCGCTGCTCGTCGCTGAGCGTGGCGAGATCGAAATCCCCGTCGGGTCCGATCCCGATCTTGGCGAACCGATCCCGCAGCTCCTTCTCCTCCGGCTTCACCGGTGCGTATTTCAGCGTGAAGCCCAGGACCTTGAAGAAGTCCAGCGACGTCTTCTCCTCGTCCGGTGTCAGCGGCGTGATGAAGTCGACCGCGGGCGCAGGGGCTGGGGCCGGCGCCTTCTGGAACGTCGAGAGCGGCTCGACCTTGTACTGGGCCTGGATCTTCTTGACGTTGTCGAGGTCGGCCGGGTTGAACAGCTGCGTGCGGTACAGGACCAGCCCGAAGTCAGTGTCGGTGCGGATCACCTTGTCGACGCCGGCGGGTTTCTCGCCCTGCCAGCCGGGGCCGGCCAGCAGGTAGGTGCCACCACCATTGCCGGTCGTGCGGCTGCCGATTAGGTCGTAGACGTAGGTGTAGCTGTCGATGAACTGCAGCGAGAAGTACCGGCCCTGCTCGATCGGCGGCACCGTCAGCACCAGCGGCTCGGTCCGCAGGTCGGTTGCCAGGAACGAGTACGGCGTATCGGAGTTGGGTGTCTGCACCGTGGTGTCGGCCGGGGTGAAAACGCGGGCGATGCTGTGGATCTGGTTCCAGTCGCCCAGGTACTGGCCGCTGTCCTTGCTGACCGCGTAGGCGTTCTCGATGCGGTACATGTCCACCATCGGGAAGCCGTACACGTATGCCTCTTTGGCGATCGTGCGCATCTCCTGCGGCGTCACCGCCGAGCTGCCCGTGGGCGCTTCGGATTTGCCGCCACAGCCCGCGATCGCTGCGACCACCGCCGCGGCGATACCAATCGCCATGGCCTTGCCGAACCTCATTCGTTCTCCTCTGATTGTCAGTTGGCACCGCGGGTCCGCTCGCGGGGCCGCTCGGGTGCAGGTTAGCTGGTGTGGCGCCGCGGTGTGTGCAGTCGCCGCTGGTCAGCAGGGTTGGCCGGGCGGGGTGAAGTACGGAACGCCTTCGACGGTGTAGCAGGGGATCTCGCCGGGCACGTACGGGACATGCTGGGCCGCGATCGCCGCACCCACGGCGACGTCGCCGGCGATGTTGGTGCAGCCGCCTGCGGAGAAGTGCCGGCCCCCGGCGCTTGCGCAGACATCCGCCGACGCCGTGGCCGCGTTGATGATCGGTGCGATGGTCAGCGGAGCGGCGGCGAGTGCCGCGGCGGCCAGCAGCGTTGTGATACGTCGGTTCACGGGGTTCCCCTGGTTCATCTCCGTTGTGGCCCACCCTTATCGGGTCGGCCACAACACGTCACGGTTCCCCGACCCGGGCAACCACTTTGCACGACCCGGCACCCGCTTGTCTTGACTTTGCTGGACCTCTTCTTGACTATCATGGACATGCATCTGGTCCGTGGATCGTCGCTCACCGGGTTCGCTCCGCTTGTCAGCACTCACGGGGGAGATCCGGACGCGCTGCTGGCGTCGGCCGGGATCGATCCCGCCGACGCGGGAAACGATGACCGCTTCATTCCGCTGCGCAGCGCCATCGCCGCGGTCGAAGACGCGGCCACGGTCCTGGATGTGCCCGACTTAGGACTCCAGCTCGCTCAGCACCAGAGCATCGACATCCTCGGCCCGGTCGCGCTCGCGGCCCGCACCACGGCCACCGTCGCCGAGGCGTTCACCATCCTGGACACCTACATGAGCTCCCACAGCCCCGGTATCATCGCACGCATCACCGACCATGCCGATCCGGCGCTGCGGCGGTTCGAATACGACTTCCTGCTGCAGCCGTCGCCCCCGCAATCCCAGGCGATCGAACTAGCATTGGGCCTCACCCTGCAGGTGCTGCGCCTGTTCCTGGGCGCCGCGTACCGACCCGTCGCCGTGCACGTGCCGCACCCGCCGCTGGGAACCGATTCCGACTACCGCGGCTACTTCGGATGCACAGCCCACTTCAACGATCCGATCGCGGGATTCACCCTGCGCGCCAAGGATTTACAGCGCCCGCTCACCCACGATCCGCTGGCACACCGACTCGCCATGCACTACCTGACAGAAGCCCACGGTCAGCGCACACGCGACATCGCCGACACGGTGCGCAGCATGGTGCGCCAACTGCTACCCACCGGCGAACTCACGGCGGGGTTGGTGGCCCATCAGTTCGGCATCCACCCCAAGACCCTGCAGCGACGCCTCGTCGCGGAAGGGACCACCTTCCCCGAACTGGTCGACCAGACCCGCCGTGAACTGGCCCACCGCCTGCTCGTCGGCACCGACCTACCCGTGTCCCACGTGTCGCGCCAGCTCGGCTACGCCGAGCACAGCGTGTTCACCCGCGCCTGCAAACGCTGGTTCGGGGTGACCCCCACCGCGTACCGGAACCGGTACCATCCCGGTGGGGGACGACTTGCCTTCTGTATGGGGTAGACCAACGCCGCGTTTTGACGGTGCGTTTTGGTGACGGTCTGTCGATCCCGGCGGGGCGTCGCCCGAGCGGCGATCGGATCACGCCGACGATGCGTCCGGTGTAGCTTCTGCGGACTTGGGCCGGGCGATCATTGTGCTCGATTCGCTCATCGAACCGATCCGCACAGATCCGCGTGGGCGAAACTCGTTACTCCCCCCGCTGGCCTCGCCGGATTCGCGTGACGAGTTCGATCTCCGCCCGCTCGTTCTCGGCATCAAGCTGCCGCGCGAACAGTGCGGTGGCGAAGCGGTCGAGTTGGTCGTGTAGGTCACGGTTCTTCTGGCGTAGTTCGGCGATGGTCTGCCGGTCGTTACGGATCGCAGCGGCATTCAGGCTGTCACCCCTAGTCAGGTTCGCGGTGAGTTGCTCGAAGCGGCTGTTGAGACGGTACGAGCTGTTCTCGATTCGGTCCTGAACGAAGGCGCGAGCGACGGCGTCGTGACTCCGGCCGGTGATCGCTTCGATTTGTCTTTTGGTGCGTGGCATGTCGGAGCTGTTCTCAATGGCGGTGATGGCGTCGGCGATCGCTTGCATGACGGCATCGCTGACGCGCTTGCGGGTGGGGCTAGGCATGTTCGTTCTCCTGGTCCAGGTCGTCGTCGTAGAGGTCGTCTGGGTCGTCGGCCGTGGTGAGTTCGCGGCGGATGCGGGCGAGGTTTGCGCGGTCTCGGCGCATCTGTTCGATGAGAGCCGGATGGCCGCGCTGTTGATCGAGGTAGGTGTCGATGCGGTCGATGGCACTGGCGATCACGCCGACATGTGCAGAGCGCAGTAGGGCGTTGGTGCAGTCGACGCCGACGCACACGTGGTCGCCGAGTTTTGGGCGGTCGCCGCCGCAGCTACTGGTTGCCGGGTTCCACATGCAGTCATTGGTGAGCCCCAGGTGAAGTCGCTCGGCTAGCGTTGCGGTGAGGCGATCGGCGCGGTCAGAGTTGGTGATGATCTGTGCGCGGAATCCGGTCACGTGGTGAGCTGCCGGCCCTGCCACGGGACTATCCGCCTGCAGCAGGGCGGCGGCGTCGCTGTGCAGGACGCGTTTGCGTTCGTCGTCCATGAGGCGTACGGCCCGTTGTTGTCCGTCACTCATGTAGCCGGTGGTCATCCGCCATGCGCTGTGTCCCAGTTGGATTCCCAATCCGAGTTCCGCTCCGGGGCGGGTGGTGGCGAAGACACTGAACGCACGTCGGAGGGAGGTTGCGTTGACGGCCTGGCCGTTCGGGATCGCGATGTGTTCCAGCCCGAGTCCCCGACCGCGTCCTGGTCGTTGGGCGGGGTCATCGTTGACGAACGCGATGAGCCTGGCGATGTCGCGATTCGGGGCGTAGGAGCCAGCGTTGCCACTGCGGCGGGCGAACAGATGCGTGTCGTGTCTTGTGAGTTCGCCCAGCACCTCGACGGTCCGGATGACAGGTCTGGGTGCCCACCACGTTCGGCGCTCACCGTCAGGATGGTCGTTGCCCTTGTGCTGGATGCTGCGGAGCGCGGCGAGTCCGTCCTTGGTGGTGTGACTGTCGCATGTCAGTTCCTGGATCTCGCTGTCGCGCATGCCGGTAAGACTGGCGATCAGGATGTAGCAAGCAGCGCGGAGCACGCTTTCGAGATACTCGGTTTCACCGAGGCCCAACTCCTCCACCCACGGGCTGCTTGTCCCGTCCGGGTGGGAGACGACGGCAGTCGGCACGTGCAGTCCTCCGAAAGTCGCCCGCTGCGGGTCGGCCGCAGCGGTTGCGATTAGTGCCGTGGCGTCCGGCATGTACTGGTGGCTCGCCCGGTTGAGGACGTTGGCGTTGATGCCGAGGAGTTTTTCTAGCAGTGTCGTATTCGGCTCTCCTCGTTGATGTTTGGTGCGGCCGAACCCGGTATGCAGGGGTAACAGACCGCGCTGCTCCGTCCAGTCGAGCAAGGCGTTGTACGCGTTGGCTCCAGCTGGTCCTCGTGGCTCCTTCGGAAGCGCAGCTCGAGTATCGGTCGCGGCGATGATGTCATCGCTGAATCGGTCGACGATTACCCATGATGCGGTGATGAGCGGCGCCCAGGTCTCCCACGGGAGGGGCGGCGTGGTGTTCTCGGTGTGCGTGACTTCACCGCTGACGCTGGAAGCGCTGCGGCCCGCCCAGGGGAAGAAGGAAAGCGCATCGGGCAGAACTGCCTGGCACTCTCGCAGCAACCGCAAGGTGGTGACGTACCCACGGATACTCGTCGCGGTGAGTCCGACGCCGCCCGCGCGGTGCTGGCCAGTGCGGAGGTCATCGAGGAAACGATCGGCGTCGGCTTGAGTCCAGTCGGCGAAGCGGGCGGTTCCGTTGTCCTCGGACCACTTGGCGATGACGACGAGCTTGCGAAAGCAGTCGTATAGCCCTGCTGGTGGTGTTCCGTCGCCGCGGCGGATGACGCCCGCCTCTACGACGACTTCGCGGTCGGGGGCTGCGACCGTCATGAGGATGTTCTTGACGGTCATGCGGTGCACATCCGGAGCGCTGGCGAAGTGAATGTAGCGCTCTGCCATGTTGACCCGGTTGGCCACAAGGGCGAGATCCCATGGGTCGTCGCCGTATTGCGGGCCGCCGGCAAGATGGGGCCAGACGCGCACCTCCGCGGTGAAGGGGTTCCTCCACAATGCTGGGGATTCTCGCGGGGATCTTCTGGCCGTCACGATGCCGGTGCTTCCGGGACGCCACGCATGTCGTTGAGAATGCCTGCGTCGATCGGTGTCAGGTTCGCTTGCTGGCGGGCGTGCTTGACCTGCTCGGGAGTGAAGGTCGGCAGGACCACCTCAGTGATGGTGTCGTAGATCGGTTTCCAGTGCGTCTGCCAGGTTTCCGGGTCGGCGGCGCGATCGGGATGTGTCATGTCCTGGATCGCGAGGGCAGCCGGCAGGTGGTGCAGCGTGATGAGCGCGTTGGGGCACGCGAAGCAGGTGCCGGTGATGGACTTGGTGCAGACCGTTCCTTTCTTCTCGTAGGGGCTGTCGAGAGGATTGCGGCATCCGGTGTGTGGTCCGTCGAGTTGGCCGGCAACTAGAGCGCTGGCGGTGTCCTGGTCGAGGCCGGGCGCGTCTGCACCGGCTCGGATGGCTTGCTCAGCGTCCGGGCTAACGATGGTCGGACCGTTGATAGCGCTGTCGAATATGTCGTTGACGCTGTCGATGAGGATGCGGCCGGCTTCGGCGCGGAGAACAGTGCTGTTGGTGTAGTGGCCGAAGAAGGTCTTCGCGGAGTGGCGGCGCCCGTTAGCCAGGTAGGACTTGGGGTCGGCGAGCACTTCGCGGGTGGTGGCAACCTTGCGCAGCCGTGCCCATTGGTTCGGACCCGATAGCGGAAGGCTGTTCCGCGCGGCAATCTCAGATAGCCGGTAAGCCAGGCGCTGCCAAGGTGGTTGCTTCACTCTCCCATGAACATCCTCCATCAGGATCAATGAGGGGTTATCAGATTCGGCGCGGGCGGCTGCGTTGAGCATCACGGCCCAGCGAAACGCGGTGAATGGAGCGGTGTCACGGCGGGCGTACACCTCGTCGTACGTTTCGTGTGCGCGGTTCTTGGTGTATCGGACGCGGAGCAGGTCGATGAGGTCGTTCTCGGCGAGATAGCGGAGTCTGTCTATCGGCGACAGCGTGGACACCGAGTCCTCTGCTTCGGCCGTGGTAGTGGCTTCGATGTCGTGAACGGTCAGGGCGCGGAGCACCTCAGGCGGTTCGCCGGTTGCGAGGCTGAGCAGTACGTGTGTGGCGGTCTGGACGTCGATGTCGGTAATGCCTCGGTCCGGCTGGGACAGAGCATTTTTCGCCTTCTGGTAAGCCCATCGGCGCCATGCGCGGGTCTCCTGCTCGCTCAGCGGCGGCAGTCCGTCGTTGCGGTGGTGCCATAAGCGCGGTTGTCGCGCCAACCGATCGGCGATCTGTTCATGAAGCGTGCCGGGGTGGTCATCCTCGTGCCGTCGAAGGAGGGCGAAGACGTGGACGACTTTGCGATAGGCGGTGTCTGATTTCGCTTCTCGGTGACTAGCCAGCATATTGAGTTCCCACAGGTCCAAATGTGCCCGGCGCAAGTCCCGCAACGCGAATGCGGTCTTCTGATCGTCGGTCAGCGGTAGCGTACCCATCGACCGCAAGAAGCTCAGAAGCCCTGACGTGAGTGAGTACTCCATGCGCCCGAACTCAGTAAGCACCTCGAGCCAAGTCCCTGCGAGTTCGGCTGCGATAACCGGTGTCTCAAACGTCGAGGGGTCAATGGTGTAGGTCAGTGTGTCGCTGTACACGGCCCACTCGAAGGTGAACCGGCCATCGTTCGACGCCGACGGTGTCGCAGAATTCGCGGGCACGTCGGGGGTCGAGTAGGAGCCCCTCACTGAACGTCTCCGGCATCGGGGCCAACGTCGGGCTCATCCCAGTCGTCCTCGATGGTCTCGGGGTCGGGGCCGGGGTCGTCATCGGTATGTCCTACGACGTCGGCTGCGGTTCCCGCGAGGGCGGCCGGAACGTCTTCGGTCCATGTGCCTGCGGCGTGGAGGTAGTGCATGGTGGTCTGGACGCTGGCGTGGCCGAGGAGTTCCTTGACGGTCAGTACGGGGTTTGCCAGCAGCAGGTAGGCGTCTCCGGCGCGCTGTCGTCCTTCCTTCATGAGCGCGGCCAGCATCCGGACCGCGTAAGAATGTCGCATCGTGTGAGGTGTGACGTGAACGTGGCGGGGCGGCTGGTCTCGGTGGCCGGAGTGGCGGACTCGTTCGCGAGCGTCGGCGAAGAGTTGGTTCCAGCGTTCGAGTCCGGGTGGGAGTCCGCTGCGGGATACGAACAACGCGAGTGGGTCGATGGTGCCGTCATCGAGGAGCCGGACGGCTTTGGCCCGGTCCTTGTTGGTGAACCGGACCAGTGGAATGCGCTGGGATCCGATGGCGACGTAGAGCTTTCCCCGCCGCTCGATTAGGTCGTCGACCACCAGCAGAGAGCCGTCACGAATCTTGGCGCGGAGGCTGCGTTGGGCCGCCTTTACGACGCGGTGCCGTTCCGTCCGGCGGTAGAGGTCGGTGGCGTGGGCTACCTGTGCGGTGATGTAGATGGATCGGACCACCTGCTTCTTGCCGAGCCGGTCGAAGACCTGGATGGACTCGGATCCCATCGTTTCGGGGGCCGGAACCTCGGCGTCGAGGAGAAGCGCGCACTCCTCGCGTCGGAGGCCGGTGGTTGCCAGTAGCAGCCCGTACACGTAGTCGCGTTCGGGGTAGGCGGGCGCACCCGCGGGGTCGGAGCCGTCACCGCGCAGGCCGACCTCGAGGAAGTGCTTGGTCTGGGCCGCCTTGAGGAATCGCGCTCTACGCTCGCGATGTTTGTGGGAAATGAGAGTGTTGCGGTTGTTGCGGCCCCAGCGCGGGATCGGGTCTTTCTCCATCCAGCCGATCTGGGCGGCGTAGTAGAAGAACGAGGAGAAGCAGCCAAATTCGGTAGCCAGCGTGCTGTCCAGGACTTCCTGCTGGCGGGCATCCCGGTAAGCGGTCAGATCCTCAGTCGTGGTGGCGGTGAGGTCCACCAATTCCCCGCCGCGGCGCTGGCGTACGAACCGCAGCAACCGAGCGAGATGGTAGGCGTGAAAGCTCCGCAGGCTGTCGAGGTCGTAGGCGCGTTGACGCCATGCGGTCAGCAGGTAGGTGTTGAGTCGGTCGCAGCCGGTCAGTGAGCCGTCGTCATCGACGATGAACGGAAGGCCGTCCGGGATGTCCTGCCGGTCGAGCGCCTGCACAACCGACGACCATGGGAGCGTTGTCACGCCATCGGGAGCTTGCAGAACTTCGCCCTCGCGAGCGCTTCTCCGGACCATGACTATCCGCATGCAGAGACCTCCTTACCGCCTGTGCATCCAGTCGTACCGCAGGGGTATGACACTTTTGCTCGTCGGCAAGGAGGTCTCGAATATGAAGTTGTCTGTGTTCTATCGGTGGAGCTGCCGGGAATTGAACCCGGGTCCTACGGCATTCCCTCAAGACTTCTCCGTGCGCAGTTCACCTTGCCTCTACTCGGATCTCCCGGTCCTGTGAACAAGCCGTGATGACGATCCCAGTCGCTGTTTGATGTCCCCATGGGTTCCGCGACCGAACCCGTGGGTGGGTCCCTCTAGCTGATGCCAGGGTCCGGGCCGAGGGCGTTCCCGGTCTGACAGACACGCAGTCGCTTAGGCAGCGAGGGCGTAGTCGCGCTGATGAGAATCGGCGCTTAATTGGTTGCATCGACGCTTACGGTGGTCTCTTGCCTGCACCGGCACGCTTCCCTTGATTCGATGCGCGAAGTCGAAACCGTTCAGCCCCTTGTCCTGCTAGTACTTCGTGCACGTCCCCCACCGAGGTTCGGCGGGGCCCTTCATCATAGCGCTGGTAGTAACACCGCGGACAATCGATTTAATCCACCGTTGTCCGTTGCCATACTGAAATCGGATCGACGCCGGGACCAGCGGGTTCGGCTGCCATGCTCAGCGGCGTGGAGTTCGGACTGCATGCACTCGGCGTCGGCGCCGGCGCCGAGCGCACGGTGATCGACGCCGTCGCTGCGGCCGCCGAGCGCACCGGATTCGCCACCCTGTGGGCCGGCGACGGCCCCCAGGCCACCGGGGTGGCCCTCGATGCCGCCGATATCACCTGGCTGGACCCGTTCGTCGCGCTGAGCTTCGCCGCGGCGGCCACCAACACCATCGAGCTGGCCACCGCAATCCAGCCGCTGCCCGAACGCAACCCGGCCGTCGTCGCCAAGCAGGCCGACTCGCTCAACCGGCTCTCCGGGGGCCGTCTGCTGCTCGGCCTGGAGATCCAGGGGGCCGGGCCCGAGGCCACCGACGACCGGCGGAACTTCCGGGCCGGCAACTACGCCGACGCGATGCGGGAGCTGTGGGACGCAGCAACGGCGGCGGGAAACGCGGGCCTGCGGATGCATCCGCCCCGGCGACGTGCCCCGGTGCTGTTCGGCGGTGTCGACGACCGCGACCTGCGCCGGGTGGTGACCTGCGGTGACGGCTGGTACGGCTTCGCTCTCGGCGATGTCGAGGAGGCCGCCCGGTGCACCTCGACGCTGCGCCGGATGTGCCGCAAGGCCGGCCGGGAGTTCGGTGACCTGCGCCTGGTGGTGTCGCTGCGCGATCCCGAGCCCGACGACGCCACCCGGCTGGCGGACATCGGGGTGGACCAGCAGGTGCTGATCACCACCCCGCCGGCCGACCCGATCGCCGCCGAATCCTGGGTGGCCGACCTGGCGCGGCGCTGGCTGGGCGCGCGAATTTAGAGCTTGCCCTTGGCCCGGCGGCCCATCTCGCGGGAGATCTCACGCTCCGAATCCCGCTTGGCCAGCGTCTGCCGTTTATCGTGCGCCTGCTTGCCGCGGGCCAGCGCCAGCTCGACCTTCACCCGGCCGTCGGAGAAGTACAGCGACAGCGGCACCAGGGTCAGGTTGCCGTCGCGGATCTTTCCGGTCAGCGCGTCGATCTGCTTGCGGTGCAGCAGCAGTTTCCGGTTGCGCCGCGGCGCGTGGTTGGTCCAGGTGCCCAGGTGGTACTCGGGGATGTGCAGGTTGCGCAGCCAGATCTCGCCGTCGTCGACGGTGGCGAACGCGTCCGCCAGCGACGCCTGACCCTCCCGCAACGCCTTCACCTCGGTGCCCTGCAGCACCACCCCGGCCTCGTAGATGTCCAGCACGGTGTAGTCGTGGCGGGCCTTGCGGTTGGTGGCCACCACCCGCCGTCCACCGCTGCGGTCGCCGGCCTTGGCGGCCGCGGCCTTGCGCAGTTCCTTGCTCTTGACCACCGCTACCTTCGCACGTACAGGCGCAGCGTCACATACGCCGTCAGCGCCGCCATCGACGCACCGACGGCCAGCAGGATCGGCGAGATATAGAGGACGTCGAGGTAGTCGACCCGGGCGAACAGGCTGGAGAACTGGTTGAGCACCCGGTCCAGGAACGCCGCCCGCACCACGATCAGGCCGATGATCGCCAGGATGACACCGACGGTGGCCGCCAGCACCGCCTCCAGCAGGAACGGCAGTTGGGTGTACCAGCGGCTGGCGCCTACCAACCGCATGATGCCGATCTCGGTGCGCCGGGTGTAGGCGGCGACCTGCACCATGTTGGCGATCAGCAGCACCGCGCCGACGGCCTGCACCAGCGCGATCACGAAGGCGACACTGGAGATGGCGCCCAGCACCGAGAACAGCCGGTCCAGCAGCGTCAGCTCGTTCATCACCCGCGCGACGCCGTTCTGGGCGGCCATCGCCTCGTCGAAGTCCTTGTGCTTGGTCGGATCGGCCAGCTTGACCCGGAACGACGACGGGAACACCGTCTCGCTGGCCAGGCCCTTGAACTGCGGGTTGCGCTTGAGCGCCTCCGCACCGGCCTCCTTGCTGTCGACGAACACCTCGCCCTTGAACTCCGGACGCGCGTGGATGGCCTCCCGGATGGCCTTGCACACGTCCCCGTCGCAGCCGGGGTCGCTGGCGCTGAGCTCCGGGGTCAAGAACACCTGGGAGGACACCCGGTCCAGGTACATCTCGCGGGTGTGGTCGGCCAGCCGGACGATCAGCAGACCGGCGCCGAACAGGCCGAGGGAGATCGCCGTCGTCAGGATCATCGCGATGGTCATCGTGATGTTGCGGCGCAGGCCCGTCAGGACCTCGTTGACTAGAAACCCGAAACGCACTTAACGATCCATTCCGTAGACGCCGCTCTGCTCATCACGCACCAGCTTGCCGAGCGAGAGTTCCACCACCCGCTGCCGCATGGCGTCGACGATGTGGTGGTCGTGGGTGGCCATCACCACCGTGGTGCCGGTGCGGTTGATCCGCTCCAGCAGATCCATGATGTCCTTGCTGGTCTCCGGGTCGAGGTTGCCGGTCGGCTCGTCGGCCAGCAGCACCAGCGGCCGGTTGACGAACGCCCGGGCGATCGCCACCCGCTGCTGCTCACCACCGGAGAGCTCGCTGGGCAGCCGGTCGGCCTTGCCGGACAGTCCGACCATCTCCAGCACCTCGGGCACCACCCGGTTGATGGTGTCGGGCTTCTTGCCGATCACCTCCAGCGCGAAGGCGACGTTCTCGGTCACCGTCTTCTGCTGCAGCAGCCGGAAATCCTGGAACACGCAGCCGACGACCTGCCGCAGCGCCGAGATGTGCCGGCCGTGCAGCTTGTTGACGTGGAACTTCGACACCTGGATGTCGCCGCGGTTGGGCCGCTCCTCGGCCAGCAGCAGCCGCATGAAACTGGACTTGCCCGAGCCGGACGGCCCGATCAGGAAGACGAACTCACCCTTGTCGATCTTGAGGCTGACGTCGTCCAGCGCTGGACGCGTCGACCTCTTGTACTGCTTGGTCACATGGTCGAGGGTGATCATCACGGAACGCCAGTTTAGACGGCCGGACCGGCGAACCGGGCCAGGCGCTACGGCCGCGCCGGTGGCGGTGTGGTCGTCGGGGTCGGTGCGACCGGCGGACTCGGGGTCCCCGAGGTAGTCGGGGTCGGCGCGCCGGGGGTGTCCGACGCCGTCGTGGTGGCCGGCGGTTGCAGCCAGGGGAACGGGTTGACGTCCGTCGTGGTCGGGCTGGTCTCGGTGGTTTCGGTGGTCGTCGGCTCCGGCGTCTCGGTGGGGCTCGTCGTGGTGGTCGTCGGCTCCGGAGAGTAGGGCTGAGGCTGGTAGACCTGGGTCTTGGGGATCCAGGCCGGAACCATTCCCGGCGGAGCCTGCTGCGCCGGCGCGGGCTCCGGGGGCTGCGGACGGTAGGTGTCATAGGTCCACCAGGTCAGCAGGAACGCCCCGAGCAGCACCGCCGTCGAGGTGCGCACCCGGCCCCACAGCAGGTAGTCGGGCCACTGCTTGTCGGCGTTGCGGCGCGTTGTCGGAGTCACGACGACACCTCCGGGCCCTGGGCGCTCTCGGCGCCGACCTCGGTGGCCGGGTGCACGATCGCGCCGACGGTCGGGGGTTCCCCCGCCGTCGCGATACCGGCGCCGGCCAGCTTCGCCACGATCAGCACTCGCAGACGCCGGCCGACCTCGAACTGCCGGCCGGGCAGGGTCCGCGCGACCAACCGCACGTTGACGTTGTCGATGTGGATGCTCTCCACTCCCATCAGCTGCGGCTTGTCCAGCAGCAGGTCCTTGAGCTGGGGATCGTCGACGGCCTCGTCGCACACCTGGCGCAGCACGTCGTTGACGGTGTTGAGGTCCACCGAGGTGGGCACCGGCACGTCGACGACGGCGCGGGCCCAATCCTTGGACAGGTTCAGCGATTTGACGATCTGACCGTTGGGCACGGTGGACATCTCGCCGTCGGCGGTGCGCAGTTTGGTGATCCGCAGGGTGACGTCCTCCACGGTGCCCAGCGCGTCGACGTTGGAGCCCTGCACCGACAGCTGCACCAGATCACCGAAGCCATACTGCTTCTCGGTGATGATGAAGAAGCCGGCCAGCAGGTCCTGCACGATGCGCTGCGCCCCGAAGCCCAGCGCCGCGCCGAGCACGGCCGCCGGCGCCACCAGCGAGCTGACCGGGATCGACAGGATGTCGGTCAGCTTCATGAAGACCAGCACGCACAGCAGCGCGATGGAACACCAGGAGATCACCGAGGCGACGGCCTGACGGTGTTTGGTGCGCTCCGACCGGACCAGCGCATCGCTTTCCCGGAACCCGGCGTCGATGCGGCGGCTGATCCACCCGGCGGTCCAGTTGATCAGCCGGGCCGCCAGCATCGCGCCCAGCACCAGCATGACGATTCGCAGCCCGTTGGTCAGGATCCAGACGCCGATCTGGCCGGTCCAGAACCCGTGCCAGGACGCCTTGAAATCGACCGCGTGCCCGGTCAGTGCGTGCAGGTCAGTCATCTTTGCGGTTGCGCCAGCGGATGCCGGCCTCCAGGAATCCGTCGATATCGCCGTCGAGGACCACGCTCGGGTTGCCCACCTCGTATTCGGTGCGCAGGTCCTTGACCATCTGGTACGGGTGCAGCACGTAGGAGCGCATCTGGTTGCCCCAGGAGCTGCCGCCGTCGCCCTTGAGCGCGTCCAGCTCGGCGCGCTCCTCCTGACGTTTGCGTTCCAGCAGCTTGGCCTGCAGCACCCGCATCGCCGACACCTTGTTCTGCAGCTGCGATTTCTCGTTCTGGCAGGTCACCACGATGCCGGTGGGGATGTGCGTGAGCCGGACCGCCGAGTCGGTGGTGTTGACCGACTGTCCGCCCGGGCCCGAGGACCGGTACACGTCGACGCGCAGGTCGCCCTCGGGGATCTCGATGTGGTCGGTGGTCTCCACCACCGGCAGCACCTCGACGTCGGCGAAGGAGGTCTGGCGGCGGCTCTGGTTGTCGAACGGGCTGATCCGCACCAGCCGGTGGGTTCCCTGTTCCACCGACAGCGTGCCGTAGGCGTACGGCGCGTGCACGGCGAACGTCGCGCTCTTGATTCCCGCCTCCTCGGCGTAGGACGTGTCGAACACCTCGACCGGGTACTTGTGCTGCTCAGCCCAGCGGATGTACATCCGCATCAGCATCTCGGCCCAGTCCGCGGCGTCCACGCCGCCGGCGCCGGAGCGGATGGTGACGACGGCCTCGCGCGAGTCGTACTCCCCCGACAGCAGGGTGCGGACTTCCATCGCCTCGATGTCCTCGCGCAGCGACGCCAACTCGGCGGCCGCCTCGGCGCGCGCGTTCTCGGCGTCGGCGCCGGATTCCTCGGCGGCCAGTTCGAACAGCACCGGCAGGTCGTCGAGCCGGCCGCGGAGTTCCTCGACGCGGCGCAGCTCGCCCTGGGCGTGCGACAGCGCCGAGGTCACCTGCTGGGCGTGGGCCTGGTCGTCCCACAGGTTCGGGTCCGAGGCCTGGGCTTCCAGGGTGGTGATGTTCGCCCGCAGGGCGTCGACGTCGAGCACCCGCTCCACCGTGGTCAATGTGGTGTCGAGGGCGGCAATTTCGAGCGCGAGGTCGGGGTCCACGGCTGTCCAGGTTACCGGCGGCCACAACCTGGCCGATCACTCGTTGGCCGAAAGGGCCCTGGCGTTACAGTCGGGGGTAGGCGCGGGTGCCAGCCCCACCCGCGCGGAAAGGGAGCCCATGCGCGCCTATCACGTCGCCATTGTCGGTTCCGGGCCTTCCGGTTTCTTCGCGGCGGCGGCGCTGCTGCAGGCGGCCAAGACCTCCGACGAGTTCGACGTGCACGTCGACATGCTGGAGATGCTGCCGACTCCGTGGGGTCTGGTCCGCTCGGGTGTGGCACCGGATCACCCGAAGATCAAGTCGATCGCCAAGCAATTCGAGAAGACCGCCGCCAACCCGCGGTTCCGGTACTTCGGCAATATCACCGTCGGGGAGCGCGCCGACGGGGCGCAGGTGTCCGCCGAGGAGCTGGCGCAGCGTTACGACGCGGTGGTCTACGCCATCGGCGCCCAGGCCGACCGGCCGCTGGGCATTCCCGGTGAGGATCTGCCGGGCAGCCTGGCCGCGGTGGATTTCGTCGGCTGGTACAACGCGCACCCGCATTTCCGCGAGCTCGATCCCGATCTGGCCGGGAGCCGCGCGGTGGTGATCGGCAACGGCAACGTCGCCATCGACGTCGCCCGCATCCTGGTCTCCGACCGCGACGAGCTGGCCCGCACCGACATCGCCGACCACGCGCTGGCGGCGCTGGCCGGCCGCGGGGTGACCGAGGTGGTGATCGTGGGCCGGCGCGGGCCGCTGCAGGCCGCCTTCACCACCCTCGAGCTGCGCGAGCTGGCCGAGCTGACCTCGATGCGCGACGTCGACGTGATCGTCGACCCCGCCGACCTGGCCGCCATCTCCGACGAGGATGCCGCCGCGGCCGGGCACACCGTCAAACTCAACATCGACGTGTTGCGCCACATCGCCGAGACGCCGCCGGCAGGGCGGGCCCGGCGCATCGTGTTCCGGTTCGCCACCTCGCCCATCGAGATCCGCGGCGCGAACCGGGTGGAGTCCATCGTGCTGGGCCGCAACGAGCTGGTGGCCGGCGCCGACGGGCGGGTGGCCGCCCGCGACACCGGTGAGCGCGAGGACCTGGCCGCCCAGCTGGTGGTGCGGGCGGTCGGCTACCGCGGCCGGCCGGTCCCGGGCCTGCCGTTCGACGAGCGCGCGGGGATCATCCCCAACCTCGACGGCCGGGTGACCGGCAGTCGCAACGAGTACGTCGTGGGCTGGATCAAGCGCGGCCCGTCGGGGGTGATCGGGCACAACAAGCGCGATTCCGGTGAGGTGGCCGATCTGGTGCTGGCCGATCTCGCCGCCGCCGACGCGGGTGGTTCGGCCGCCGACCGTGACGCCGAACTGGCGTCCTGGCTCGCACAGCGCCAGCCGGCGCTGGTAACCAGCGCACACTGGGAGCTCATCGACGCCCACGAGCGCGGCGCGGGTGAGCCCACCGGGCGCCCGCGGGTGAAGCTGACCCGGATCGAGGACCTGCTGGCCGTCGCCCACGGGTGACCGGTCATGGTTTCAATGCGGGAGCGGCGGGTCGTCCGGGTAGTCGACCGGCGGTGCGGCGAACCGCCAGTTGTCCGGGTTCTTGATCGAGTAGGTCACGTCGTGCACCTCGCCGATGCTGGGCCAGGCGTCGACGTCTACGGCCATCCGCTGGTACACCGGGTGTTCGCCGACGGTGTCGCCCTTGATGACACCGCTGATGGTGACGTACTGCTCTCCGGTCACCCCGTCGGGCCGGGGGCTCAGGCCGGTGATCAGCAACTGTCCGTGGCCGGTGTCCTCGGCGTTGCGCGGGCCGCGCTTGAAGAATCGGGGACCGAGCAGCAGGACCAGGGCACCGAGCAGCAGCAACACAAACAACACTTCGAACATGGGGCAATGGTAGGACTGCACTCATGGACGCTGCCATCGCCAACCTCGACCTCGCCGAAGATCTCGCCTTGGCCCTGGAGCTGGCCGACCGCGCCGACGACGTGACCCGGGCCCGTTTCGGCGCCCTGGATCTGCGGGTGGAGACCAAGCCGGACCTGACCCCGGTGACCGATGCCGACCGCGACGCCGAGGCGCTGATGCGCGAACTGCTCGCGGCGCGGCGTCCCGGTGACGCGGTGTTCGGCGAGGAGTTCGGCGGCGAGCCCGGGCACGGCCGCCAATGGGTCATCGACCCGATCGACGGCACCAAGAACTTCGTCCGCGGCGTTCCGGTGTGGGCGTCGCTAATCGCCATGCTGCACCACGGGGTCCCGGTGGTCGGGGTGGTCAGCGCGCCGGCGCTGGGCCGACGCTGGTGGGCCGGAACGGGTTTGGGCGCGTTCACCTCGGCCGGCGGCCAGACCCGGCCGATCCGGGTCTCGGCGGTCGGCGACCTGGGCGTTGCCAGCCTGTCGTTCTCGTCGCTGTCGGGCTGGGCCGACCGCGGCCTGCGGGAGGACTTCGTGGCGTTGACCGACGAGGTGTGGCGGGTGCGCGCCTACGGCGACTTCTGGTCGTACTGCCTGGTCGCCGAGGGTGCGGTGGACATCGCGGCCGAGCCGGAGGTGGCGCTGTGGGACCTGGCGCCGCTGGACGTCCTGGTCCGCGAGGCCGGGGGCACGTTCACCGCGCTCGACGGGACCCCGGGACCGCACGGCGGCAGCGCGGTGGCCAGTAACGGTCTGCTGCACGAGGCGGTGCTCGGGCGGTTCGGCGAGGCTCGGCGGAGGTGAAGGCCGAGCCGGCGGAGCTTGCGGAGCCGGCGCTGACCGGAACCGACCATCGAGGCGGAGTTGACGCGAGCGCAGCGAGTGCCGGCGGAGCCGAGGGGAAGCCGGAACCGCCCGCATTGAACCGCGCGACTTTGAGTCGTCAGAACGTGTGAGTTCGGTAACAAAGCAGCGATCTTACTTTTGAGTAAGATACGGTAGGCGGCATCTGGTACCCCGACCGATTCCGAGGTTGCTGAACCCATGAGCAAAATCCCATCCACCAAGAAGTCCGGCCACGAAAGCGCCGTCGGCCTGCAGCGCCACAAGCGCTCGATGGTCGACGTCGGCCTGGCCATCGTCACGCCGCTGGTCGGCCAGGAATTCCTGGACAAATACGGCCTGCGCGACCCGCTCAACCGCGGCCTGCGCTACGGCGTCAAGACCGCCTTCTCCACCGCCGGTGCGGCAACGCGCCAGTTCAACAAGGTCAAGGGCGCCGGCAAGAGCCCGACCCGGCTCAAGGCCAGCGGCTCGGACTACTTCGACCTGACGCCGGACGAAGACCAGCAGATGATCGTCGACACCGTCCGGGAGTTCTCCGCGGAGATCCTGCGCCCGGCCGCCCACGACGCCGACGAGGCCGCCGCCTACCCCGCCGACCTGATCGGCAAGGCCGCCGAGCTGGGCGTCACCGCGATCAACGTGCCCGAGGACTTCGACGGCATCGCCGCGGCCCGCTCGACCATCACCAACGCACTCGTCGCCGAGGCGCTGGCCTACGGCGACATGGGCCTGGCCCTGCCGATCCTGGCCCCCGGCGGCGTCGCCTCGGCGCTGACCAACTGGGGCAGCGCCGATCAGCAGGCCACCTACCTGGGCGCCTTCGCCGGCGAACACGTTCCGCAGGCCTGCCTGGCGATCACCGAACCGCGCGCCCTGTTCGACCCGACCGTGCTGAAGACCACCGCCGTGCGCACCCCGAGCGGCTACCGGCTCGACGGCGTGAAGTCGCTGGTGCCCGCGGCCGCGCAGGCCGAGGTGTTCATCATCGCCGCGCAGCTGGGCGGCAAGCCGGCGATGTTCATCGTCGAGTCCGACTCCCCGGGACTGACCGTCAAGGCCGACCCGAGCATGGGCCTGCGGGCCGCCGCACTGGGCCAGGTCGAGCTCAACGGCGTCACCGTCCCGCTGGGCAACCGGCTCGGCGAGGACGAGGCGAGCGATTCGGATTACACCGACGCCATCGCGCTGTCGCGCCTGGGCTGGGCGGCGCTGGCCGTCGGCACCAGCCACGCCGTGCTCGACTACGTCATCCCCTACGTCAAGGAGCGCGAGGCGTTCGGCGAGCCGATCGCCCGCCGCCAGGCCGTCGCGTTCATGTGCGCCAACATCGCCATCGAGCTCGACGGGCTGCGGCTGGTGGTCTGGCGCGGCGCGTCGCGCGCCGAGCAGGGCATGCCGTTCGCCCGCGAGGCGGCGCTGGCCCGCAAGCTGGCCACCGACCGCGGCATGCAGATCGGCAACGACGGTGTGCAGCTGCTGGGCGGCCACGGCTACACCAAGGAGCACCCGGTCGAGCGCTGGTACCGCGATCTGCGCGGTGTCGGCGTCGCCGAGGGTGTCGTGGTCCTGTAGGCCGGCCGAGACAAAGACAAGGAAAAACCTGACATGGCAATCAATCTGGAACTTCCCAAGAAGCTCAAGGCCGTCGCCGAGAAGGGCCACCAGGGCGCCGTCGCGATGTTCCGCCCGATATCCCGCAAGTACGACCTGTCCGAGCACGCCTACCCCGTCGAGCTCGACACCCTGGCGGATCTGTTCGACGGCATCTCCGAGGCCAACACCATCTCGATGGCCGGCGCCGGCGCGTTCCACGGTGCCGACACCGGTGACAAGACGAACGTCAACGGCGCCAACATGTCCGCGCTGCTGAACGCCGTCGAGGTGTCCTGGGGCGATGTGGCACTGCTGCTCAGCGTGCCGCGCCAGGGCCTGGGCAACGCGGCCATCTCCTCGGTGGCCAACGAGGAGCAGCTGGAGCGGTTCGGCAAGAACCTGTGGGCCTCGATGGCGATCACCGAGCCCAGCTTCGGCTCCGACTCGGCGGCGGTGACCACCACGGCCACCCTCGACGGCGACGAATACGTGATCAACGGGGAGAAGATCTTCGTCACCGCGGGATCCCGGGCCGGCCACATCGTGGTGTGGGCGACGCTGGACAAGTCTAAGGGCCGCGCGGCCATCAAGTCCTTCGTCGTCCCGCGGGACACCCCCGGCGTCATCGTCGAGCGCCTGGAGCACAAGCTCGGCATCAAGGCCTCCGACACCGCGGTGATCCGCTTCGACAACGCCCGGATCCCCAAGGAGAACCTGCTGGGCAGCCCGGAGATCAACGTCGACAAGGGTTTCGGCGGGGTCATGGAGACCTTCGACAACACCCGGCCGATGGTGGCCGCGATGGCCGTCGGCGTGGGCCGGGCCGCGCTGGAGGAACTGCGCCGGATCCTCACCGAGGCCGGCGTCGAGATCTCCTACGACAAGCCCGCGCACTCCCAGAGCGCGGCGGCCGCGGAGTTCATCCGGATGGAGGCCGACTGGGAGGCCGGCTGGCTGCTGACGCTGCAGGCCGCCTGGATGGCCGACAACAAGAAGCCGAACTCCAAGGAAGCGTCGATGTGCAAGGCCAAGGCCGCCCGCGTCGGCAGCGACATCACGCTCAAGGCCGTCGAACTGGCCGGCACCGTGGGCTACTCCCAGGAGAGCCTGCTGGAGAAGTGGGCCCGCGATTCGAAGATCCTGGACATCTTCGAAGGCACCCAGCAGATCCAGCAGCTGGTGGTGGCGCGGCGCCTGCTGGGACTGTCCTCGGCCGAGCTGAAGTAACACCCCGCTCCGCGACGAGCCCCCGAGACCGTGCCGCACGGTTTCGGGGGCTCGTGGTTTCCGGGGCTCGTCGCATTTCCGAAACCGGGCATTCGCCGCCGGGCGGTGTGCAATGTTGGCGTCATACCGGTCTCTTCTGACCCGACCCCGACCGCCGAGGAGCGCGCCGATGGAATCGTTCGTCCACCTCCGCAAGGGGCAGACGCCCGAACGCATGCACGCCGACCTCGGCGGGCTCAAGGACGACGAGCTGGGCCGCAACGGATTCGTCGGGCGCACCGCCACCCTGTACCGACGCAACGACCCGACGGCGTTCCGGTCCGACGGGCCGCTGCGACCCACCGACGTGGTGGCCTCGGCGCTGACACCGGAGGACTCCACCGACCCGGCCGGCGCCCCGCTGCTGCTGTATTCGAACGACGACTGCGAGGTGCTGCTGTCCCGGCGCGCGGCGGCGATGCCGTTTCACGTCCGCTACATCGACGGTGACCTGCTGTGCTTCACCCACACCGGCAGCGGCCGGCTGGAAACCGAGTTCGGGTCGCTGGACTACCGGCCCGGGGACTGGATCTACCTGCCCAAGGCGTGCACCTGGCGCCAGCTGCCCGACACCGAGACCACGTGGCTGATGATCTCGGCCACCGATGAGTTCCGGGTGCCGCCACCGGGCCCGCTGGGTCGGCACTTCCCGTTCGACCCGACCCGGGTGGTCATCCCCGAGCCGAAGGCCCACGACGACGGCGATGTCCCCGCGGACGGCTACCGGGTCCGGCTGATGCACCGTGAGGTCGCCGGTACCCGGTCGACATCCCTGTACTACCAACACCATCCGCTCGACGTCGTGGGCTGGCAGGGCGACAACTTCCCGTTCACTTTCAACATCGCCGATTACAACGTCGTCGGCTCCGAACGCGTGCACCTGGTGCCCACCGTGCATTTGTTCATGCAGGCCACCGGGGTGTACGTGATGAACTTCCTGCCCCGGCCGGCCGAGAGCGCACCGGGAACCGAGCGGATTCCCTGGTATCACCGCAACGTCGACTACGACGAGATCGCGTTCTTCCACGGCGGATCGCTGTTCGGCGTCCCGATGCCGCCCGGCCTGATCAGCCACGCCCCACAGGGTGTGCACCACGGCGCACCGGAGAAGGCCCGCGAGCGGGCCCGGCGCAAGTTCGACGAGTACGACCGGGTCGACTGGTCGGTGATCGCCATCGACACCCGCCGCCGCCTGCAGCCCTCCCCCGCGGCGCTCGCCCACGACCTGGGCCAGCACCGGTGAGCACACCGCGCCACGACTACGACCGGATCCCCTATCTCATTGCCTACCAGAATGATTCGGGGGTGCGCGACGTCTACGGCGGGGTCGCCGAGCTGGTCGTGCTGGAGAGCCACCTGCTGCAGCCCCGTGACAACCCGTCGGGCACGGTGCTGGTGTTCATGCACCCGATCGGCGGCGGCGCATACCTGCCGATGATCAACGCGCTGGCCCGCGCCGGTCACCACGTCATCTACTGCAACAGTCGCTTCCGGGGCACCGACACCTCGCTGCTGATGGAGAAGGTGGTGCAGGACCTCGGCGAGTGCATCAAAGACGCCCGCGACCGGCTCGGCTATTCGACGGTGGTGCTGGCCGGCTGGAGCGGCGGGGGTTCGCTGTCGGTGTTCTACCAGCAGCAGGCCCAGCACCCGACGGTGACCGCCGCCCCGTCCGGCGACGGGCCGGACCTGACGAAACTGGACCTCATCCCGGCCGACGGGCTGATGCTGCTGGCCGCCCACATCAGCCGCCACGGCACGCTCACCGAATGGCTCGACGCGTCCATCCTCGACGAGTCCGACCCGTCGCGCCGGGACCCCGAACTCGACCTGTACGACCCGCACAACCCCAACCAGCCGCCGTATTCCGCGGAGTTCCTGGACCGCTACCGGGGCGCCCAAATCGCCCGCAACCGGCGAATCACCGCCTGGGTCAAGGACAAACTCGCCGAACTGCGCGCCGCCGGCCGGCCCGACGACGAGTTTTGCTTCGTCGTGCACGGCACCATGGCCGATCCCCGCTGGCTGGACCCGACCGTGGACCCCAACGACCGCGCACCGGGCACCTGCTATCTCGGCGACCCGCAGGTGGTGAACAACTCCCCCATCGGGCTGGCCCGGTACTGCTCGCTGCGCAGCTGGCTGTCCCAGTGGAGCTACGACGACGCCAACGCCGACGCGGTGGCCGCCGGCCCGGACATCGCGGTGCCCACACTGGTCATCGGCAACCGCGCCGACGACGCCTGCACCCCCAGCCACACCTACCGGCTGTTCGACGCGATCGGCTGCCCGGACAAGGAGCTGCACGAGATCGACGGCGCCAACCATTACTACTCCGGGCCGCAGCAGCGCGACGCCCTGGGCCGGGCGGTGGCGATCTGCACGGACTGGCTGTCCCGGCAGGGGTTTGGCCGATGATGTCTGCGATGCTGGACCGATGAACAGCGCGCCGGTCGCCGGGCCCCTGGACGGCATCCGGGTCGTCGAGGTCGGCACCCTGATTTCCGGGCCGTTCGCCGGGCGCCTGCTCGGCGACATGGGCGCCGAGGTCATCAAGATCGAACCGCCCGGCGCGCCCGACCCGCTGCGCACCTGGGGCCAGGCCGACATCGACGGCGAGCGGGTGTTCTGGACCGTGCACGCCCGCAACAAAAAGGCCGTCACGCTCGATCTGCGCCACCCGCGGGGCCGGGAGTTGTTCCTGGATCTCGTCGAACGCGCCGACATCGTGGTGGAGAACTTCCGGCCCGGCACCCTGGAGCGCTGGGACCTTGGTTACGACGTGCTGGCGCAGCGCAACCCGGGGATCATCCTGGTGCGGGTGTCCGGCTACGGGCAGACCGGGCCGAATGCCGGCAAGGCGGGGTACGCCTCGGTGGCCGAGGCCGAATCCGGGCTGCGGCACATGAACGGGTTCCCCGGCGGCCCGCCGCCGCGGCTGGCACTGTCGCTGGGTGATTCGCTGGCCGGGATGTTCGCCGCCCAGGGCGCGCTGGCCGCCCTGTACCGGCGCACCGTCACCGGACGCGGCCAGGTCGTCGACACCGCGCTCACCGAATCCTGTTTGGCGGTACAGGAATCCACCATTCCCGACTACGACGCCGGCGGGGTGGTGCGCGGCCCGTCGGGCACCCGCCTGGACGGCATCGCGCCGTCGAACATCTACCGCAGCGCCGACGGCTCCTGGGTGGTGATCGCCGCCAACCAGGACACCGTGTTCGCCCGGCTGTGCGCCGCGATGGGCAGCCCGGAGCTGGCGACCGACGAGCGGTTCGCCGATCACCTTGCCCGCGGCCGCAATCAGGACGAGCTCGACGACATCATCGGATCCTGGGCGGCGATCCGCCAGCCCGGCGAGATCATCGACACGCTATCGGCGGCCGGGGTGATCGCCGGGCCGATCAACACCGTCGCCGAGGTCCTCACCGACCCGCAGCTGCTGGCCCGGAACATGATCGTCGACCACTGGGATGAGCGGGTCGGACGAAACATCAAGGGCCCCGGGGTCGTTCCGGTGCTCTCGGAATCTCCCGGCTCGGTGCGCTCGGCCGGTCCCCCGCGCCCCGGATCACACAACGACGAGATCTACCGCGGCCTGCTCGGCCGCGACGACGCCGAGATCGCCGCGCTGGCCGAGGAGGGTGTGCTGTGACGCTGCCGCGGCGGGTGGACATCCGGGAGGTCGGGCTGCGCGACGGTCTGCAGCTGGAGGACCCGCTGCCGCTGTCGGCGAAACTGGAGCTGCTCGACGCCTTGGTGGCCACCGGGGTGCGCGAGATCGAGGCGACCGCGTTCGTGTCCCCGTCGAAGGTGCCCGCACTGGCCGACGCCGCCGAGTTGGCCGCGGCGCTGGCCCGGTTCGATACCGTCGAGTTCTCCGCGCTGGTGGCCGGCCCGGGCGGTGCACGACGGGCGGTGGCCGCCGGGATCGGATCGATCGAGTACGTGGTGTCGGCCGCCGACGGGCATTCGCGGGCCAATGTGGGCCGCGACACCGCCGAGGCGACCGCCGCCATCGCCGACATCGTGGCGATCGCCCACGACGGCGGAGCGCGCCTGGAGGTGATCATCGCGACCGCCTGGGACTGCCCGTTCGACGGGCCCACGCCGGCCCGGCGCGTCCTCGACATCGTGGCGGGGGCGGTGGCGGCGGGCGCCGACCGGATCGCGCTGGCCGACACCATCGGCACCACCACCCCGGGCCGGGTCACCGCGCTGATCGCGGCCGTGCGGCCGCTGATCGGGCAGTTGCCGCTGGGCGCGCACTTTCACAACACCCGCGGCGCCGGGCTGGCCAGCGCGTACGCCGCGGTGCTGGCCGGGGTGACCCGGTTGGACGCCTCGGTCGGCGGGCTCGGCGGCTGCCCGTTCGCCCCCGGCGCAACCGGCAACATCGCCACCGAGGATCTGGTGTACCTGCTGCGCGACTGCGGCGTCGACACCGGCATCGACCTGGACGCGGCGATCGCCGCCGCCGGGCTGGCCCAGCGCCTGGTCGGCCACGAGCTGCCCAGTGCCCTGCTGCGCGCCGGGGACCGGTGGCTGGGCAGCTGACTCGCCGGGCTGCTTAGAACCAGACCTGGAAACCGCCCAGGATGGTGTTCATGTCGCGGACGTAGTCAGCGTTGGTCGGGTCGGCGGTCTGCATGGTGACCACGGCGCTGTAATAGGTGTCACCGTTGCGCACGCCGACGATGACCGCGTTGACCGGGCGCCCTTCCAGGGTGTAGCCGACCCGCATGCTGGCGTGCCCGCAGACCACGCCCGCCTCGGCCGTCTCCACCGTCATGCCGTGCTGGTTCAGCCCGGTCAGCTCGGCGTCGATCACCTTCTGTTCGCTGTCGATGCCCTGGGGTCCTTGCGAGGCGGTGACCACGGCGTTCGGCGTGAAGTCGTTGGCCCGCATGCTCTGGTTCACGATGACCCCGCGCACGATCTGGGAATCGAGTGTGGTGTTGCGTTCCCAGCCGGCCGGCTGCGGGATCGCCAGCACCGGCTGTCCGGAACTGGCCGGCTGCAGCGTGAGCATCGACGTGGTGGCGGCCGCACACCCGCCGGCGACGGCGGGGTCCTGCGGCTTGTCCGCCTCCGTCGTGGTGCTGGTGGTCCCGGACGGGCCCGGGGATTCGGCGACACCGTCGCCGCCCACTTCGCGGGAGCACCCGGCCAGTGCGAGGCCGCCGATCAGCAGGCCCGCGGCGGCCAGCCCGGAGAATCTGTGCATCTGGACCCCTCACGTCGTCACGCCACAGTGTCGCCTCGACGCTACCCGGGGCAATCCCCGGCGGGGTGCGCCGGTTGCGCCGTAGGATTCCCGGCGTGCCCGACACCGCCCTGCGGGTCCTGGTCTACAGCGACAACGCCCGCACCCGAGAGCAGGTTCTGCTGGCGCTGGGCCGCCGGATCCACCCGGACCTGCCGGAACTGGACTACCTGGAGGTGGCCACCGCACCGGTGGTGATCCAGACCCTCGACGCCGGCGGGGTCGACCTGGCCATTCTCGACGGCGAGGCCACCCCGGCCGGCGGTATGGGGATCGCCAAGCAGCTCAAGGACGAGATCGCCGACTGCCCGCCGATCCTGGTGCTGACCGGCCGCCGCGACGACGCCTGGCTGGCCCGCTGGTCACGCGCGGAGGCCGCGGTCGCCCATCCGATCGACCCCATGGTGCTCGCCGATACCGTCAGCGACCTGCTGCGCAGCCGCTGAGCACACCCGGCGCACGCAGTGAGCGCCATCGGCGCAGCGAAAGACCCTACGTCCCAAGCGATTACGCAGCAACCATCGCGACGGGACGCCTACAGCGATCCTAGCGAAAACGCATCGGAAGACTGACTAACATCGCTACGCTGTGTCGCAGCTCACAACCACAGCCCACGTGAGGAGCGGCCCGGCGAATGGCTCTGTACACGCCCATTCTGATTCTGGGGGCCATTGCTGCGCTGTTCGCGGTCGGTTCGGTGGGAATCGCCCTGCTCATCGGCCCCCGCCGGTACAACCGGGCCAAGCTGGAGGCCTACGAGTGCGGCATCGAACCGGTCGAACCGGCCGGCCACACCGGGCAGCGATTCCCCATCAAGTACTACCTGACCGCGATGCTGTTCATCGTCTTCGACATCGAGATCGTGTTCCTGTACCCGTGGGCGGTGGCCTTCGACCGGATGGGCATCTTCGCCCTGGTGGAGATGATGCTGTTCATGGCGACGGTGTTCGTCGCCTACGCCTACGTGTGGCGCCGAGGCGGTCTGGAATGGGACTAGAAGAGGCGCTGCCCGGCGGGATCCTGCTGACCACCGTGGAGAAGGTGGCCGGGTTCGTCCGCAAGGGCTCCCTGTGGCCGGCGACGTTCGGCCTGGCCTGCTGCGCCATCGAGATGATGGCGACGGCCGGCCCGCGCTTCGACATCGCCCGGTTCGGCATGGAGCGGTTTTCCGCCACCCCGCGGCAGGCCGACCTGATGATCGTCGCGGGCCGGGTCAGCCAGAAGATGGCCCCGGTGCTGCGCCAGGTCTACGACCAGATGGCCGAGCCGAAATGGGTGCTGGCGATGGGTGTCTGCGCGTCCTCGGGCGGCGTGTTCAACAACTACGCCATCGTCCAGGGCGTCGACCACGTCGTCCCGGTCGACATCTACCTGCCCGGCTGCCCACCGCGCCCGGAAATGCTGCTCAACGCCATCCTCACCCTGCACGCCAAGATCGCCGAGATGCCGCTGGGGGTGCACCGCGACCAGGTGATCGCCGCCGCCGAGGCCGCGGCGCTGAACTCCCCGACCACCCTGGAACTCAAGGGGCTGCTGCGGTGAGCGAAACCGACGACGCGGGCCCCGAGGTGATCGGCGTGCGCCGCGGCATGTTCGGGGCGACCGGCACCGGCGACACCTCCGGCTACGGCCGGCTGGTCCGCACCGTCGCACTGCCCGGCGGCTCCCCGCGGCCCTACGGCGGCTACTTCGACGCGGTCGTCGACCGGCTCGCCGAACTGCTCGGCGACGGGTTCGACGACGCCGTGGTGCGCGTCGTGGTGCACCGCGACCAGCTCACCCTGGACATCGAGCGCACCCGGTTGCCGCTGGTCGCCCGTCTGCTGCGCGACGACGAGGCGTTGCGCTTCGAGTTCTGCGCCGGGGTGTCGGGGGTGCACTACCCGGGTGACACCGGCCGCGAACTGCACGCCGTCTACCCGCTGATGTCGATCACCCACAACCGGCGCATCCAGCTGGAGGTGGCCTGCCCGGACGCCGATCCGCATGTGCCGTCGCTGTTTTCGGTGTACCCGACCACCGACTGGCACGAGCGCGAGACGTTCGACTTCTTCGGCATCGTCTTCGACGGGCATCCCGGCCTGACCCGCATCGAGATGCCCGACGACTGGGAGGGCCACCCGCAGCGCAAGGACTACCCGCTCGGCGGCATCCCGGTCGAATACCACGGCGCACAGATCCCGCCGCCGGACGAGCGCAGGGCGTACACCTGATGACCGAAACCATCATCGGCGTAGCCGGATCGGACTGGGACGACGTGGTCGCCGCGGCCCGCGCCGGCGTGGCGCCCGGCGAGCGGATCGTCGTCAACATGGGTCCCCAGCACCCGTCCACCCACGGGGTGCTGCGGCTGATCCTGGAGATCGACGGCGAGACCGTCACCGAGGCCCGTTGCGGCATCGGCTATCTGCACACCGGCATCGAGAAGAACCTGGAGTACCGGACCTGGACCCAGGGGGTCACCTTCGTCACCCGGATGGACTACCTGTCGCCGTTCTTCAACGAGACGGTGTACTGCCTCGGGGTGGAGAAGCTGCTCGGCATCACCGACGACATCCCGGATCGGGCCAGCGTCATCCGGGTGATGCTGATGGAACTCAACCGGATCTCCAGCCACCTGGTGGCCCTGGCCACCGGCGGCATGGAACTGGGCGCGATGAGCGCCATGTTCTTCGGCTTCCGGGAACGCGAAGAGATCCTGACGGTGTTCGAGGCGATCACCGGCCTGCGGATGAACCACGCCTACATCCGGCCCGGGGGCCTGGCTGCCGACCTGCCCGACGACGGGGTGGCCCGGGTGCAGCGGCTGCTGGACATCCTGCCCGGGCGGCTGGCCGAATTCGAACGCCTGCTGCGGGAGAACTACATCTGGAAGGCCCGCACCGTCGACGTGGGCTATCTGGACCTGACCGGTTGCATGGCACTGGGCATCACCGGCCCGGTGCTGCGCGCCACCGGCCTGCCGCATGACCTGCGCAAGGCCCAACCTTATTGCGGCTACGAAGATTACGACTTTACCGTGATCACCGGCAGCAATTGCGACTGCTACGACCGGTTCGTCATCCGGGTCGAGGAGATGAACGAGTCGCTCAAGATCGTGCGGCAGTGCCTGGACCGGCTGGAACCCGGGCCGGTGATGATCGACGACAAGAAGCTGGCCTGGCCGGCCGACCTGGAGCTGGGGCCCGACGGCCTGGGCAACTCACCGGCGCACATCGCCCGGATCATGGGCACGTCGATGGAGGGCCTGATCCACCACTTCAAGCTGGTGACCGAGGGGTTCCGGGTGCCCGCCGGGCAGTGCTACGTGGCGGTGGAATCCCCGCGCGGCGAACTGGGGGTGCAGATGGTGTCCGACGGCGGAACCCGGCCCTACCGGGTGCATTACCGGGACCCGTCGTTCACCAACCTGCAGGCGGTGGCCGCGATGGGTGAGGGCGGCATGGTCGCCGACCTGATCTCCGCGGTGGCGTCCATCGACCCGGTCATGGGAGGGGTCGACCGATGAACCCCATTGACCTCCCGCTGGGTCGGCCGAGCGAACCGGTCCCCCGCATCGCCGGCCCGGACAGTTTCCCCGACGACGTCGCGGCCGGGCTGGCCGCCGACGCCGCGACCATCATCGCCCGCTACCCGCAACCCCGCTCGGCGCTGCTGCCGCTGCTGCACCTGGCCCAGTCCGTCGACGGATACCTGACCAACGCCGGAATCCGCTTCTGCGCAGAGCAATTGGGCCTCACCGACGCCGAGGTGACCGCCGTGGCCACCTTCTACTCCATGTACCGGCGCACCCCCACCGGCCGCTACCTGGTCGGGGTGTGCACCAACACGCTGTGCGCGATCATGGGCGGCGACGCGATCCTGGACACCCTGCAGGATCACCTGGGCATCGAGGCCGGCGAGACCACCCCCGACGGCGCGGTCACCCTGGAACACATCGAGTGCAACGCGGCGTGCGACTACGCGCCCGTCGTGATGGTCAACTGGGAGTTCTTCGACAACCAGAGTCCCTCGGGCGCACGGGATCTGGTCGACGATCTGCGCGCCGGGCATCCCGTCGTGCCCACCCGCGGGGCACCGCTGTGCCCGTTCACCCAGACCGCCCGCACCCTGGCCGGGCTGCCCGACCCCCGGCCGGACACCGGGCCGCTGTTCACCGGGGATGCCACGCTGGCCGGTCTGCAGGTGGCCCGGGAACAGCAGGGGCGCCCATGAGCACACCGCTGACACCGGTGCTGAGCCGGTTCTGGGATGCCGATTCGGCGTGGACGCTGCAAACCTATGAGCGCCACCACGGTTACCGGGCGCTGCGCAAGGCCCTGGCGATGACCCCCGACGAGGTCATCAACCTGGTCAAGGAGTCCGGGCTGCGCGGCCGCGGCGGCGCCGGGTTCCCCACCGGCACGAAATGGTCGTTCATCCCGCAGAACGAACCCAATCCCAAACCGCACTACCTGGTGATCAACGCCGACGAGTCCGAACCGGGCACCTGCAAGGACATCCCGCTGCTGCTGACCACCCCGCACTTCCTGGTCGAGGGCGCCATCATCGCCGCCTACGCGATCGGTGCCCGGCACGCCTTCGTCTACGTGCGCGGCGAGGTGGTGCCGGTGCTGCGCCGGCTGCAGGCCGCGGTCGCCGAGGCGTACGCCGCCGGGTACCTGGGCCGCAACATCCTGGGCTCGGGTGTGGACGTGGATCTGGTGGTGCACGCCGGCGCCGGCGCCTACATCTGCGGTGAGGAGACCGCACTGCTGGATTCGCTGGAGGGCCGGCGCGGCCAGCCCCGGCTGCGGCCGCCGTTCCCGGCCGTGGCGGGCCTCTACGCCTGCCCGACGGTGGTCAACAACGTCGAATCGATCGCCTCGGTCCCGCCGGTGCTGCTCGGCGGTACCGACTGGTTCCGCAGCATGGGCACCGAGAAATCGCCCGGCTTCACGCTGTATTCGCTGTCCGGGCACGTGAACCGGCCCGGCCAGTACGAGGCGCCGCTGGGCATCACGCTGCGCGAACTGCTGGACTACGCCGGCGGTGTCCGCACCGGGCACACCCTGAAGTTCTGGACCCCGGGCGGATCGTCGACGCCGCTGCTGACCCCGGAGCATCTCGACGTGCCGCTGGACTACGAGGGTATGGCGTCGGTCGGGTCGATGCTGGGCACCAAGGCGCTGCAGATCTTCGACGAGACCACCTGCGTGGTGCGGGCGGTACGCCGGTGGACCCAGTTCTACGCCCACGAGTCCTGCGGCAAGTGCACACCGTGCCGGGAGGGCACCTACTGGCTGGCCCAGATCTACCAGCGGCTGGAGACCGGCCGCGGCGAGCCCGACGACCTGGACAAGCTCGACGAGATCGCCGACGCCATCCTCGGCAAAGCGTTCTGCGCCCTCGGCGACGGTGCGGCCAGCCCGATCATGAGTTCACTCAACTGGTTCCGCGCCGAGTACGAACAGCACCTGTCCGGCGGCTGTCCGTTCGACCCGGTCGCGTCGATGCTCGTCGCACCCGAGGGGGTCCCGCAGTGACCGCCGAACAGACCACCGGAGCGCCACAGGCGGTCGATCTGGTCACCCTCACCATCGACGACCAGCAGGTCAGCGTGCCCAAGGGCACCCTGGTGATCCGGGCCGCCGAGATGATCGGCGTGGTCATCCCCCGATTCTGCGACCACCCGCTGCTGGACCCGGTCGGCGCCTGCCGCCAGTGCCTGGTCGAGGTGGAGGGCCAGCGCAAACCGCTGGCGTCGTGCACCACCACCGTCACCGAGGGGATGGTGGTGCGCACCCAGCAGACCAGCCCGGCCGCCGACAAGGCCCAGCACGGCATCATGGAATTCCTGCTGATCAACCACCCGCTGGACTGCCCGGTCTGCGACAAGGGCGGCGAGTGCCCGCTGCAGAACCAGGCAATGGCACACGGGCGCACCGAAACCCGGTTCACCGACGTCAAGCGCACCTACCCCAAACCGATCCACCTGTCCGCGGAGATCCTGCTGGACCGGGAACGCTGCGTGCTGTGCGCGCGCTGCACCCGGTTCTCCGAACAGATCGCCGGCGACCACTTCATCGAGTTGCTGGAACGCGGTGCGCTGCAACAGGTCGGCATCGCCGACGGCGAGCCGCTGGACTCCTACTTCGCCGGGAACACCATCCAGATCTGCCCGGTCGGTGCGCTGACGTCGACGGACTACCGGTTCCGCGCGCGCCCGTTCGACCTGGTGTCCACCCCGAGCGTCTGCGAGCACTGCGCGGGCGGCTGCGCCCAGCGCACCGACCACCGGCGCGGGACCGTGATGCGCCGCCTCGCCGGTGACGATCCCGAGGTCAACGAGGAATGGAACTGCGACAAGGGACGATTCGCCTTCCGCTATCCCAGCGCCGACGACCGGATCACCACCCCGCTGGTCCGCGACGGTGACGGCCTGCGCCCCGCGTCGTGGCCCGAGGCGCTGGCGGTGGCCGCCGCCGGGCTGGCACCGGCCATCGGGCGCACCGGGGTGCTCGTCGGCGGGCGGGCGACCCTCGCCGACGCCTACGGCTACGCCAAGTTCGCCCGAACAGTGCTGCGCAGCAACGATCTCGACTTTCGCGCCCGTGCCCATTCGGCCGAGGAGACCGACTTCCTGACCGGCTGCGTCGCCGGGCGATACGACGGGCTGACCTACGCGCAGCTCCAGGATGCGCCGGTGGTGGTGCTGGCCGGGTTCGAACCGGAAGAGGAAAGCCCGATCGTCTTCCTGCGGTTGCGCAAGGCGGTGCGCACCCGCGGCCAACAGGTCATCACCATCGCCCCGCTACTCAGCCGCGGCGCCGCCAAACTGAACGCCCGGCTGATCCCGACGCCGCCGGGTGACGAGGCCGCCGCGCTGCGCATCCTGGCCGGGCAGCTGCGCCCGGGCAGCGTCATCCTGCTCGGGGAACGGCTGGCGACGGCCGCTGGCGCGTTCTCCGCCGCCGTCGCGCTGGCCGAGGCGACCGGGGCGACGCTCGCCTGGATCCCGCGCCGGGCCGGCGAACGCGGCGCCCTGGAGGCCGGCTGCCTGCCGACCCTGCTGCCCGGCGGGCGGCCCGTCGCCGACGACACCGCCCGGGCCCAGACCGCCGCGGTGTGGGGCGCCGCGGCGCTGCCCGAACACCCCGGCCGCGACACCACCGCCATGCTGGCCGCCGCGACCGCCGGGGAGCTGGGCGCGCTGGTCGTCGGCGGCGTCGAGGTCGCCGACCTGCCCGACCCGCACGCGGCCCGCGCCGCCCTGGCGGCCTGCGGCTTCCTGGTCAGCCTGGAGCTGCGCCGCAGCGAGGTCACCGCCGCCGCCGACGTGGTGCTCCCGGTCGCCGCCGTCACCGAGAAGTCCGGGGCGTTCCTGAACTGGGAGGCCCGCTGGCGTCCGTTCGGCCCGGTGTTCAACACCGGCGCCAACGCCGACCTGCGGGTGCTCTCCATGCTCGCCGAGTACCTCGGTGCCGATCTCGGCCTGCGCCAGCCGGCCGACGTGACCGCCGAGCTGACCGCGCTGGGCCCCTGGTCCGGCCCGTTCGCGGCGGCCCCGAACGCGAGCGGCCCCGGGTCGCTGCTGGCCGGTCCGGGCGAGGCGGTGCTGGCCGGCTGGCGGATGCTGCTCGACTCCGGCCGCGGGCAGGACGGCGACGCCGAGCTCGCCGCCACCGCCCGCCCCACGGTGCTGCACCTGTCGGCCGCCACCGCCGCAGGGATCGGCGCCCGCGACGGCGACCGGGTCGCCGTGGCTACCGAGCGCGGCGCGCTCGCCCTGCCGCTGGTGATCACCGAGATGCCCGACGCGGTGGTGTGGGTGCCGCTGAATTCCGGCGTGTCGGTGGCCGATCGCCTCGGCGTCGGGCCCGGCGCGGTGGTACGGATCGGACGGGAACCCTGATGCAGCATCCGGATATGACGCTGTTCGGCCACGACCCGTGGTGGCTGATGCTGATCAAGGCCGTCGCGGTCTTCGGCTTCCTGGTGCTGACCGTGCTGGTGGCGATCCTGGTCGAGCGCAAGGTGCTGGGCCGGATGCAGGACCGGTTCGGCCCCAACCGGGTCGGGCCGTGGGGGCTGCTGCAGTCACTGGTCGACGGGGTCAAGCTCGCCCTCAAGGAGGGCCTGCTGCCGGCCGGGGTGGACCGCCCCATCTACCTGCTGGCCCCGGTCATCGCGACCATCCCGGCGATCATGGCGTTCGCGGTGATCCCGATGGGCCCGGCGGTCAGCATGTTCGGGCACCGAACCCCGTTGCAGCTGACCGATCTTCCGGTCGCGGTGCTCTACATCCTGGCCGTCGCGTCGGTCGGGGTGTACGGCATCGTGCTGGCCGGCTGGTCGTCGGGATCGACCTACCCGCTGCTCGGCGGGCTGCGCTCGAGCGCCCAGGTGATCTCCTACGAGATCGCCATGGCGCTGTCGTTCGCCGCGGTGTTCCTCTACGCCGGAACCATGTCGACGTCGGGCATCGTCGCCGCCCAGCAGCGCACCTGGTACGTCTTCCTGCTGCTGCCGTCGTTCCTGGTGTACCTGACCTCGATGGTCGGCGAGACCAACCGGGCACCGTTCGACCTGCCCGAGGCCGAGGGTGAACTGGTCGCTGGGTTCCACACCGAGTACTCGTCGCTGAAGTTCGCGATGTTCATGCTCGCCGAGTACATCAACATGACGACGGTGTCGGCGCTGGCCACCACCATGTTCCTCGGCGGCTGGCACGCGCCGTGGCCGCTGAGTCTGATCGGCGGCGTCAACGCCGGTTGGTTGCCGCTGATCTGGTTCGTCGCCAAGGTGTGGCTGTTCATGTTCGGCTACATGTGGCTGCGCGCCGCACTGCCGCGGATGCGCTACGACCAATTCATGGCCCTGGGCTGGAAGCTGCTGATCCCGGTGTCGCTGGCGTGGATCATGGTGGTCGCCATCACCCGCACGCTGCGCGCCGAGGGCCTGTCCCCGTGGGGCACGGTGGTTTTGAACACCCTGTTCACCCTGGCGGTGCTGGGCGCGCTGATGCTGCGGAACCGGCGGCGGCGCAACCGGGTTCGACGGGAGACCACGCCACCGCCGGACGCCGGGGCGTTCCCCGTTCCGCCGCTGCCCCGGGAGGTCACACATGCCTAAATTTTTCGAGGCCCTCGGCGGCTTTCGGGTCACCGGGCACCGCATGTTTTCGGGAGGCCACGCATGACCAAATTTTTCGAGGCCCTCGGCGGCTTCCGCGTCACCGGGCACACGATGTTCAAGCGGCCGATGACCGAGCAGTACCCGGACGTGAAAACCCCCACGGCGCCGCGCTATCACGGCCGCCACCAGCTGAACCGGTACGCCGACGGGTTGGAGAAGTGCATCGGCTGCGAACTGTGCGCGTGGGCCTGCCCGGCCGACGCGATCTTCGTCGAGGGCGCCGACAACACCGAGGACGCGCGGTTCTCCCCCGGTGAACGCTACGGCCGCGTCTACCAGATCAACTACCTGCGCTGCATCGGCTGCGGCCTGTGCATCGAGGCTTGCCCGACCCGGGCGTTGACCATGACCAACGACTACGAGCTGGCCGACGACAACCGCCGCGACCTGATCTACGGCAAGGACAAACTGCTCGCCCCGCTGCAGCCCGGGATGGCCGCCCCGCCGCACGCGATGGCCGACGGCTGCTCCGACGACGATTACTACCTGGGCCGGGTCGGCCCGGTCGATCACCCGCAGGAGCCCGTCGCGCAGGAGCCCGCCGCACCGGAGGCCGCCGATGAGCGGTGAGCAGGTCGCGTTCTGGGTGCTGGGTTTTGTCGCCGTCATCGGGGCGATCGGGGTGGTCAGCGCCCGCAAGGCGGTGTATTCGGCGCTGTTCCTGGCCGCCACAATGATCGCCCTGGCGCTGCTGTACGTCGCCCAGGGCGCCCTGTTCCTCGGGGTGGTGCAGGTGGTGGTCTACACCGGCGCGGTGATGATGCTGTTCCTGTTCGTGCTGATGCTCATCGGCGTCGACTCGGCCGAGTCGCTGTCGGAAACGCTGCGGGGACAACGGTTCACCGCGGTCGCCACCGGCCTGGGCTTCGGCGTGCTGCTGATCGCCGGGATCGGCACCGCCGCCACGCCGATGCCGATCAGCCTGGAGAAGGCCAACGCCGGCGGCAACGTCGAGGGCCTGGCCGCGCTGATCTTCACCCGCTACCTGTGGGCGTTCGAGGTGACCAGCGCGCTGCTGATCACCGCCGCCATCGGCGCCATGGTGCTGGCGCACCGGGAACGCCTCGTCGCCCGCTTGACCCAACGCCAGTTGGCCGCCGAACGGTTCGCGCCCGGCGGCCGCGCAACCCCGCTGCCCAACCCCGGGGTGTTCGCCCGGGCCAACGCCGTCGACGTCGCCGCGCTGCGCCCCGACGGCAGCCCCGAACCGTCGTCGGTCAACACCCTGCTGGTCCCCCGCTCCGGCGCACCGGCCCGCGGACAGGAGCCGTCGTCGTGAACCCGGACAACTACCTGTACCTGTCGGCGTTGCTGTTCACCATCGGCGCCGCCGGCTTCCTGCTGCGGCGCAGCGCGATCGTCATGTTCATGTGCGTGGAGCTGATGCTGAATGCCGCCAACCTCGCGTTCGTCACCTTCGCCCGGGTACACGGCCAGCTCGACGGGCAGGTGGTCGCCTTCTTCACCATGGTGGTCGCGGCCTGCGAGGTGGTCATCGGGCTGGCCATCATCATGACCATCTTCCGCAACCGGCACAGCACCGATGTCGACGACAACCACCTGCTGCGGCACTAGGGGCCGGACCCGATGACCTTCGATCAGATGACCACGCTGTGGTGGATCCCCATCGCCGCACCGCTGGCCGGGGCGGCGGTGCTGCTGCTCGGCGGTCGGCGCACCGACCGCTGGGGCCACCTGCTGGCCACCGCCGCGGTGTCCGCGTCGTTCGCCGCGGCGGTCGTCGGGTTCGTGCGAATGCTGGGCCGCGACACCGCCCACCGCGCCGTCGACGGGACCCTGTTCTCCTGGGTGCCCACCGCCGGGCTGCACATCGACTTCGGTTTGCGCGCAGACCAACTCAGCGTGTGCTTCGTGCTGCTGATCACCGGCGTCGGGGCGCTGATCCACGTGTACTCGATCGGCTACATGGCCCACGACCCGGACCGGCGACGGTTCTTCGCCTACCTGAACCTGTTCGTGGCGGCGATGCTGCTGCTGGTACTGGCCGATAACTACTTCGGCCTGTACGTGGGCTGGGAGGGCGTCGGCTTGGCGTCCTACCTGCTGATCGGGTTCTGGTCGCAAAAGCCCAGCGCCGCCGCGGCGGCCAAGAAGGCGTTCGTGGTCAACCGGGTCGGTGACATCGGGCTGGTGCTGGGCATCGGCTGGATGTTCGCCGTCACCGGGACGGTGTCGTTCGCCGGGGTGTTCGCCGTCGCGCCGGACGCCTCGCAGTCCGCGCTGACCGGCATCGGGCTGCTGTTGCTCCTGGCGGCGTGCGGCAAGTCCGCGCAGGTGCCGCTGCAGTCCTGGCTCGGCGACGCCATGGAGGGCCCCACGCCGGTGTCGGCGCTGATCCACGCCGCGACCATGGTGACCGCCGGCGTGTACCTGATCGTCCGCTCCGGCCCGATCTTCAACACCGCGCCCGCCGCGCAGACCGCGGTGGTGACCGTCGGCGCGGTCACCCTGCTGTTCGGCGCCGTCATCGGCTGCGCCAAGGACGACATCAAGAAAGCCCTCGCGGCATCCACCATGAGCCAGATCGGTTACATGGTGCTAGCCGCGGGTCTGGGCCCGGCCGGCTACGCGGTGGCCATCCTGCACCTGCTGACCCACGGGTTCTTCAAGGCCGGACTGTTCCTCGGCGCCGGTTCAGTCATGCACGCCATGAACGACGAGACCGACATCCGCCGCTTCGGCGGCCTGCGCACGGTGCTGCCGATCACCTTCGTCACCTTCGGCATCGGCTATCTGGCGATCATCGGGGTGCCGCCGTTCGCCGGGTTCTTCTCCAAGGACGCCATCATCGAGTCGGCGTTCGCCGCCGGCGGGGTGCGCGGCCTGGTGCTGGGCACCGCCGCGCTGGTCGGCGCCGGGATCACCGCGTTCTACATGACCCGGGTGATGCTGCTGACCTTTTTCGGCCGCCCCCGCTGGGACGAGGACGCCCACCCGCACGAGTCGCCGCCGGTGATGACCACCCCGATGATCGTGCTGGCGCTGGGGTCCGTGGGTGCCGGTGCCGCGCTGGCCGGGGGCAGGCTGGTGAGCTGGCTGGAGCCCGTCGTCGGCAGCCACCACGAGCACCCGGTGCTGCCGGGCTGGGCGATGACCATCATCATCCTGGCCGTGGTGTTCGCCGGGGCCTGGGCGGGCTGGCGGATGTACGCCGTCGAGCGGGTGGACCGGAGTGCGCCGCACGATGTTTCGGCGCTGACCCGGGCCGCCCGGCGCGACCTGTACGGCGACGCGGTCAACGAGGCGGTGTTCATGCGTCCGGGCCGCGGACTGGCCACCGGGGTGGCCGTCGCCGATAACCGCGTCGTCGACGGCGCCGCCCGGCTCACCGCGGCCGCGGTGTCGCTGGCGTCCGGGCTGCTGCGGCGCGCCGAGACCGGCTACGTGCGGTCGTACGCGTTGTCCATGCTGGTCGGCACCGTGGCGGTGGCCGGATTGATCTGGGTGGTGGGCCGGTGACGACGACCCCGTGGTTGACGCTGCTGTGGGCGGTGCCGATGATCGGCGCGGCAGTGGTGATCGGGTTGCCGCGCTCGGCCGCCCACCTGGTGCGCCCGATCGCGCTGACCATCTCGCTGGCGGTGCTGTGGATCTCGGTAGTGCTGGCCGTCGGGTTCGACCCGGCCGGCGCGCAGTACCAGTTCGTCGAGGACCATCCGTGGATCCCGTCGTTCGGCACCGGATATCTGCTCGGGGTGGACGGGATCGCGCTGGCCCTGGTGCTGCTGACGACGGTGCTGGTGCCGCTGCTGCTGCTGGCCGGCTGGCGCGACACCCCCGACGAGACCGAACTGTCCGGCCGGGCGCCGCACGCCTACGTCGCACTGTTCCTCGCCGTCGAGTCGATGGTGCTCATCGCCCTGGTATCGCTGGACATCCTGCTGTTCTACGTGTTCTTCGAGGCCATGCTGATCCCGCTGTATTTTTTGATCGGCGGATTCGGGGCGGGTGCGAAGCCGGCCCGCTCGGCGGCCGCGGTGCGCTTCCTGCTGTACAACCTGCTCGGCGGCCTGGTGATGCTGGCCGCGGTGATCGGGCTTTACGTCGTCACCGCCACCGACTCGTCGTTCGCCGCCGGGACGTTCGACCTGCGGGCGATCGTCGGCGTGGTGGGCTCGGCCGGGTTGGCGGCCAACCCCGTCGTGCTGCACTTGCTGTTCCTCGGGTTCTTCTGCGCCTTCGCGGTGAAGGCGCCGCTGTGGCCGCTGCACCGCTGGCTGCCCGACGCCGCGGTGGAATCCACCCCGGCCACCGCGGTGCTGATGATGGCCGTCGTCGACAAGGTCGGCACCTTCGGCATGCTGCGCTACTGCCTGCAGCTGTTCCCGGACTCCTCGATCCTGTTCCGCCCGCTGGTCATCACCCTCGCGGTGATCGGCATCATCTACGGCGCGCTCGCGGCGATCGGCCAGCGCGACATCATGCGGCTGATCTCCTACACCTCGATCAGCCACTTCGGGTTCATCATCCTCGGCATCTTCGTGATGACCAGCGTCGGCCAGTCCGGCTCCGCGCTGTACATGGTCAACCACGGGCTGTCCACCGCCGCGCTGTTCCTGATCGCCGGATTCCTGGTGTCGCAGTTGGGCACCCGGGCGATCGCCGACTACGGCGGGGTGGCCAAGGTCGCGCCGGTGCTGGCCGGCACCTTCCTGGTCGCCGGCCTGGCCACCCTGTCGCTGCCCGGTCTGGCCCCGTTCGTCAGCGAATTCCTGGTCCTGGTCGGCACCTTCACCCGCTACCCGGTGGCCGCCGCGTTCGCCGCGACCGCGCTGGTGCTCTCGGCCGTCTACGTGCTGTGGCTCTACCAGCGGGTGATGACCGGCCCGGTGCGCGACGGCAGCAACCGGTTGCGTGACCTGCGCGGCCGGGAACTGCTGGTGGTCACCCCGCTGATCGCGCTGCTGATCGGGCTCGGCTGCTACCCGAAGCCGGTGCTCGACGTGATCGACCCGGCGGTCGGGCACACCCTGTCGATCATGGGGGTGAGTGATCCGTCGCCGTCGGCGGTGTCGCCGCGGACGGCGCAGGGCCCGGTGAGACACCCATGAGTGCAGCGCTTTCCGACCCGACCGTGCTGCCCACCCCGGACGTGGCCTACCGGCTGCTGTCGCCGATGCTGATCGTCTTCGGCGCCGCCGTCGCCGGCGTGCTCATCGAGGCGTTCGCGCCCCGGCGGCACCGGTTCGCCGCCCAGCTCACCCTGGCTCTGACGGCCTCGGCAGCGTCACTGGCCATGCTGGTGGTTTCTGCGCGCGGGGTCGGCGCGCAGTCACTGGTCGGCGGCGCGGTGGCCCTGGATCGCCCGGCGCTGTTCTGCCAGGGCACCATCGTGGTGATCGGCGTGCTGGGCCTGCTGCTGATCGCCGAGCGCGCACAACCGGGCGACGGCGGCGGCCACGGACTGGACGCGTTCACCCCGCAGGGCTCCGCGGTACCCGGTAGCGTGGCCGAAAAGCAGGCCGCCGCAGCCGGTGTCGCGCAGACCGAGGTGTTCCCGCTGACGCTGTTCTCCATCGGCGGGATGATGCTGTTCGCGGCGGCCAATGACCTGCTGACGCTGTTCATCGGCCTGGAGGTGATGTCGCTGCCGCTGTACATCCTGGCCGGGCTGGCCCGCCGTCGCCGGCTGGCCTCCCAGGAAGCCGCGCTGAAATACTTTCTGCTGGGCGCGTTCTCGTCGGCGCTGCTGTTGTTCGGGGTGGCGCTGATCTACGGTTTCGCCGGCACCCTGTCGGTGCCCGGGATCGGTGCGGCGATCGCCGGTCACCGCGACGACGGCTCGCTGTCGCTGGTGTTGATCGGGTCCGGGTTGCTGCTGGTCGGGCTGCTGTTCAAGGTCGGCGCGGTGCCGTTCGGATCGTGGGTGCCCGACGTGTACCAGGGCGCCCCGACGGCGGTCACCGCGTTCATGGCGGCGGCGGTGAAGATCGCCGGTTTCGGTGCACTGCTTCGGATCTGCTACGTGGCACTGCCCGGGCTGGCCGACTCCTGGCGCCCTGCCCTGTGGGCAGTGGCGATCCTGACCATGGTCGTCGCCACCGTCGCCGCGGTCACCCAGAACGACGTCAAGCGGCTCTTGGCGTACTCGGCGGTGTCACACACCGGGTTCATCCTCACCGGGGTGATCGCGCTGAACGACGCCGGGGTCGCCGCCACCCTGTTCTACCTGTTCGCCTACGGTTTCTCCACCCTCGGCGCGTTCGCGGTGCTGACGCTGGTGCGCGACGGCGACGGCGACGAGGCCACCTCGCTGGACCGCTGGGCCGGGCTGGGGCGGCGCTACCCGGTGCTGGGTGTGGTGTTCTCGCTGTTTCTGCTGGCGTTCGCCGGGATTCCGCTGACCAGTGGGTTCGTCGCGAAGTTCGCGGTGTTCAAGGCCGCGGCGTCCGGCGGCGCGATGCCGCTGGTGGTGGTCGGCGTGCTCGCCTCGGCGGTGGCCGCCTACTTCTACGTCCGGGTGATCATGCTGATGTTCTTCACCGACACACCGGAGAACCCGCCGGTGCTGGTGCGGCCGAGCTGGACGACGGCGGCCACCGTCGCGCTGACCGCCGGCATCACCTTCGCGCTGGGGGCGCTGCCGCAGCCGCTGCTGGACCTGGCGAACTCGGCCATCCAGTTCGTGCGCTGACGCGTTCAGGAATCTGAGTCTCTCGAGTTCTCCAGCCCGACGGCCGAAGTTGCCATAGGCGCCCCTCGAGTTCTGCATGGCGCGGTAGACACGTCAACAAACATTTTCGCGTCAGGCACGGCTGGGTTGCCATGCCCTCCTTGGTACCGCACCCTGTTGATAGCTGCCCCGCCCACAATCTGGATCTCACGGATACGCACCTAACCCGCTAACTTCGAAATCAGTCGATTCGCGATATCGTTTCGGTTCTCGATTGGAAAATAGGCCACCCCCGCCTTCGCGGCCGCAGTTGCAGCCGCCTCCGACTCGGCGTGCCCTATCTGACCAGTAACACAAATGACAATATCGCGGCACGGATCCAACTTCGCGAGTCGCCTATCCAAGTCTCTGGGTTTTTTGCTCCGCTCCGAAGCTATCCACGTGATACTACGGCGAGAGATTCCAGTAGCGTGCCTAATTTCATCCAGGACGCGATCAGACGGCTGTCCGCCGATGATGATGAGTTTCTTTTCTGAAAATTTCTCTCGTATACGATCCGCGAGTTCAACAGCGAGCGTTGCACCCGGTTCGAAGCACAGAGCAAGTCGCGAGGGCGGCGGGGGCGAGACAAAAACCTCATCAGCCGCGTAAGACCAAAACGACTGAGCACTGGCGATCGCACCTATGCCAGACCCTGACGATCCCGAAATATCTAATTCTAACGCTTCCCTCAATCCAGCGGGTCCGCAGTAGCTAGGATCCAGAGTGCGTGCCCCTGTTTCGCTAGCAGGACATACAACCCTGGATAGAATCTTATTTAATGCCTGTCGATATTCATTGCGTAGCGCAGCAGGGAATACATCTAGTTCCGACTCTGGGTAGCCCTTCTCTGCCAACCAGCCCCATATTGAACGCACGCTCTCAGCTCCAACAAACACCCGATTGTCAGCGGCCCAACCTACCACCCTGGTCCAAAACATCGACAGCGCCTGATAATCATCGCTCCCCAGGTCACATACGATTAGAGCCGGATCAATAATTAACTTCACCCGCCATTCTCCGCACACAGAACATTGCGGACCGCTTGCGCCAATTCCGCCGCTTCAGAATCCTGAGTGTCGAAGAAACCGATCGGCCAGTCGGAAAAATTACCAAGCCTATCAAGATATAGCCGACGCAGCTCAGTAACACCTTTATGTTGCTCCGCGAAGAGTACCGCAACCCTATCGAGCAATCCTGGATTTTCAACTACCCGCCGACGGATACGAGTCACCAAGTATTCGCTATGGCTTTCTACAACAAGTTTGACATCTGCCCTTGCGTAAAGCAGGAAGTCCGCAAGCCGACTCTGAACCAAAGGATGTAGGTGAAGTTCAGGCTGCTCCAGCAATATCACATTCCCGCTCGAGGCGGTGAGAATAACTGCAAGCACAGGTAGGAGCTGGCTAGCCCCTACACCTATTGTCGTCAGATCACGCTCAACCCCATTGACATGCATACGCAAGCCTCGCCCGAGCTTACCTTGGTCTTCGACCGTTACTTCATCGCCGAGCCCCAAATGGGCTACCCAACGTGTTAACGCGAGCGGGAGCGGCTCAGTCTTGCTTCTATTGTTCCAATCGTGATACTTGACGACCTGGTCCTTCGACCTAGCCAAAAGATCCGCCGTATACTCGCCTTTGATTCCCGCGGGCAATGCACGATAACGTGCCCCAGTCGGCGAGACAACCTGCGGCTCCTCGCGCAAGGGACCTAGATATCGAATGCTCCCCTGGAAGGTGCGAAGCGCTTCGGCGCCGAAACTCAGCACGCTAGCAGCCCGGCGATGACGCGAACCTAGTGGCGGAAAAATCCTCGCCGCAGGGCTATACGGGTCTTGGTAGCCATAGGTCTGCGCCCGAACCCAGTCAACGTCCTTGAAATTCGCGTTTACGAAGCACTCGAGAAGCTCGCGCATCTCCGAGGATGGTAAGTTTAGCATTCCTTCGAGCGCTGAACTCACAGCCCGGCTAGGCAGTAGTTGAGCAAACTTTTCCGGAACGCTCGCTTTGGACTGACTAAGCCATTCGAGAATATGGAAGAATGTGTCGAACGCCCTCTCCGATTGATAGAGATCTTCCCTATTGCGGGCGCTGCGCTTCAATACGGTTAGAATATCCTTACGAGTGCGCCTGAAGGCGATAGCCGTGGGTATGAAGCCGCTAAAAACAATAAAGGTTGATGAGGGGGCCCTTTCTCCGTCAATCAGCGTGATCCTCAGCAAATTTTCATGAGCACGGCGGTCACAAATGGAATCTTTAGCGCTACTTGGCACACGTTCACTGGTAGCATGAATAACCACCGATCCCGACACTTGATCCACGGCAATGAATTCAGATACGGCCAGAGTTGTCCCAAATTTCGAAAGAATTATTTCGAAAAGGACATCATCTACTTCATCAGTCGATGCATTCTTCCCACGTGCCATGTAACTTATGGTTAGGCCATCATTTCCCCGTCGGATTACGTCACTCGGGTCGCCAAGTCTCACCAGTGGCCCATTAAGAATTATCTCGTCTTCCGTGCTTTGCGCAAGTAGGAGGAGGCTCTGCAAGAGGCTTGATTTACCCGAACTATTGGGTCCTAAAATCACGTCCAAGTTGACCAGAGGCAAGGTAGCATACTCAAGAGCTTTAAAATTACTCACGCCCCATTCGGTGATTCCCAGCGGGCGGGTATCTGGCCGTCTTCGCTTGGTTGAGGATGTAGACACCTAGGCAGGGTATCGCGAAGCGATCAGAATGTTCGATGGATCGATATGGACTCTCGGCAAAGAGGTCAAGCGATCGCAAGGATCATCCGCCCGTGGCGCCTCCGCTGAAGCCCAAGCTCCCGGGGCTGTACCTAGCGCTAGAAAACCCGAACCTGGCCCTCCAGCGCGGGAACGGTGTCGGGCAGGTGGTAGGTCTCGATGCCGTTTCTGAACATGACCGCCTCGCGGGCGTGTTCGGGCAGGTGCTTGACCAGCCAGCGCGGGTCGTCGAACGTCCAGTGCGGGTAGTCGGAGGAGAACAGCAGGATCTTCTCGCACTCCATCCACTCGAACGCCCGGGTGAGTTCGGTCTTGTCCTCGGGGTAGTCCAGCGGCTGGGTGGTGAACTTGATGTGTTCCTTGACGTATTCGCTGGGCTTGCGCTTGATGTCCATCCAGGATTTCCGCGCCTCGTAGATGGCGTCCATCCGCCACATCAGCGGCAGGATCCAGGTGAACGCGTGCTCGACGAACACGATCCGCAGCGTCGGGAAGCGGTCGAAGACGCCGTCGAAGATCAGCGACATCACCTGGTTGGCGGCCAGCAGCGAGTAGCTGCACATGAAGTCGTGGTTGTAGCTGGGGAACCCGACCGGCGGGATCGGCAGTTCCTCGTGGTGGCTGCGCGACAGGTGGCAGCTGACGACGATGTCGTGTTTGGTGGCAGCGGCCCACACCGGGTCGTAGCACGGGTCGCCCCAGGACGGGCGGCGCTCGGCCTTGATCAGGATCTGCGCCATATAGGGATGCCCGGCCCACTTCTCGATCTCCGCGGCGGCGGCCGCCGGGGCCTCGATCGACACGCAGATCGAGCCGCGCCAGCGCTCGTGCCAGTTGTTGTGCGAGTCCAGCCAGTGGTTGGCCTGCCAGGAGTTCAGCGCCTGGCTCATGGCGTGGTCGGCCTCGGGCAGCCGGGCCGGATACGCGCCGGGCTCCAGGATGGCGATATCGGACCCGGCCTCCATGATCAGCTGCTTGAACGCCAGATCGGGGTCGCTGCAGGCGAACTCGCCGTCGGAGGGGAAGGTGTCCAGCCGCATGGCGTAGGAGTGCGCGTAGTCGGGGGCGTCGTAGTAGATCAGTTCGCCGTAGGTGTGGCTGCCCCAGTACTTGGTGCGCCACGGCTCGGGCAGGTACTCCACGAGCTGGCCACGCTTGGGCATCGGGTGCACATCGGAGTCGACACACCGCACGGCGATGCGTTCGGCCGCGGGTTTGCGTTCACTGGCGGTGATCGTCATGGCAGAACCTCCGTCGCACGTGGTGCCGTCCGGGCCGGGGCGTGCACCGTCGCCTCCAACCTAGCCGACCGCTGAGCGAATGCACAGCAACCGGTCAATATCAACCACTTGTCATTGATGGCGCCGGGGGCTACCGTCGAACCGGACCCCCACCGCGCCGCGCCCTCGACGCCGAGTACAGGAGTTTGCATGCCGCGTTTCCCCAAACCCGCCGAAGGCAGCTGGACCGAGCACTACCCGGCGCTCGGCACCGGCCCGGTGTCCTACGAGGACTCCATCAACCCGGAGATCTACGAGCTGGAACGCAAGGCGATCTTCAAACGCGCCTGGCTCAACGTCGGCCGGGTGGAGTTGATCCCCCGCAAGGGCAGTTACTTCACCAAGGAACTCAAGGTCGTCAACACTTCGATCATCGTGGTGCGCACCAAGGCCGGCGAGATCAAGGCGTTCCACAACATCTGCCGGCACCGCGGCAACAAACTCGTGTGGAACGACATCCCCACCGAGGAGACCAGCGGTGTGTGCCGTCAGTTCACCTGCAAGTACCACGCCTGGCGGTTCGACCTGGACGGCAACCTGACCTTCGTGCAGCAGGAGGGCGAGTTCTTCGACCTGGACAAGAACAAGTACGGCCTGGTTCCGGTGCACTGCGAGGTCTGGGAAGGCTTCATCTTCGTCAACTTCGCCGCCGAGCCCGAGCAGTCGCTGGCCGAATTCCTTGGCCCGATGGTTACCAACCTGCAGGGCTACCCGTTCGACAAACTGACCTCTCGGTTCACCTACCGCGCCGAGGTGAACGCGAACTGGAAGCTCTACATGGACGCCTTCCAGGAGTTCTACCACGCCCCGATCCTGCACGCGAACCAGTCGCCGACGGCCTACTCCAAGGCCGCCGCCGAGGCCGGATTCGAGGCGCCGCACTACCGCCTCGACGGCCCGCACCGACTGGTCAGCACCTCCGGGGTGCGGGTCTGGGAGATGTCGGCCGAGATGCGCAAGCCCATCGAGGACATCTGCCGCAGCGGGCTGTTCGGACCGTGGGACAGCCCCGACCTCGGGCCCATGCCCGACGGGCTCAATCCCGCCAAATGCGACCCGTGGGGCCTGGATTCGTTCCAGCTGTTCCCCAACTTCGTCATCCTGTTCTGGGGCCAGGGCTGGTATCTGACCTACCACTACTGGCCCACGTCGTACCGCAGTCACATCTTCGAATGCACCCTGTACTTCCCGGCGCCGCGCACCGCCCGCGAACGGGTCGCCCAGGAGCTGGCCGCCCAGTCGTTCAAGGAGTACGGCCTGCAGGACGCCAATACCCTGGAGGCCACCCAGTCCAGCCTGGAGACCCGGGTGGTGGGCGAATTCCTGTACTGCGATCAGGAGATCCTGCTGCGCCATCTGCACACCGAGACCGCCAACTGGATCGCCGACTACCAGACCAAGACCGCGGGAGTGTGACGCGATGACCCTGCTGCCACCGGAATTCGCCGACCTGGAACCCTTCGCCGACTGGGCGCTGCCCGACGAGGCGGCCCGCTACGCCAAGCGGCTGGGATCCACCATGACCCAGATGCAGGCGTTCTACGACGCCATCACCCCGCGGGCCGAGGAGGCCCTGTCCTACTGCGACAAATTCCCGCTCGACGACATGCCCGCCGACGTCGTCAACCTGATGCACCTGCTGTACTCGATGATCACGGTGTCGTTCCCGGTGGAGTGCTGGAAGCAGCCACGGGTGCCCGATTCCGGTGCCACCAGCCTGGACTGCGTCTACGAGCCGGCCCCGTGACCGAGCCGGTCACCGTCCTGAAGGCGGCGCGCTGGGCCGACGTGGTCACCGGCGAGATCCACGCCCCCGCCGTCGTCGTCGTGACGGGCAACGTCATCACCGCCGTCAACCCCGCGCAGCCACCGGCCGAGGCCACCGTCATCGACCTGGGCGACGTCACGCTGCTGCCCGGGCTGATGGACATGGAGCTCAACCTGCTGATCGGCGGGCCGGGCAACCCCGACGGCCTGCCGACGCCCATGCACGGCGTGCAGGACGATCCCGCGTACCGCACGCTGCGCGGCGCGGTCAACGCTCGCACCACCCTGGAGGCCGGATTCACCACCGTCCGCAATCTCGGTCTGATGGTCAAGACCGGCGGCTACCTGCTCGACGTCGCGCTGCAGCGCGCCATCGATGCGGGCTGGCACGTCGGGCCGCGGATCTATCCGGCCGGGCACGCCATCACCCCGTACGGCGGGCACCTGGACCCGACGGTCTTCCAGCGCCTGGCCCCCGGCATCATGCCGCTGTCGGTGGCCGAGGGCATCGCCAACGGCGTGCCCGACGTCATCGCCGCGGTGCGCTACCAGATCCGCCACGGCGCCAAGCTGATCAAGGTGTCGGCCTCGGGCGGGGTGATGTCGCACAGCACCGCGCCGGGCGCGCAGCAGTTCTCCGACGCCGAGCTGGCCGCCATCGCCGACGAGGCGCACCGCGCCGGGGTGAAGGTGGCCGCCCACGCCGTCGGCGATGCCGCCGTACGGGCCTGCATCCGCGCCGGCATCGACTGCATCGAGCACGGGTTCTTGGCCACCGAGGACACCCTGGCGATGATGGTCGAGCACGACACCTTCCTGGTGTCGACGACCTATCTCACCGACGCCATGGCCATCGACCGGATCGCCCCCGAGCTGCGCAAGAAGGCACTGGAAGTGTTCCCGCGGGCAAAGACCATGCTGCCCAAGGCGATCGACATGGGAGTGCGGATCGCCTGCGGCACCGACGCCCCGGCCATCCCGCACGGGCAGAACGCCAAGGAGCTGTGCGCACTCGTCGAGCGCGGCATGACCCCGATGCAGGCCATCCGCGCGGCCACCGTCACCGCCGCCGAACTCGTCGACGCCGCCGACGAACTCGGGCAGCTGGCCACCGGGTACCTCGCGGACATCATCGCGGTGCCTGGGGACCCGTCGGTCGACATCGGTCGCACCCTCGACGTCCGGTTCGTGATGAAGGACGGGCAGGTCTACAAGCAGAGCTAGCCCGGGGATGCACTAGCCTCGGGATCGGATCGCCGCGCGAACACGGGAGGGGGCAGCCGGTGGAGCTCACCGACAACCTGCTGTGGCTGCTCAAGCAGGCCTTCTACTTCTCGCTCACCACCGTCAACGAGGCCGTCAAACCGCACGGCGTGTCCACCGCGCACCTGGGCGTGCTGCGTCAACTGGCGCTGGAACCCGGCCTGTCCGGCGCGGAGCTGGCTCGGCGGCTGCTGATCACCCCGCAGGGCGTCCAGCTGGCACTGACCGCGCTGGAGAAACGCGGCCTGGTGGAACGCCGCCAGGATCCCGCGCACGGCCGGATCCTGCACGCGTACCTGACCGATTCCGGCCGCGAGGTGGCCGCGGCGGTGTTCACCGACGCCGTCGCCGCCCACGACCGGGTGTTCGGCGTGCTGTCGCCCGACGAGCAGGAGCAGCTGCGCGCGCTGCTGACCCGGGTCGTCGAACAGGGCACCGGCCACACCCTGCAATCCGACCACGTCTGAGGGGGGTCCCATGGGCTGGGTGGTGTGCGGCGTCGTCGTAGTACTGCTGGCGGTGTGGCTCGGTGTGGCGTGGGCCCGGGTGCAGTGGGACGAGTGGGAGACGATCGCGCAGCGGTCGCCGCGGCCGTGGGTCCGTCGCGCACTGCAGCGTAAATGGCTACGGATTCCGATGATGGTGGCGATGGAAGCGCTCTGGTTCGTCTGACCGTGATCGGTCCCCCTTTTCGGCCGACCCTTGAATCTAATAACAAGTACTTGATACTCTGAGGGGGATGAATCCCGCCGCCCCCGCGCCCGCCGCCGAGACCGGCACCGCCACCACGGTGACCATCCACCTCGACCGGCAGACCGTCACCGTCACCCACCGTGACGGCAACACCCTGCTGCAGACCGCCCGGCTGGCCGGCCTACAGGCCCCGTCGTCGTGCGAGGTCGGCAACTGCGGCACCTGCATCGCCCAGGTCACCTGCGGCAGCGCCCGGATGCTCAACAACGAAGCCCTCGACGACGACGAGGTGGCCGAGGGCTGGGTGGTCACCTGCCAGGCCATCCCCACCGGAGACGCGGTCACGGTGAACTATGCCTAGCCGGTCGGGCCGGGTCGCCGTCGTCACCGGCGGCGCCTCCGGCATGGGTGAGGCCATCTGCCACGAATTGGGCCGGCGCGGGCACCGCGTCGCCGTCCTCGACCTCAACGCCGACGCCGCCGCCCGGGTGGCCGGCGAGCTGCGCGACGAGGGCGTCGAGGCGATCGCCGTGACCGTCGACGTGGCCGAGCGCCCCCAGGTGGAAGCCGCCTTCGCCACCGTCCGCGAAAAGCTCGGCCCCGTCGGCATTCTCGTCACCAGCGCCGGACTGTTCGGCTACGCGCCGTTCGCCGACATCACCGTGGCGGACTGGCAGCGGATCGTCGAGGTGAACCTCACCGGCACCTTCCACTGCTGCCAGGTCGGGTTGCCCGACATGGTCGAGGCGGGCTGGGGCCGGATCGTGATGATCTCGTCGTCGAGCGCGCAGCGCGGCACCCCGTTCGCCGCGCACTACGCCGCCTCCAAGGGCGCACTGCTCACCCTGACGAAGTCGCTGGCCCGCGAGTACGCGGCGAACGGCATCACGGTGAACAACATTCCGCCGTCGGGTATCGAGACGCCGATGCAGCACGCCTCCCAGGCCGCCGGGTACCTGCCGTCCAACGAGCAGATCGCCGCCCACATCCCGGTGGGGCACCTGGGCACACCCGAGGACATCGCTGCCGCGGTCGGGTTCCTGTGTTCGGATCAGGCCGGTTTCATCACCGGGCAGATCCTGGGCGTCAACGGCGGATCGGTGATGTGATGCGCGCGAACCGGTATCGCTGACGAGGAGATTGGTATGGCGACGAACTGGCCCAAGCCGGCCGAAGGCTCCTGGACCGAGCACTACCCCGAGCTGGGCACCGGCCCAATCTCGTTCCGCGACTCCATCTCCCCGGAGTTCTACGCGCTGGAGCGCGAGGCCGTCTTCAAGCGGGCATGGCTGAATCTGTGCCGGGTCGAGGAGATCCCGAACACCGGTGACTTCCTGACCAAACCCGTCGAGGCGGCCGACGCCTCGGTGCTGCTGGTCCGCGGCGACGACGGCGTGATCCGCGCCTTCCACAACGTCTGCCGCCACCACGGAAACCCGCTGGCCCACTCCGACAACGCCCCCGGGCCCAGCGGCGAAATATCCGGCAACACACCCCAACTCACCTGCCGCCGGTGCGGCTGGAGCTACGCCCTGGACGGCACCCTGCACGATGCTCCCGGCGGCAATCCCCCCGGCGACGGCTACGACCTGCTGCCGGTGCACTGCGACGTGTGGGCGGGCTTCGTGTTCGTCAACTTCGACTCGCAGCCGCGCCAGAGCCTGCGGGAGTTCCTCGGGCCGATGGTCACCGCCCTGGACGACTACCCGTTCCACAAGCTCACCGAGCGCTACGACTGGATCGCACACAACAACAGCAACTGGAAGATCTTCGCCGACGCGTTCCAGGAGTACTACCATGTGCCGGCGCTGCACTCCCAGCAGGTGCCACCCGAGGTCCGGGTACCCAACGCCGGATTCACCTGCGGGCATTTCCAGATCGACGGGCCGCACCGGCTGGTGTCGACCGCCGGCACCCGGCGCTGGCTGCTGCCCAAGGAGTACATGTACCCGATCGAGCGGGCCACCCGAAGCGGGCTGGTCGGCCCGTGGCACACCCCCGATCTCGGGGAGCTGCCGATGGCCGGGCTCAATCCCGGTGGCATCGAACCCTGGGGTATCAGCAACTTCCAGATCTTCCCGAACATCGAGATCCTGTTCTACGGCGGCTGGTATCTGCTGTACCGGTACTGGCCGACGTCGCACAACACCCATCGGTATGAGGCCTACACCTACTTCTGTCCCGCCCGAACCGTTCGGGAGCGCATCGAGCACGAGGTGGCCGCCGTCGTCCTCAAGGAGTTCGCTCTGCAGGACGCCGGGATGCTCGGCGGCACCCAGGCCGCCCTGGAGTTCGACATCATCGACGAGTTCCCGCTCAATGACCAGGAGATCCTGGTCCGCCACCTGCACAAGGCGACCGGCGACTGGGTGCGCGCCTACTCCGACGAGCAGCGAACGGCCGGGGTGGCGTGATGGGCGACCGCCTGCCCCCGGGGTTCGCCGAACTGGAACCGTTCGCCGAAACCTGGTGCCTGGAGACCGAAACCGAGCGGTGGAATCAGCGGCTGGCCTCGACCATGCCCGAGCTGCATGAGTTCTACGACGTGTTCTTCCCGCGGGTGGAGGAGGCCATCGAGTACTGCGACAAGTACCCGCTCGACGACCTGCCCGACGATGCGCTGAACCTGCTGCACCTGATCTATTCGCTGATCATGGTGGCGATGGCGGTGGAGGTCATGCACCAGCCGGCGCCGGTCGACGCCGCCGACGCGGTGATGATCCGCACCGGCGAACCCCGGCCCTGATCCCTTGTACCGGAAGGTAATCCCATGACCGTGCTGACCATCAACAAGCTGACCGAATCGGTGGGCGCCTCCGTCGAGGGCGTCGACTCCGACCGGCTGGCCGGCGACGACACGCTGGCCGCCGCCATCACCGGCGCCCTGGAAGACAATGGGGTGCTGGTGTTTCACGGCCTGCGCCTGGAGCCCGAGGCGCAGGTGGCTTTCTGCAGCCGGCTCGGCGAGGTGGACCGGTCCTCCGACGGCCATCACCCGGTATCCGGGATCTACCCGATCACCCTGGACAAGTCCAAGAACGCCTCGGCGGACTATCTCAAGGCCACCTTCGACTGGCACATCGACGGCTGCACGCCGCTGCACGACGAGTGCCCGCAGAAGGCGACGGTGCTCTCGGCGATCCAGGTGGCCTCCCGCGGCGGCGAAACCGAGTTCGCCAATTCCTATGCCGCGTATGAGGATCTGACCGATGCGGAGAAGGAGCGCTACTGCTCGCTGCGGGTGGTGCACTCACTGGAGGCCTCCCAGCGCCGGGTGTGGCCGGACCCGCCCGCGGAGATGTTGGCGCGCTGGCGCTCTCGCCCCACCCACGAGCACCCGCTGGTGTGGACCCATCGCAGCGGCCGCAAGTCGCTGGTGCTGGGCGCGTCGGCGGACTACATCGTCGGGATGGATCTCGACGAGGGCCGCGCGCTGCTCGACGAGCTGCTCGCGCACGCCACCACACGGGAAAAGGTGTACAGCCACCGCTGGGCCGTCGGCGACACGGTCATCTGGGACAACCAGGGGGTGCTGCACCGCGCCGCGCCCTACGAGCCGGACTCGCCGCGGGAGATGCTGCGTACCACCGTGCTCGGCGACGAACCCATCCGGTAGTCAGCTTCCCGGGCCGCCGCGGATGATGTAGCCGGTCGGGTCGTCGACGGTGTCGATGTTGGCGGCCAGGTCCTCGGCGGTCAGACCCGGGATGTCGATGCCCGGGGTGACCCCGAGGAACACCCGGGACACCTTGGTGCCGCCGACCCGGTAGATGTGCGCGGTGCGGTCGCAGTCCTCGTGGGCCAGGTAGACGACCACCGGCGTGACCTGTTCGGGCGCGGCCTCTTTCACCAGTTCGGCCATGGTGTTCTCGGTCATCCGGGTCTTGGCGATCGGAGAGAGGGCGTTGACCAGGATGTTGTTGCGCTTCCCCTCGATGGCCAGCACGTTCATCAGACCGATCAGCCCGGTCTTGGCCGCCCCGTAGTTGGACTGGCCGAAGGTGCCGAACAGGCCGGATCCAGACGTGGTCATGATGATCCGGCCGTAGTTCTGTTCCCGCATGTGCGGCCAGGCGGCCATGCAGGTGTGGAACGCGCCGCGCAGGTGCACGTCGATGACCGGGTCGACCTTGTCCGCTGTCATGTTCTTGAACGCCGCGTCGCGCAGGATGCCGGCGTTGTTGACCAGGATGTCGATGCGGCCGAAGTTGTCCACGGCCGCATCGATGATCGCCTTGCCGCCCTCGGGGGTGGCGACCGAGTCGGTGTTGGCCACCGCCGAGCCGCCGGCCGCGGTGATCTCATCGACGACGGCCGCAGCGGCCGAAGATCCGCCGGTGCCGTCGACCGCGGCGCCCAGGTCGTTGACGACGACGTGCGCACCCCGGCGCGCCAGGTCCAGGGCGTGGCAGCGGCCCAGTCCGCCGCCGGCGCCGGTGACGACGGCGACGCGTCCCTCGAAGTTCAAACTCACATGTCCTCCCGGTGATCTACTCTGCGCGGCAACGCGATTCGGCACTGCAGCGGTTATGCGGTTCAGCGCTGCCGCGGCAGCGCAATGGATTTCGTCTCGACGTAGCCGTCGAGTCCCTCGGTGCCCAGTTCCCGACCGTATCCGCTGCACTTCACGCCGCCGAACGGGGCGACGGGATCCATCGGGTAGCCCGCGTTGACGCCGAACGTGCCGGTGCGCACGGCCGCGGCCACCGCCAGCCCGCGGTCGGTGTCGGCGGTGAACACCGATCCGGCCAGTCCGTAGTCGGAATCGTTGGCGATCTCGATCGCCTCCTCCTCGTCGCGGTAGCCGATGACGGTCAGTACCGGTCCGAAGATCTCCTCGCGGGCGATGGTCATCGAGTTGTCGGCGTCGGCGAACAGCGTGGGCCGCACGTACCAACCGGAGTCCAGCCCGTCGGGCAGCTCGGTGCCGCCGAGCACCAGCCGCGCGCCGTCGGCCTGACCGGAACGGATGTAGTCGCGTACCCGCTCCTGCTGGCGGGAACTGATCAGCGGACCGATCACGGTGTCGGGGTCCGCGGGATCACCCACCCGCAGGCCGGCCAGTTCGGCGGCCAGCGCGTCGACGTACTCGCCGGCGCGCGCGGCCGGAACCAGGATGCGGCTCAACGCATTACAGACCTGCCCGCTGTTGGCCAGGCTGGCCAGGCGCACCCCGGTGGCCACCGCCTGCGGGTCGGCGTCGTCCAGCACGACGGCCGCCGACTTGCCGCCGAGTTCCAGGCTGACCCGGGTGAGGTTCTCGGCCGCCGCCGCGGCCACGGCGCGCCCGGCCGCCGTCGACCCGGTGAAAGACACCTTGTCGATGCCGGGGTGCGACACCAGACGTGCGCCGACCTCAGTTCGGCCCGGCAGCACCTGCACCACCCCGGGCGGCAGGTCGACCTGGGCGAGCATCTCGGCCAGCAGCAGTGCGTCCAGCGGGGATTCGGGCGCGGGTTTGACGATGATCGTGCAGCCGGTCAGCAGCGCGGGGATGAGTTTGGCGACGATGAGCAGCTGCGGCACGTTCCACGGCGTGATGGCCGCCACCACCCCGACGGGTTCCCGTCGCACCCGCACCGGCGCCCCGAAGAAGCCCGCGCGATCCTCCTCCCAGACGTAACCCTCGGCCAGGGTGGCGAACGCCCCCATCAGGGCGTTGGGCATACCGACCTGGACGCGGCGGGCGAAGCTGATCGGCGCGCCGATCTCGCGGCTGATCAGTTCGGCCATCTCACCGCCGCGGGCGGCGTAGATCTCGGCCAGCCGCCGGACCACGGCGATGCGCTCGCCCGCGTCCAGCCGCGGCCACGGGCCGTGGTCGAAGGCGGCGCGGGCGGTGACGACGGCGGTGTCCACGTCGGCCGGGCCGGGCGCGGTGACGGTGGCGATCGGCTCCTCGGTGTGCGGCGAGATGACGGTGATCGTCTCGGTGCCGTCCTCGGCCATGGCTGCCACCTCTCCGGGTTTTATCAACTACTTGTCAATATAGGGCTGCGCGGTGCCGAACCCGGACCGCGGGGGCCGCCGGGCGGCGGGGAGTTCGTTACGGTAAGTATTTCAGTATGGAAGCTCAAGCGGATACCCCCGACGCGCCGGCCGACGCGGAGCACGCCCCGTTCTTCACCCGGGTCGGGGACGCCCTGGTGCCCGGCGAGATCGCGCAGGGCGGCTGGGGTCCCACCCTCGGCGGCCAGGTGGTCGGCGGGCTGCTGGCCCGCGCCGTCGAGGCCCGCATCGACGATCCCGAACTCATCCCCGTGCGCCTCACCGTCGACATCCTGCGCCGGGTGGCTACCGAACCCGTGCAGGTCAGCGCCGAGGTGGTGCGCGTGGGCAAGCGCATGCGGGCGCTGTCGGCGACCATGACCCAGCACGGGGAGGTGGTCGCCCGCGCCTCCACGCTGCACCTGCGCCCGTCGGCCCAACCGTCCGACGACGCGTGGACCACCCCGCTGTCCATGCCGCCGATGCCCGCCGAACCCGAGCGGTTCAACCCGGCGGTGCCGATGTTCATCACCGCCTACGGCAAGGAACCGGCCGGCGGCGGGTTCCCCTGGCAGTACGACGGGCCCCGGTACGCCTGGCTGCGGGAGATCCGGCCGCTGGTCGCCGGCGAGGAGATGTCGCCGTTCGTCCGCGCGGCGCTGGCCGTCGACGTGACGGCGTCGATGACCAACTTCACCCCGTCCGGGCTGGGCTTCATCAACGCCGACTACACGCTGGCGCTGTGCCGGCTGCCCGAGGGGCCCTACATCGGGCTGGCCGCCCTCACCCACTACAGCGCCGAGGGCATCGCGGTGGGTTCGGCCACGCTGTTCGACGCCCGCGGGCCGATCGGCACCGGCCTGACCACCTCGGCCGCCAACCCGAACTTCAACGGCATCGCCGCACCGGGCTGAGTTCGGGTCTAGCTCGGGTCCGGGGCCGTCTTCACCCCGTGGGTGAGGATCGCCGCCGTCTGGGCGACCCACTCGTCGTCCAGCGGGACCTGCGGGATCAGCAGCAGCCGCATCATCGTGCCGCCGCCGACCAGCTCCACCAGCCGATCGGGGTCGACGTCGTCGTGCACCTGGCCCAGCGCCACGGCGTCCACGATGCGCTGGCGCACGGCGGCGAACGCCTCGCCGAAGCGGGTCATCACCCGGTCGTTGAGCTCCGGGTCGCCAGCCATGTCGGCAATCAGCCCGGGCAGTGCCGCGCGCACCACCGGGGAGCTGAACATGTCGCGCGAGTGGGCCAGCATCGCGGCGATGTCGCCGGCGATATCGCCCGACGGTCCGGCCAGCCCGGCGGGCGCGGCAGGGAAGGCCGCCTCGTGCACGAGTTCGGCCTTGCCCGGCCAGCGCCGGTACAGCGCGGTCTTGGTGGTGCCGGCCCGCTCTGCGATCGCCGCCATGGTCAGCGCGCCGTAGCCGACCTCCACCAGGAGTTCGGCGGTGGCAGCCAGAATGGCGGCGTCGATGCGCCGGTCGCGCGGTCGCCCGGCACCCTTGTCAACCGTCTCCGCTTCTGCTTTCATAACGCTACCTACAGTATCGTAATTCTGCGCGAAGGGACCAGTTGTGGCCACAGATGCCGAACCGTCCGGCGAAACCCGCAGCGTCGAGAACATCGACCGGTTGCAGCGCTCCAGTCGCGATGTCAGTACGGTACCCGCCATCCTGTCGCAGTGGCTGGCCACCCGGATGGACGGCGTGCGCCCCGAGGTCACCGTGGAAAGCGGCATCGACTCCAACGGCATGAGCTCGGAAACCCTGATCCTCACCGGACGCTGGACCAACGACGGCCGGCCGGTCGAGGAGAAGTGGGTGGCCCGGGTCGCCCCCACCGGCGCCGACGTGCCGGTGTTCTCGTCGTACCGGATGGACCACCAATTCGAGGTGATGCGACTGGCCGGCGAGCTCACCGACGTCCCGGTCCCCCGGGTGCGCTGGCTGGAGGACACCGGCGAGGTGCTCGGCGCGCCGTTCTTCCTGATGGACCACGTCGACGGCCAGGTGCCCCCCGACGTCATGCCCTACACCTTCGGCAACAACTGGTTCGCCGACGCCACCACAGAGCAGCAGAGGCTGTTGCAGGACAGCTCGGTCGAGGTGATCGCCAAGCTGCACACCATCCCCGATGCGGCGGCCACCTTCGACTTCCTGGCCCAGGCCGACCCGCCCGGCGACACCTCGCTGCGCCGGCATTTCGGCTGGCTCAAGGACTGGTACGAATTCGCCGCCGAGGACCTGGGCCGCTCGCCGCTGGTCGACCGCGCCCTGGACTGGCTGGAGGCGAACTTCCCCGACGACATCGCCGCCGGCGAATCCGTTCTGGTGTGGGGTGATTCGCGGATCGGCAACGTGCTGTACCAGGACTTCCGCCCGGTCGCCGTGCTGGACTGGGAGATGGCCACCGTCGGCCCCCGGGAGTTCGACGTGTCGTGGATCATCTTCGCGCACTCGGTGTTCCAGGAACTGTGCGCGATGGCGGGCATGGAGGGTATGCCGGATGTGTTGCGCGAGGAGGATGTCCGCACGACCTACGAGCGCCTGACCGGTGTCGAGTTGGCGGACCTGACCTGGTTCTACATCTACTGCGGGGTGGTGTGGTGCTGCGTGTTCATGCGCACCGGCGCCCGGCGGGTGCATTTCGGCGAGATGGAGCGGCCCGAGGACATCGAAACGCTCTTCTACCACAAGCCCTTGCTGCAACGACTGCTCGACGAGAACTAGGAGGCCGAACCGATGCTCGGACCGATGGACGAATTCCCGGTACACCAGCTGCCCCAGCCGATCGCCTGGCCGGGCTCCAGCGACCGCAACTTCTACGACCGCTCCTACTTCAACGCGCACGACCGCAGCGGCGACATCTTCGTCATCTCGGGGCTGGGCTACTACCCCAATCTCGGGGTGAAGGACGCCTTCCTGCTCGTCGCCCGCCGTGACGGCCGGTTCGGCTCGACCGGACACACCCAGACCGCGGTGCACCTGTCCGACGCCATCGACCAGAACCGGCTCAACCAGCGCGTCGGCAACTACCACATCGAGGTCAGCGAACCGCTGCAGCGGCTGCGCATCCACCTCGACAAGACCGACGGCATCGCCGCCGATCTCACCTGGAACGGGCTGTTTCCCGTCGTCCAGGAGCAGCGCCACATCCTGCGCACCGGAACCCGGATCACCCTCGACGCCCAGCGCTTCGCCCAGTTGGGTTCCTGGAGCGGTCATCTGGAGGTCGACGGCGAAATGATCACCGTCGATCCGGAAACCTGGATCGGCAGCCGCGACCGCTCCTGGGGCATCCGCCCGATCGGCGAGGCCGAGCCCGCCGGCCGCCCCGCCGACCCGCCGTTCGAGGGCATGTGGTGGCTCTACGTGCCGATCGCCTTCGAGCAGTTCTCCATCGTGCTGATCATCCAGGAGGAGCCCAACGGGTTCCGGTCGCTCAACGACTGCACCCGCATCTACCCCGACGGGCGCGTCGAGCAGCTGGGCTGGCCGCGGGTCAAGATCCACTACACCCCCGGCACCCGCATCCCGACCGGGGCGACCATCGAGGCCGCCGACGCCCAGGGACGGCCGGTGCGCTTCGACGTCGAATCCAAACTGCCGTGCCCGATTCACGTCGGCGGCGGCTACGGCGGTGACTCCGACTGGATCCACGGGATGTGGAAGGGCGAGAAGTTCACCGAGCGGCTGACCTACGACATGACCGATCCGGCGATCATCGGGCGTTCCGGGTTCGGGGTGATCGACCACGTCGGGCGGGCGGTGTGCACCGACGCCGACGGCACCCATGAGGGCTGGGGCCTGTTCGAGCACGGCGCGCTGGGCCGTCACGACCCGTCGGGCTTTGCCGACTGGCTGACCGTCGCGCCGTAGTCGTAGGGTGCGGTAATGCGCGCCACCGCCTGTATCCCGACTTCGTGGTCCCATCGATGACCGAACACACCGACGTTGCCGTTGTCGGCGCGGGTTTCGCGGGCCTGGCCGCGGCCCGTCGCCTCCGCTCCGCCGGGCACGAGACGATCGTGTTGGAGGGCCGCGACCGGGTCGGCGGCCGCTCGTGGACCACCGAGGTGGCCGGCATCCCGCTGGATCTGGGCGCGACGTTCGTCGGGCCGACCCAGGACGCGGTGATGGCGCTGGCCGAGGAACTCGGCTGTGTCACCGAGCCGACGTTCTGCGCGGGCCGCAACGTCATCTACTGGGGCGGGCGGCTGCGGTCGTACTCGGGCACCATCCCCCGGCTGTCGCTGCGCGAACTGTTCAACCTGGCCCGAGTCCGCCGCAAGCTCGCCCGCGCGAGCGCCGACATCGAGGTCGAGGCCCCCTGGACCGCCGCCCACGCCGGTGAACTCGATGCGATGTCGCTGCAGGACTGGCTGCGCTCGGCCGGGGCGTCGGCGTCGACCCTGGCGCTGCTGGGTATCGCGTCGCGGGTGACCTGGGGCGCCGAGCCTGATGCCGTGTCGGCGCTGCACGCCCTGCGCTACGTCAAGGCGGCGGGCGGGCTGGACACCATGCTCGACGTCACCGGCGGCGCGCAGCAGGACCGGTTCCTGGCCGGCACCCAGCAGATCGCGGTCAAGATGGCCGACGAACTCGGCGACCGGGTGCGTCTCGGCGCGGTGGTGCACCGGATCGAGCACTCCGACGCCGGGGTCACGGTGAGCGGCAACGGTTTTGCCGTACAGGCCGACGCGGTGATCGTGGCGATCCCGCCGCAGCACCGCGGCGCCATCGACTTCTCCCCCGCCCTGCCCGATCCGTACCCGCGGCTGACCACCGAGTGGCCGCAGGGCCGGCTGTCGAAGGCGTATGCGGTCTACGACCGGCCGTTCTGGCGCGCCGACGGGTGTTCGGGCGAGGCGCTGTCGGACACCCCGCCGGTGTTCATCACCTTCGACGTCAGCCCCAGCCCGGACGGCCCCGGGGTGCTGCTCGGTTTCATCGACCCGCGCGAGTTCGACGCCCTGGACGCCGACGCCCGGCGCGCCAGCGCCCTGCAGGGTTTCGCCCGGCTGTTCGGCGAGCAGGCGCTGTCACCGCGCGACTATCTCGATCACCGTTGGTCGGCGGAGGAATTCGCCCCCGGCGGTCCGACGGCCGCCGTCGGGCCGGGGTCCTGGTCCACGCTGGGCCCGTGGCTGCACAAGCCCGTCGGGCCGATCTTCTGGGCCGGCACCGAAACCGCCGACAAGTGGACCGGTTTCCTCGACGGCGCGGTGCGCTCGGGATACCGGGCGGCCAATCAGACCGCGATCTTCCGCAGCTGATCGGGCGACGGCCCGCGCGTCGGCGTCAGCCGACGTTTGCGTAGGCGCGGGTCGGACGGATCCGATCGGCGAGCCAGCCGTCGAAGTCGTCCTCGATCTCGGGCAGCACCGCCGGCCGCTCGACGGCCGAGGTGCGTCCGACGTAGACGATCGACGACGGGACCGGGGACACCGCGGCCTTCGCGACGGCCGCGGCGAACTGCGGGATCGCCGGGTCGTGCTCGGGGAAGAGGCTGACGATGTTGATCGCGCCGTCGATCTGGTCGACGAAGTCGCCGGAGACCACCGTGCAGTGCACGCCGCGCCGATTGAACGCCGCGCGCATGGCATACAGCGTGGTTTCCTCGGCGCGCTTGCTCTCGGCGACGGGCTGGTACCCCTTCAGCACGCCCTTGGCCGGGTAGAAGTGCGCCTGGTTGCTGGTGACGAAGACGATCCGGGAACCGGCGGGCATCAGCGGCAGCGCCGATTCGACCAGGTGCCGACCCGCCGCGGCGCCGGTGTGCCCGGCCCCTCCGTCGATGACCACACTGGCGTTGAGGACCAGGATGTCCAGCCGGCCGAACCGCCGCTTGATGTCCTCGATCATGGCCGTCACGGCTGCCGCGTCGGCGAGGTCGGCGGTCATCGCCGACGCCCGGCCCCCGGACCTCTCGATCTCGGCCACCACCGATGCCGCCCGCTCGCCACGCTGCCGGTGGTTGACGACGACGTGCGCTCCGGAGCGGCCGAGGAGGCGGGAGACCTCCGCGCCAAGGCCGTACGACCCACCGGTCACCAGGGCAATCTGCGGCAGTTCCTGTGAGGACATCGTGGCACCCTTCCGTCGGTATGCCTCCCCACACTACACCGAAATTAAGAATCTTAAGAAGCTGTTTAAGATAACGATGAGGTCATACTTTTGTGTGGTGCAGATCACAGAAAAGTGGACGTGCTAGGTGTACTCCGGCGCCCGCGGCTACTGGCTGTCCGTGGCCGTCGGCCCGTCGACGTGGTTCTGCAGCCAGGCTTCCCCGGCCCGCGCGGCCCGCAGCAACGCACCTCGCTCACCGAAGTAGGTGGCCAGCCAGCCGAGCCCGGGCAGTGCGGCCAGCCGTCGGGCGCCCTTGCCGGGCTGCGGCCGCTTGGACACCTCATCGAAGATCGCCCGCAGGATCCCGACGAGCTGCCACACCGTCCGGGTGATCACTACCGGCGTCGACGAGGTGATCGCCGCCAGCGGCTTCCACCCGGTCGGTGGGGTCTCCGGCGGGGGCTCGGGTTCCGGTTCGGCGTCGAGGTCGAAGTCGGCGGGCAGCATCCGGCCACAGAGCACCTGAGCCAGCAGTCGCACCTGGGTGGGCCGGTCGGTGACGCCGTATTCACGAGCGACCGCGCACAAGATAATGGCCTGGTTCACGAACCCGGCCAGCTCGCCGACCGGCACAAACCGGGCCAGGAAGCCGAACGCCCCGGGCGAGGCCACCAGCAGGTTGTCCAGCGCCCCGACCCGGTTCACCCACCACCGGGCACGCTCGTCGCGATCCATCCGCTCCCAGGCCGCGGTGCCGGGCATGTCGGCCGCGTTGAGCAGACGCGCACCGGCGTTGCGGGCCCGATCCGCAGTACCCGGCGCGCGGCCGGCGTCCTTGCGGCGTCGCCGCAACCGGAACCGTCGGATCCGGTCCCGCAACCGGCGCGGCGGGCTCAACAGGCGGAACGTCCGCTTGCGCAGCCCGGTCAGGTCCGACTCGGCCAGCAGGTCCAGTAGCGGGTCGATGACGGCGACGGCGCTGTTGAGCACGTCGGCGACCTCCGCGTCGGTGAGCGTGACACGTGGTTTCGGCAGCAGGCCCATGGTCGGAGATTCTTCCAGCCCGCAGCCGTCCGCATGCCCGCAGCCACGCATATACCGAGGGAATCCCGAAGTCGATTCCTTGGAAAAAGCTGAATAACGTTGCTTAGGATGCCCCAGATCGACCATTGATCTGAGGGGGAATCGTCGTGATCCGAGTGCTGCTGTGCGCCGCTGCAATCGCTATAGCCGGGACGGGATTGGCTCCGGCCGCCGTTGCAGCTCCGTACAAGAACTGCACCGAGGCGCGCAAGGCCGGGGACGTCAACATTCCGAGCACCAGCGACAAGTACGGTCCGCACCTGGATAGGGACGGCGACGGAATCGCCTGCGAATCGCGGTAATTCGCAGGTTGACTACCTCGCGGACCCTGGAGGGCGGCGGCGAGCTGCTGTCGGCCGACTTGCCGGCTCGGTCAGTCGACCCGGCCATCCTGGCGGCGGGCAACCTCGATCAGTCGGCGCAAATGCTGGTTGACCGCCTCGGGGTGCTCCAGGATCGTGGAGTGCCCGCCGGGCAGTTCGACAAGATCGACGACGTTGGGCGCCGACTGGGCGATGCGGTGGGTGGCCGCGATCGGCAGCAGCCGGTCCGCCTGACCGCCGATGACCAGCGTGGGCACCGTCAGGCTGTCGAGCTTGATGTGCCGGCGATCCAGCCCCTCGATGAGCATCCGGCCGTACTCGTGACGGCCACGTCGCGACGTCGATGTGGCCAGCTCGTGCATCGTGGCATGCACGTCGGGATGGGCGTCGTCGCCTACGGCCAGTCGGGACACCAGCTTGTTCGTCGGTCGATGGGCAACGCGAACCGCCGGCACCGATCCCAGGTGGCGGACGATGCGCCGGCCGATCGCAGCGCGCCCCCCGGCCAGCCGCTCGGGCGTACTGAGCAGCTGAATCTGACGCAGGACGTCGCCGGTTGAGCTGTTGATCAGCGCGACGCCGCCGGCGCGATCGGTCACCTTGTGCGGATAGCGCTCCGACCAGGCGCCGATTGCCATCCCGCCCATGGAATGCCCCGCGATGACGGCGCGTTCGCCGGGCGCCAGCGTGGCGTCGAGCACGGTGTCCAGGTCGGCGGCCAGGTGGTTGAGGCTGTACTGACCGCGGCCGGGAACTCCGCTGGCTCCGTGCCCGCGGTGGTCGAAAGCGATCACCTTGTGGTCGCGAGACAGGTCGATGATCTGCTCACGCCAGATGCCCATGGCGCAGACGAACCCGTGGCTGAGCACCACTGGATAGCCGTCCTCGGGCCCGAACACCCTGGTGTGCAGGTAGGTGCCGTCACCGGCCCGGACGTCGATATCGCGGCTGGGCGGAAGCAACAGGTGCGGTGCCATCCGTGCAGGGTATCCAATGCCGATACCGGCAGTCACGCATATCCGCCCAGCTACCGCCCATCGGCGGTGTCGGAGCCGGTTCGCCGCTGCTGATGACCCCTTGGCCGCGGTCCGTCAGCAACCGTTGACGCTGTTTTCCGCGCCTCCCGCCGCTGTGCGGTGGACAGGTTCGCGCCGGCCGGTGCGAGCGTGCGTCGCTGCTCAGGGACCTGCCGCCCGTCCCCCGCCGAGCCTGGTTCTGTGACGGCGGACCCGGGTGTGACGGAGGTGTCGTTCTGCACACTCTTTGCCGTACCGGACGGACTCGACCCGCCGACCATGCCCGTCGATCGACGGTTGAGGAGGCCGGCGAGCGCGGTGCGCACCGCACCGCCGCGCTTCGGGATGGCAGCCGGAATGGACGTCCGGCTGGCCTGCGTGCTAACCGAAGAGCCGCCCGACGCGCTGTTGACCGCATCCGCAATGTGCCGCAGCAGCCCGTCGTCAGAACCCGAGAGCCCGATCCCGTTCGCGTTGGCCTCGGCGAGCTTCTGGTTGACGTCGCCCGGGCGCTGATAGCCCGCCTCGACCGTCGGCCGCAACATCTTGTCCAGCGCTGGTGCCAGCGGTCCGGCCCAGGCGACCAAGGGCAGAGTCTTCGTCGGGGACCAGACATAGGTGATGGTGCCGCCCGCGGACGTCGTGGTGGTGTAGGCGGCGTTGTTCGGGTCGGTGATATCCACGTCCCAGTAGTTGTTGTGGATGGTCATCATGCCCATCATCGCGTTTGCGACCGCGACCAGATTCGTGGTGTCCTGCGGATAGTCCGCCCAGCCGTCGTACTGACGGATGACTTCGATTCCGTCGTAGGCGGTTCCACCTACGGGCAGGCCCTGACCGTTGTCGTAGCCGATGCCGCCCGCTTGGCGACCGTATGGGTTTTCCGGATTGCCGAACGACACCCACACGACAGAGTCCCTCGACGGAGCATCGGCCGGATGGGCGGACCAGTCACGCAGAGCGGCGTAGATGACCTGGCCTCCTTGACTGTGCCCGGACAGGATGACCTTTGCATCGGGATCCTGAGCGAGCCGAGCCGAAACAGCCGCGGCCACGCTCTGCGCCCCCTTCTCGGTCTCCCATCCGACAGGAAGAGCGAAATAGTCGACGGGAGTACAGGATTTCTCTTCCCTGCACAGTGCGCCCCACAATTGCAGCGGGGTGAAATGCAGTAGCGACTGCATTCCGACCAGCCCGCCCTCAAGCGTCAACGTGGTCGCAGGCCCAGCGATGAGATCGCTGATTCCTCGGCCGTCGGATTCCGAATCCGATGGTGCAGCAGCGGCCAGCCCCGGAGTCACGGACAGCGCGACCACGACGCAGGTCACCCAAACCGCACCGGAGTTTCTCACCGGGTCCTCTCCTCCCAGGTGACTGGCGCACCCGCCAGACAAGCCAAGCAGACCTGGCGCGTCGGCGCGGAGAAATCGGCTGAGGTGGCACATCTGGAATTCGTCCGTGCTCCAGCGGGCCAACCTTTCCCCGCGGGCCGCGGGTTGCGGGGTGGCGGGTGCCGGCTCGGTGTCTGGTGTTTTCCGGCCCGGCTCCCGCCTGTGGCGTTTTCTCTGTGGAGTTGTCAAGGTTTAGCGGTTATTCGTATTCGGTTGTGGGAGAGCATCTTCGGTTGAGGGTGAGCATGTTCAGTTGTGTTGGATCGGTTTCCCGGCGGGGCGCTGTCGGGGGGTGCGGTCTCGCGGTTGCTGGTATCACTGCCCGGGGACGGTTACGCCGCGGTGGGGAGTGCCGTGAGGGTGCGTCGGGTGTGGGAGCGCAGGTGCTCCCGCGGGCGGTTGGGGTGGGCCGGATCCGGGGGTGGGATGAACCAGGGGTGCCGGTCGGTGCCGAGGTAGACCTGCCAGCCGTAGTGGTGAATCATCGTGTGGTGACGCCGGCACAGCAGCACGCCGTTATCCAGGCTGGTCACCCCGTCGGGGTCCCACGGGCGGATATGGTGGCCATCGCACCAGGAGGGGTGGCGTCCGCAGCCGGGGAATGCGCAGCCGCGGTCTCGGGCGATCAGGGCGCGGCGGATGTGCGGCGGGAACAACCGCTGGCTGCGCCCCACATCCAGTGGGGCGCCGTTGCCGTCGACATGAATCACATCCAGGGTGCAGTCGCAGGTGATCAGGTCCGCGGTGGCCGCGCTGATCGGCCCGGTGTACCCGAGCATGTCGACGAACTCGTCGGACCATCCGACGCTGGGATCGGGGCCCACATACGGGTCGGCGGGACGGTGGCCACACAATTGCCCGCCGTCACCGGCGGCAACCGGTGTCACGGCGGGCATCGGCCGGATCAGCGAGACGTGGGGGAGCACTCCGCCGGAGAGCGGTCGGGTGGATCCGGAGAGGTAGTCGCGCAGCAGTTGGCCGAACCCGTCGGCGCGGCGCCGACTCGGTGGGCGGGCATCGCGGGAGCCGTCGGGTTCTGCGACGGGGCGGCACAGCGGGTCCAGGGCGGCGAGTAGTTCCTCGCCGGTCACCACGTCCAGGTCCAGCGTGGCGCTCACCCGGCCTTCGTCGTTGTGGGTCAGCGTCATGGTGTTGAGGTCGGCGTTCTCGGCTACCGGCACCCCAGCGTCGGCATCAGGGTCGGTGCCGGTGGCACCGGCCGCTTGCTGTGCCCGGACCCGGGCGATCGCGATGCCGCGGGCTCTACGGTTGACCTCGGCCGGGGTGGACTGCACCATCAATTTCCTGATGACCTCGGCCGCGTCGGCGTCGGTCAGTTCGATGCGGCTGCGGATGTGGGACAGGCCTTTGCCGACCGCGTCGGCGAACTCCACCCCCACCCCACCGACCCGCGCGGCTCGGGTCAGGGCGGGCAGTTCGGGGGCGGCGCGGCCGACGCGGGCTAGCCGGTAGGCCGCCGCCGGGGCCATCCCGAGCCCGGTGAGCAGATCGGCCCCGCAACGCAGATGCCGCCGCGTCGGGATTCCGGCGCGTTCGGCCGCTACGGTCGCGGTGGCGAGTAGGTGGTGCAACAGATTCACCGCCGCCACACCGGTTTTCAGCACCGCCAGCAGCCGCGGCTCATCAACCACACCCGCAGGGGCATCCAACAGATGAAATAGCGTGCGGCCGCCGCCGTGGTGGCTCTCGGTGGCGTCGCGGTCGATGTCGGCACCGGCGGCCGTCGCCGCTGGGACCGGGATACAGACCGTCGGCGCGAGCCCGACCGAACCCGCAGCCCCGGCCGGCACCGAAACCCGCACCGGGGCAAGCTGATCGATGAGCCGATCGACAAACCCGTCGAACTCATCCAGAAACACATCGAGACCAACGGCAGAACCCGTCACCTCGCAAACCGCAGCAGTCATCACGACCACCCGAACTTCCCCGACCGGCGCACACGGTGCGCGTATCGGGGTGAATAGTGCAACGGCTCCGATCATCCACCCCGATGCGGGACGGTCGAGCCTGGCGATGACGTAGCGCGGGCTTAGCCTCCACGGAGGCGATTCATTGTGGCTCAACGCTTTACATTGCGGCCCCGCGCTGCCTGCTATTCCTCGCGGATCCCCGCTGTCGGCCCCCTGGTGCCCAGCACCGAACTGACCACCGCGCCGACCAGGACGACCGACGCGGCGACGGTCTGCGCGACCAGCGCGGTGGTGTTGGTCAGCACCCGCTCCGAAGCCGGCTCAACGCCTAGCTGCTCCGTGAAATCACCCAACAGCAACCCGGGGTCCGCCAGACAGAGCACTGCGGTCACCGCGGCAACGGCTGCCGCCACGACGGCGACAATCCGCAGCCACCACCCGTTGAACAACGAAATCCCAAGCGAAACAGCCGCAGTCACCGAAGCGGTCAAGATCACCCAGCCCAACGGCCGTCCGCCGCCGAGCAACGGGCCGTAGTGCTCGGCGGCGACTCCGTGGTAACCCCACAGGCCGTCCCACGCCATCGGGATCCCGATGTCGCGCAAATCCACCCAGATCAGCAACGGCAGCGCCGCCGACACCAGCGCCAGCACGGCTGTCGTCGCCGTAATCACCCGTCCACGCAACACCTGTCCCCCATCATTCGTCCGCAACATCCATCCCGGCACCACCCATCCCGGCACCACCTGTCCCCCGCCCCGCACGCCCCCGACACACCGTCATCCATTGACCGGCACCAATTCCACCCCACTGCTGTACACCAGCGGCTTGTGACCGGTGAACTGATCGACGAGCACGGTCAACACCGGCTGCACCTCGTAGTCGTAATGGATGAATCCCTGATAGTCGGGCGCCGTTGCGCAAACCCGACCGGCGCCACCGCAGCGCTGGTGGACCGGAATGGCCAGAACCCCGACGAAGGCAAAGACGACGACAACCGCGCCGGCCAGTATCTTCACGCCATTCGACATCGCCATCCAGCCGACGCTACCGCCGGCCCGACGCCCTTTCGACCACCAATTTTCCCCGCGCATCCACCCGCACAGCGTTACCGTCAACGCATGACTCAGATTCTGCGCGGGTTGGGGACGGCAGCGGTTGCCGTCGCGTTGGTCGGTGCGGGCGCCGGCTGTCATTCCGGCGGATCGGAACCGTCGGCGTCCTCCACCACGGGCGCGGCATCCGCAAGCTCGGCAGCGAACAGCACCGCAGCAGAGCCCTTCACCGGCTATCTCGAACCGGTCGGCGGCACCAAGGACAACATCACCTACCAGGTCGATCTCCCGCAGGTGCGTGGCGGCGACACCGCGGTGCGCGAGAAGTTCAACTCCTCGATGCGCACCGCTCTCGACGACTACCTCGAGCCCGACGAGAGCCGTTCGACCACCGTCGCACCCGGAGCGCTCGTCGACGACCACAAGAGCGCGGTCACCCACGTCGGCCCCGGATCGGTGGCCGGCGTGCTCATCATGAACATCTTCGTCGAGCGGTCGGCGCACCCGTTTAACACGGTCTCGACGGTCGTGATCGACGCGCACACCGCCGCGCCGATCATGCTGAGCGACCTGTTCACCGACCCGGAGGCCGGGATGACCAAGCTGGTCGACGGGATCAAGACCGCGATGGCCAAAGACCCCCGGCTGGAAAATCAGGACGCTCCGAAACCGGTCGCCGATCAGCTGGCGAACTGGCTGCCCGGCGCCGACGGCCTGGTCGTCTACCTCTCGGTCGCGCACGTGTTCGGCGACTACTTCCCCGTCACAGTGCCGTGGGCCTCGATCGCCGATGTGCTGGCGCCCGGGATGCAGGAGAAGCTGACCACCTGAGGGCCGGTGACCTGACGCTCGGCGACGACGGCACGGCGGCCATCCGATCCCCCGGCGCCTCTGCCACACTGGCACCCATGACCCCCAGCGACGAGCACCCCGGCCTCACCCTCAGCTGCCTGGGCGCGGCGTCCACCGTCACCGGGTCCAAGCACCTGCTGGAGTCCGGCGGCAAGCGGATCCTGGTGGACTGCGGGCTGTTCCAGGGGCTGAAGAACCTGCGGGAACTGAACTGGCGACGGCTCCCGGTGGAGGCCGCGAGTATCGACGCCGTGGTCATCACCCACGCCCACCTGGATCACACCGGCTATTTGCCCCGCCTGGTGCGCGACGGGTTCCGCGGCCCCATCGTGTCGACGGAGGCGACGGCCGCGGTGGCCGAGATCATCCTGCGCGACAGTGCCTACCTGCAGGAACGCGAGGCGGACTTCCGCAATCGTCATCACGTCACCAAGCACGCCCCCGCCCAACCGCTCTACACCGGCGAGGACGCCGAACGGACTCTGAAGCTGTTCACCACCCGGCCGTTCAGCACCGAGTTCACTCTGCCCGACGGCGGCCCGACCGTGACGTTCCGCAGAGCCGGCCACATCCTCGGCGCCGCCACCGTCGACCTGGCCTGGGCGGGCCGGCGCATCGTGTTCACCGGCGACCTCGGCCGCTACAACGACCCGCTGATGTTCGACCCCGAGCCGGTGCCCGCCGCCGACTACCTCGTCATGGAGTCGACCTACGGCGACCGGCTGCACGAGCACACCGACGTGCTGGAAACCCTCGCCGGGGTGATCGACGAGACCGTCGCCCGCGGCGGCACCATCGTGGTGCCCGCGTTCGCGGTCGGCCGGGCCCAGGCACTGCTATATCACCTGTGGCAGCTCTACTGCGCCGGGCGGCTGGCCGACGTCCCGATCTATCTGGACAGTCCGATGGCGATCAACGCCAGCGACCTGCTGCGCACCCACCAGCGCGACCACCGGCTGTCCCCGGACGTCTACGAGGGCATGTGCTCGCTGGCCACCTATACCCGCGATGTCGAGGAATCCAAACAGATTTCGGCCGACCGGAATCCCAAGATCATCCTGTCGGCCAGCGGGATGGCCACCGGCGGCCGGGTGCTGCACCACCTGCGCGCCTTCGCCCCGGATCCCCGCAACACCATCATGCTCACCGGCTACCAGTCCCCCGGCACGCGCGGCCGCTCCATCGCCGACGGCGCCCGAGAGGTCAAGATGTTCGGCGAGTGGGTCCCGATCCGGGCGCAGATCGCCAACCTGCGGATGCTGTCCGCGCACGCCGACGCCGACGAGCTCATCCGGTGGGCGTCGGGCTTCACCACCGCACCCCGGCAGGTGTTCGTCGTGCACGGCGAACCCCAGGCCGCCGAAACCCTGCGGTCCCGACTCGGTCGCGAATTCGGCTGGCCGGGAACGGTCCCCCGGCAGAATCAACTGTTCAGCCTGTAGCGCAGATCAACCAAGGAAATTCGGCACCGATCCCGCGCAATTTCGGCACCGACCCCGGCTGTACACCCGGCTGTGCTCTCCGCCACAATGATGCCCATGGCCGTCCCACGTCGTGTCCGCGAAGAACGAGAGCTCAAGCCCTACCAGGTGGAGCTGCTCAAGCTCCAGCGCTACCTGGAGGACGAAAACCGCCGGATGATCGTGCTGTTCGAGGGCCGCGACGCTGCAGGTAAGGGCGGCACCATCCGGCGCGTCACCCGCTACATGAACGAGAAGCACTACCGCGTCGTCGCACTCGGCAAGCCCACCGAGGAGCAGCGCAGCCAGTGGTACTTCCAGCGCTATGTCGCCCAGTTCCCCACCGGCGGCGAGATGGTCCTGTTCGACCGCTCCTGGTACAACCGCGCCATGGTCGAGCCGGTGTTCGGCTTCTGCACCGAAGAGGAGCACCGCAACTTCCTCAAGGGCGTCGTCGGCTTCGAGAAGGACCTGGTCCGCCAGGGCACCATCCTGGTGAAGCTGTACTTCAGCGTCACCAAGGAGGAGCAGGCCCGCCGGTTCGAGCGCCGTCGCGACGATCCGCTGCGCCAATGGAAGCTCAGCGAGATCGACGTGCAGGCCCAGGAGCACTGGGACGACTTCACCGAGGCGAAGTACCACATGCTGCGCCGCACCAGCACCAGCGATGCGCCGTGGACCATCGTCCGGTCCGAGGACAAGCACCAGGCCCGGCTCAACGCGATGCGCGTCATCCTGAACGCGGTGCCCTACGGCAACCGCGGCGAGGACGTGGACTTCGTGCCCGACCCCGACATCGTCGTCCCGGCGGCGCAGGAGCTCGCGCTGATGGAGGCAGACCGGATCCGCAGCGGCAAGTTCACCGGGTAACGACAGCGGCCTCGCGACCGCTCACACCCGGCCCGTTGCGGTGGTGTCCGCGAACCCAGGGGCGCGCGGACATCACCGCAGCGGGTCGTCCGCCACCTCGATCTCGCCCGCGGCGGCTGCCGCCACCAGCTGCTGGTAGTCACCGAAGGCTTTGTCCGCGTAGGCAAATGACCACTGGGTGATGGCCTCGTCGAACGCGCCGCCCTTGCCGATGTAGCCCGCCCACACCGTGGCGTTGCGGCTCTGCGCGTGGGCCCGCGCCAGCACCAGTGCGCAGGCGCTGACGTATCGACCGAATTCGCGCTGCGACATGATCTCGGTGTCGACGCTGCCCTTCATGTCGTGGAACTGGCGCACGTAGTAGTCGCGGCCGTCCCAGCGCAGGGCGCCCAGGAACACGTCCGAGCTTGCCTGCAGGACCTGCTGCCCGGCGACCACCCGGGCCCCCTCGCCCCGTTCGCTGATCCCCCGGTGCATCCAGTCTGATTGCGGCACAGCGCCGTAGCTCTCCAGAACCGACTGGCCCGCCTCCTTGACCTGCATGACCAACGGCGTTCCGCAGGGTCCGGTCATGATGACGAGATAGCAACGGGTGCCGACGCTGCCCACCCCCACCACCCGCTGGGCGATGTCGGTGACCTTGAAGTGCGACAGCACCAGTGCGACGTCGGGCGGCACGGTGGTCAGATACTCACGGAATGTGGCGAGTATCCGGTCCTCCACCGCGACCTTGAGATGCCGAAGCACCGGCGGGTTCTCCCGCAGCCGCAGCGAACCGTCGGGCCGCTCCTCCATGATGCGGCCGAATACCCGCTTGGAGGTCCGTTTACGGGCTTGCCGGGTGGTACGCGCGATGACCTCCGCCAGCGCTCCACCGGCGCGCGCGTTGTAGCGTTCGGGTTCGAACCGCAGGTAGTAGCGGTCCAGGATTCCCATGTCCAGCACGTCCTGCAGTCCGCGACGGTAGGACGCCAACACCTCGGCCACCTGCTTGCGGATCACCTTCTCCGAGTAGCCGGCATGCCTTCCTCCGACGATCCCGCTGGTCACCAGCCGCTTGAGATCCCATTCCGCCGGCGCCATCGCGGTCTCGTCGAAGTCGTTGAGGTCGAAGATCAATGCCCGATCGGGCGCGGCATAAATGCCGAAGTTCGACAGGTGCGCGTCGCCGCACGAATACACCGGGATTCCGCTGGACGGGCCCGCGGCCAGGTCCGCGGCCATCACCGCCGCCGATCCGCGATAGAAGGAGAAGGGATCGGTGAGCATCCGGGCGAATCGCAGCGGCACCAACGACGCAACCCGCGTCCGGTTCTGCTCGACGAGGATCTCCACCGCGCTGCGCGGCGAGATCACCAGCTGGCCCAACCCGCTGCGCGGGGCCTCTTTGCGCAGGGAGCGTCCGTGCGCGCGTTCCTCCCCGGGGACTTCGGGCGTGATTACCCGATCGCGCAATACCTGTTCGGCCATCACCGCAGCATAGGTCTCCCCGCTGTCTTTCCGCGGTTCCCGGGGTGGTGTTTCCCGGGCCTCGCGTTCGCCGGCCCTCGTATGGGCCACCCGCCGCCTCCGGCCCCTCAGCCGGACAGTCCGACGCACACCGGGACCGTCCAGCAAGATCACCGCCGCGCCGCATAGGGTATTGCCCGGTGACAACACAAGGACAGCGATGAGCAGCGGCGCCGCGGACACCCCGGCGGCCCAGCCGCCCCCGGAGCAGCGGCGGCCCGGCAAGGTCCGGCGGTCGGCGGTGGCGTCCTGGGTGCTGTGGGATTTCGGGGCGACCGGGCTCAACGCCCTCGTCATCACCTTCGTCTTCTCCGTCTACCTCACCGAGCAGGTCGGCGCGGGCCTGCCCGGCGGCGGCCCGCCCGCCAGCTGGCTGGGCCGGGCGCTGACGATCGCCGGACTGGGGGTGGCATTGCTGGCCCCGGCGACCGGCGTCTGGGTGAACGCGCCGAGCCGGCGCCGCACGGTGCTGGCGGTGCTCACCGCGGCGGTCGTCGCGATGACCGCGTCGATGAGCCTCATCCAGGCCGACTACCGCTTCTTCGTGGTGGGCCTGGCGCTGCTCGCGTGCACGGCGGCCTGCAGCGATCTCGCGACAGTGCCGTACAACGCCATGCTCGGGCAGCTGTCGACCGCCAAGACCTCCGGGCGCATCTCCGGGCTCGGCTCGGGAGCGGGGTTCCTGGGCAGCGTGCTGCTGCTGCTGCTCGTGTACGTCGGGTTCATCGGCGGCGACGGAGACAACCGCGGGCTGCTCGGCCTCCCGATCGCCGACGGCGACAACGTGCGCGCCTCGATGCTGCTGGTCGCCGCGTGGTTCGCCGTGTTCGCGCTGCCACTGCTGCTCACCCTGCGCGCACCGACGGCCACCGCCGCCGAGCCGAGCTTCGGGGTGATCGGTGCCTACCGCAACCTGTGGCGCGAGATCCGGTCGGAATGGCAACGCGACCACAACGTCGTCTACTACCTTTTGGCCAGCGCCATCTTCCGGGACGGACTGACCGGCGTGTTCACCTTCGGCGCCGTGCTCGGCGTGGGCGTCTACGGGCTGACCCAGGCAGACGTGCTGGTGTTCGGCGTGTGCGCGAGCACCGTCGCGGCCCTCGGTGCCATCGGCGGTGGGGTGCTCGACGACAGGCTCGGCTCCAAGCGCGTCATCACCGGCGCGCTGTCGGCGATGATCGTCGTCGGCGCCGTCCTGCTGGCCTCCTCCGGCCCGCGGGCGTTCTGGATCTGCGGACTGCTGCTGTGCCTGTTCATCGGGCCGACGCTGGCGTCGGCGCGGGCGTTGATGCTGCGGATGTCCGCGGAGGGGAAAGAGGGCGTCGCTTTCGGCCTCTATACGACGACAGGGCGCGCCGCGTCGTTCCTCGCGCCGTGGATGTTCTTCACCTTCGTCGACCTGTTCCACGCCGAACGCGCCGGGCTGGCCGGGCTGTGCCTGGTGCTCGCGGTCGGGCTGGTGGCCATGCTGGTCATGGTGCGCGTGCCGCGAGAGGCGAAGTAGCCCTCATGTGGTTCACCCTGCTCACCATGGCGGTCGCCGTGAGCCTGGAGCCGTTCCGGATCGGCATGACGATCCTGATGCTGAATCGGCCGCGTCCCCTGCTGCAGCTGCTCGCCTTCCTGGCCGGCGGGTTCCTGATGAGCATCGCCGTGGGCACCGTCGTGCTGTTCATCCTGCGCCCGGCGGCGTCCTCGGCGCATTTCACCCTGCCGAGGGTGCAGATCGTCGTCGGAGTGCTGCTGCTACTCAACGCCGCGGCGCTGGCCACCGGGCTGCTGGGCAACGCCGAGGACGGGCCACCGGGCTGGCTGGAGCCAATCACCCGGCGCGGACGACAGCTGCTCGACGGACGCTCGCTGTGGACCGCGGGCGCCGCCGGGCTGGGCATCGCGCTGCCGTCGGTCGACTACCTCGGCGTGCTCGCGCTGATCGCCGCCAACGGTGGCACGCCGCAGCGGCAGATCGGCGCCCTGCTGGTGTTCAGCGTGGTGGCGTTCGGGCTGGTGGAGCTCCCGCTGCTGGCCTACCTGGTGGCCCCGGACCGAACCCGGAAAACCCTCGCGGTGATGCAGGATCGGATCCGCTCGCAGGGCCGTCGGGCCGTCACGATCCTGTTCACCGTGGTCGGTTGCGGGCTGCTCACCGTCGGCCTCGCCGGCTTGTAGAGAGCTACCCCAACCGGGCCAGCAGGTTGTCCCGGTACAGCTCGGCGCACGCGGCGCGGCGAATCTTGCCGCTGGTGGTGGTCGGTATCGAGCCCGGTGCCACCAGAACGAGATCGCCCGCGCTGACTCCGTGCACCTTGGTGATCGCGGCGATGATGTCGTTCTTGAGGTCGTGCAGCCCCTGGGCAACGGCCTCAGCCGAGTCGCCGCGCTCCTTGACCTCGATCACGGTGACCAGGTTCTCGGTGCTGTTCTCCGACACCGAGATCGCCGCGACGCGCCCGCCGCTGATCTCCTGGACGGTCGCCTCGATGTCCTCCGGGTAGTGGTTGCGTCCGCGGATGATCAGCAGGTCCTTGACCCGGCCGACGATGAACAGCTCGCCGCCGAACACGAAGCCCAGGTCCCCGGTGCGCAGCCACGGCCCGTCCGGGGTGCCGGTCGACGGTTCGAGAAGTGTTGCGCCGAAGCACTGTTGGGATTCCGGCGGCAGCCCCCAGTAGCCGGCCGCGACGTTGTCGCCGTGCACCCAGATCTCACCGACCACATCCGCCGCGCTTTCCCGGCAGGTGTCGGCGTCGACGATGCGCACCACCGGCGACTTGGGCAGCTGGTAGCGCACCAGCGCCGTGCCGCCTTTCGTCGCACGCCGCACCCGACCGGCCGCCAACTCGTCGGCGTCGAACCGCACAGCGGGCTCGGATTCCTTCCAGGTACCGGCGGCCACGAACACCGTCGCCTCCGCCAGCCCGTACGACGGGCGCAGCATGCTGTCGCGAAAGTTGAAGTGCGAGAACCGGTCCGCGAATCGTTCCAGTGTTGCCGGGTCGACCCGTTCGGCGCCGTTGATGATGCCGAGCACCCCGCCGAGATCCCGCCCGGCCAGATCCGCGTCGCGAGTCTTGCGCGCGGCCAGTTCGAAGGCGAAGTTCGGCGCCGCGGAGAACGGCCGGGCGTTGTCGGCCAGCGCCTGCATCCAGCGGGACGGCTTCTCCAGGAACGCGACCGGGCTGGTCAGCGCCGCCGGGAAACCACCCAGGATGGGTGCGCAGACCCCGAGGACCAGACCCATATCGTGGTAGAACGGCAGCCAGGACACGATCGTCATGCCGTTGGTGTTGATCTGCGATTCGGCGAAGTAGCCGCGCATCAACTGCTCGAAGTTCGACTTCAGGTTGCGGTGCGAGACCATCACACCGGTCGGTCGCCGCGTCGAACCCGAGCTGTACTGCAGGTACGCCGTGGCGGGATACCCCGACGCCGAGTCCGCGCCCTCGTCGGCCGGGCCGTCGAGATCCATCGCGTCGACGTCGAGGATCTTCGGAGCGGCGCCCAGGCGCGCGCGGTCGAGATACTCGGCGACGTCGGCGGTCACCGCCGAGGTGGTGAGCACGATCGAGGGCGCGGTGTCGTCGACGACCGCGCTCACCCGGTCGTCGCCGGAACCGCGGTGCGGCAGCGGCAGCGGAACCGCGATCACCCCGGCCTGCATGCAGCCGAGGAACGCCGTGATGTACTCCATGCCCTGCGGGGCCAGGATCACCGCGCGGTCGCCGACCGAGGCGTGCAGTCGCAACTCGGCCGCCGCGTTCAGCGTCCGCCGGTACAGCTGCGACCAGGTGACCCGCTCGACGGCGCCCGCCGGGTCGGCGGTGTAGTCGGTGAAGGTGAATCCCACCTCGTCGGGACGCATGCCGGCGCGGCCGTGCAACATCGAGAGGATCGTCGATTGGGGCGAATGGCTCACATCAAGTCCGTCTGGGTCGTCGAGGTCGAATCCGGCTTCGGTCGCCGTCGTCGTGTCGTTGTCAGTGTTTTCCGGCGGTGGGTTTGCCGCCGACGGCCGTCAGCGCCGCGTTGACCAGCTCCGACATCGGGTCGGCACCGCCGCCGAACGTCGCCTCGTTGGCCGGTGCGGTGATCTCCAGCGGGTCGAAGCCGTGCACCGGGTCCACCTGGATCGGGGCGGTCGCCGGATCGTCATTGCGCGAATACCCGGCGTCCACCCGCGGCTGCAGGATCGCATCGAGCCGGTTGAGCGTGTTGTCGTCGTAGCCCAGGTACTTGAACGGCAACACCAGCGGAAGGTGCTGCTCGGGAATCAGATACGTGGTGGTCCGCGCGCCGCGGGAGTTGTACGTGGTGCGGATGTTCTGCGGCGGCACCATGCTCGGGTTGGTGAACGCCACCGCGGTGTGGCCGCTGGCCAGCCCGGCGATCGAGTTGGCCAGGGCGAACAGGTTGTCCGGCCGGTCCGGGAAATCGGCGATGCTGTCGTAGGCGGACACGAACTGGTCGGTGTCGTACTGGCTTTCCACCGGCGCCGGGATGCGGTAGTCCATCGCGGGCACCACGTCGCCGACGGCGAACATCTGGGTCAGGAAACTCTCACCGAAGGCGTGCTTGGCGATCGGGTCGCCGAAGGTCGCGAACTTCAGCTGGTCCGGCGGCGGGGCGCTCGGGTCGTTGGCCAGCCGGGCCTTCACCGCGTTGACCACCAGGGCGCCCTCGGACAGGCCCATCGCCCGGCCGGGGCCGCCGGTGCGGATGGCGTTAAGCAGGTTCTCCTCGCCGACGTCGACCGACTCGCCGATGCTGGGACCGTCCAGTCCGATCCCGGGATAGATCTCCTCGCCGAGCGCCCCGATGCCGGGCAGCACGCGTTCCAGGACGTGGCCCTGCACCTGGCCCGCCGGGTAGTCGACCTTCTCCCGCTTCATGCCCGGGAACCAGTCCGCACCGGTCCGGCGGATGTATTCGTCGTAGGGAATGGCGAGCACGTGCGCGCCGCCGAGGGCGTAGGCCGTGCCGGTGTCCGCGGGTGACGGCGGCGGGGGTGCGGGCAGCGGGCCGTCGTCGGCCAGCGCGGTCCCGAAGCACCCGGATCCACTCGCCGTCAGAAACACCGCAAGTCCTGCGAGGAGCTTCTTCATCCGTACTCCCGTCCGGTCGACCGTTCTCGTCCCCGCCGAAGGACTGGGCTCCACGAGTGGCCAGAGCCCAGTTTCACACATATCCACCATCGACGCTAACCCGCTACCGCTTCGGTTTCGGCTGGTGGCGACGGTTCCGGCGGGCTCTCCGGCGCCGATCGCGCGGTGCGCCGCCGCGACGGCCACCAGTTCGCCTGGCCGAGCAGCGCGGCGATCGCCGGCACGGTAATGGTACGGACGATGAACGTGTCCAGCAGGATTCCCACGCCGATCACGAAGCCGCCCTGGACCACGATGCCGATGCTGGAGAACAGCAGACCGGCCATCGATGCCGCGAAGATCAGGCCCGCGGCGGTGATCACCCCGCCCGTCGAACCCAGCATCCGGATGACGCCGTAGCGGACGCTGTGCGCGGACTCGTCGCGCATCCGCGAGATCATCAGCATGTTGTAGTCCGCGCCGACGGCGATCAGCACCACGAACGCCAGCGGCGGCACGCTCCAGTGCAGCTCCTGACCGAGCAGGAACTGGAAGACGCAGACCCCGATCCCGATGGCGGCGAAATACGACACCACGACGGACGCGACGAGGTACAGCGGTGCGACGATCGCGCGCAGCAGCACCATCAGGATCAGCATGACGACGATCAGCGTCGCGATGATGATGTACCGGATGTCCTGCTGGTAGTAGTCGCGGGTGTCGCGCAGCGCGGCGGGGTAGCCGCCCATCGAGATGGTGGCATCGGCCAGCGCGGTGTTGGGCTGCGCGCCGCGGGCGATGTCGCTGATCTGGTTGACCTGGTTCATCGCCTCGGAGCTGAACGGGTTGAGCTTGGTCTGCACCAGGTAGCGCACCGAGTGGCCGTCCGGGGAGATGAACGCCTTGGCGGCCTTCTCGAATTCCGGCAGGCCCAGCACCTGTTCGGGGATGTTGAAGCCCGCCTGCGACGGGTCGGACGCGTCCTTCTTCATGGTCAGCAGAAACGCCGACGCCTCGTCCAGGCCCGCGGCGATCACCTTGATCTGCGTCACCACCTGGTCCACGCCGCCGGCCACCTGCTGGCTGCCCTCGGCCAGCTTGTTGGCGTTCTGGTTGAGCTGGGTCAGGCTGCCCTTCGCGCCGCCGGGCCGGTTGAGCCCGAGGCTGTTGACCGCGTTGGCGACCGTCGCCATCGCGGCGTTGAGTTTGGTCACCGTCGCGCCGAGGGTCTGCTTGTCCCCCAGTCCCTGCAGCTGGTGGGCGGCGTTGTTGATCTGGTCGACGCTGCCGGCGTTGCGCTGGTCGAGGATCTGCTCGAACTGGCCGCGGGTCGCCGCGCACGACGGGTTGGCGTCACACACCGGGTTGTTCTGCAGGGCGGCCAGCACCGGGCCGACCCAGCCGAACACGTTCTTCACGGCGAAGACGTTGAGCCCCATGGACCGGCCCAGCGCGTTGAGGCCGTCGACCAGTTCGGCGGCGGCCTCCACGTCGCGCACCAGCTGGTCCCCGCCGTACTGGGCCCGGATGTTGGTGAGCTCGTCGACCAGGTTCTGCAGGCCCGGTGCCACCTTGTTGATCTGTTTGCGCACGTCGGCGAGGTTCGCCGCCAGTGTGTTCGCCCCGTTTTTCAGCCGGTTCAGGTCGCCGGTGCGCTGGTTGATCTGGCTGGACCCGTCGGCCAGCCGGGTGCCGACGATCCCGGCCTGGAAGGTGGCCCGGAACTCCGGGGGCACCTCGCCGAGCGGCCGAGTGATGCCGCTGATCCGGGCGATGTCGGGCAGCTGGGCGACACGCGAGGCCATCTGCTCCAGGTCCGCCAGCGCACGCGGGGTGCGCAGGTCGTTCGGCGACTGGATGAGGATGAACTCGGGGATGGACTGGCCGATCGGGAAGTGGCGTTCCAGCGCGGCGTAGCCGATCGAACTGGACGCCGACGGCGACACCGATTTCCGGTCGTCGTAGTTGTAGTGGGAAAACAGCGCGCTGCCGCCCAGGATGGCGAGGATCAGCAGGCTGGCCACCAGGTAGTGGACCGGCCGTCGCACGATCCGGATGCCCGAGCGCCGCCAGAAGCGGGCGGTCAGCTCGCGGCGGGGCTGTACCCAGCCGCGGGGCCCGGCCAGCGTGAGGATCGCCGGCAGCAGGGTCAGCCCGGCCAGGTAGGCGACGGCGATGCCGATCGCCGCGGACATGCCGACGGTCCGGAACACACCCATCTGGGCGAAGTTCAGCAGCAGGAACGTTACGCCGACGGTGGCCGCCGACGCGGTGATCACCTTCCCGATCGACGTCATCGCCAGACGGACGGCACGGTCGGAGTCATCACCGGCCCGTATGTAGTCGTGGTAGCGGCTGATCAGGAAGACCGCGTAGTCGGTCCCGGCGCCCGCCATGATCGCGCTGAGGAAGACGATGGACTGGTTCGACACGCCCGCGCCGGTCAGTTCGGAGAACCCGGACACCAGCGCCTGCGCGATCACCAGCGACGCCCCGATCGTCACCAGTGGCAGCATCATCGTCACGACGTTGCGGTACACCAGCAGCAGCACGGCCAGCACCAGGATGCCGATCGCCAGCTCGATCGGCATCCGGTCGCGGTCACCGGCGACGGTGAGGTCGGCGACGGTGGCCGCGGGGCCGGTGATGTGCACCTCCATCGAGGTGCCCGCGACGGCGCGGTTGACGATCTCGGAGACCCGGTTGAAGGCGTCGAAGGCGCCCGGCGTTCCCAGCTCGCCGGCCATACCCACAGGAACGACCCAGGCCTTGTTGTCCTCACTGGTCAGAAAAGTCCGCAATTCGCGGGTGGTGAGGAAGTCCTGGACCATCACGACGTCGCGCATGTCGTCGTGCAGCGCGTCGACGAGCTTCTTGTACGTCGCCTCGTCGGAGCGTTGCAGGCCCTGCTCGTTGATCAGCACGACGACCATCAGGTTGTCGTTGGTCGATTCGTGGAACGCGTCGGTCATCTTCTGCGCGGCGACGCTCGACGGCGCGTCGGCCGGCAGGATCGCCAACGGATGCTTCTGGGCCATCTCGCCCAACGACGGGACGGTCAACGGCAACGCCGCAGCCAGGGCGATCCAGATCGCGATGACGGCCCACGGCCAACGAACCACGAAGTCAGCTAGCCGCCGCATATGGCTCCCGGCACCGAGAAACACGGTGCGCTAGGCGTGCGCATCGAAAATCCCTCCTCTATGCGACCCGCCCCCAGTGTCCGGTGTCGGCAACCCGCGAGGTCACCGACCGCATCGCCTCCATGTACCGGTTCGCCGACTTGCGGGCAATCGGGTTGTCGGGATGCATGATCGCCATGACCGTACCCTCAGCGTATCGGAAGATGTAGATGGTCAGCTGGTAGGAGAAGCGCCCATCCGGGTAGATGCCGATGTTGTTGGCCAGTCCCAGATCGGCCGCTGCGAGGATCGCGTTCAGCGGCGCCGCGCCGCCGTGCAGGAAGTTCGTCACCGGGAAATTCGGCCGCGGCCACTTCAACCATGGCGCCAGTTCCAGCACCCGGTAGTACGGTACCCGGGACATGTTCAGCCCCGAGTCGAACGCGGCCTGGGCCGCCCCGGCGGCCTCGGTGAAGCTGGTCGCCGCGATCGGGACGGTGATCGGGATCAGGCCGGTAAACCAGCCCTGCGTCATGAAATTGTCGTCCACGGTGCGGGAATCCCGCGGGGTGAGACCGTAGTACGTCAGGGCGCCGGTGAACTCGTGTTCGACCAACCCCTGACAGGCGAACAGTCCGCCGACGAACCGGGTGCCGGCGTCCTGGCAGGCGTCGTCGAATCGCTGTGTCTGCGGCGCGTCCATCAGCACCAGCGAGCTCATGTCGCTGCGCGTCGAGGTCTCCGGATCACCCAAAGGCAGTGGAAATTCTGGGAATCCGTTGTGATTGTCCTCCGCGAATTCGATCCAGGCGCGCACGCCCGGCGAGTCCAGGGTCAGCTCCGCGGCGTATTCGCTTTCCCGGACACAGAAGTCGTCGAAGCTGCCGGCGTCCGGAAGGACCAGCGCCTCACCGCCGTCGTTGAGCGCCGCGTACATGCCGTTGGCTTCCATCATCGTGGTGCCGATCAGCGTCGCATCGCCGTGCACGTGGTCCATCGCGGCGAAAAACGTGAAGTGATCCTCGCTTTGGATGATCCCGAACGTGAAACAGCCCCACTCCAGCGGCGTCGGGATGTCGGTGACGTGCGCCCGGATCTGCTCGACGCTCAGTTCGCCGTGGTCGACGGGCTCGAACTCGATCTCCTCCGGATCGACCAGCGAGTGCCGAACGAACTGATCGTCGTCGGTGTGCTCGAACCAGCTGCGGAACGTATCGTGCCTGCGCAGATAGGCGTTCACGGCCTCGTTCATCGCCCCGATGTCGCAGTGCCCGGGCGCCTCGCAACTGGCGATGATCTGCCGCGAGAAATTCAGCCCCGCCGCGTGCCGGTCGCAGTAATTGCGCAGGTGTTGGCCCTGCATAAAGCTGATCGGCACCGGGCTGACCGGAGCGCGTCCCGCCGATTCCATCGCCGCCGCCGTGGGGTGCCACGAAGTCACCCGGCCCGATTCCACTTCCCACTCCCCGAGTGGACCCACGGTGAACTTCCCGATGCGCAAAAGCTTGGACCTCCAAATAATCCCCGGCTCGGTATCGGGCACTAACATACTCCGGGTCGAGTCGGCCATAACGTGCGTCACCCCCCGCCGCATAGGTGCGCGTGCAATAGTGATCGCCGTGCGGCGGACGGGTCGAGTGTGATCCACGTCAAGCCGAGCTCCGGTCGGGAACCGAATCAAGGAGGACGACCATATGGGATCAGCGGAATTTACCAACAGCCAGGAAGCACGATTCGCCGTCGTCGGATACGCGGCGCGCTTCCCCGGCGCCCCTGATACAGACCGGTTTTGGGATGTTCTGAGCCAAGGTTGCGACGCGGTGTCGGAAGTTCCTACAGACCGTTGGAATGCCGACGACTTCTTCGACCCGGATGCGGGAACACCCGGCAAGGTGGTCACCCGTCGCGCGGGCTTCGTCGACGACGTCACCGGATTCGACGCGCCGTTCTTCGGCATGTCGACCCGCGAGGTCCGGATGCTGGACCCGCAGCACCGGCTGCTGCTGGAGACCGCGTGGCGCGCGATCGAACACGCCGGCATCGCGCCGACCGATCTGGCCGAATCCAATACCGGCGTATTCGTCGGCCTGGCCACTCACGACTACCTGGGCATGGCCTCCGGCGAACTCGACTACCCGGAGATCGAGGCCTACATGGCCATCGGCACGTCGAACGCCGCGGCGGCCGGCCGGATCAGCCACCGGCTCGGGCTGCAGGGACCATCGGTCGCCGTCGACACCGCGTGCAGCTCGTCGCTGGTGGCGATCCATCAGGCCTGCCAGGCCCTGCAATTGGGTGAATGCGACCTGGCCCTGGCCGGCGGTGCGAACGTCATCCTCACCTCGGCGACCATGATCACCTTCTCGCACGCGCACATGCTGGCTCCCGACGGCCGGTGCAAGACCTTCGACGCCGCCGCCGACGGCTACGTCCGCGGCGAGGGTTGCGGCGTCATCGTCATCAAGCGACTGGAGGACGCGGTCCGCGACGGCGACCGGATCCGCGCGGTCATCCGCGGCAGCGCCATCAACCAGGACGGCGCATCCGGAGGCCTCACGGTCCCCAATGGCGTTGCCCAACAACGGGTTATCGCCGACGCACTGAAGCGTTCCGGTCTGCAGCCCGGTGACGTCGACTACCTGGAGGCACACGGCACCGGCACTTCCCTCGGCGACCCGATCGAGGTGCAGGCCGCGGGCGCCGCCTACGCGCCCGGCCGAGATCCCAACCGGCCGTTGCTGATCGGGTCGGCGAAGACCAACATCGGGCACCTGGAGGCCGCCGCGGGTATCGCGGGCGTCATCAAGGTCATCCTGTCGCTGGAGCACGAGCTGCTGCCGCGTCACCTCAACTTCGAGACTCCGTCGCCGCACATCCCGTGGGACCGGCTGCCGGTGCAGGTCGTCACCGACGCCACCGCGTGGGAGCACACCGACCGCCCGCGCATCGCCGGCGTGAGTTCGTTCGGGTTCGCCGGGACCAACGCGCACGTCATCCTGGAAGAGGCCCCGGTGCCCGCCGAGCCCGAGGCCGAAGCGCCCGCGCCGGACAAGCAGCAGTTCAACCTGCTGCCGCTGTCCGCCCGGACCCCGGAGGCGCTGGCCCGGATCGCCGGTGAATACCGCGACTGGTGGACCGCGCACCCCGACGCCACCCTGGCGGACATGAGTTTCACCGCCGGTGCGGGCCGGGCCCATCTGGAGCACCGGGCCGCTCTGGTGGCCAACTCGGCCCAGTCCGCGCTCGAGCTGCTCGGCGCGGTCGCCGACGACCGGCCCGCCCCGGGCCTGTTCCGCGGGCAGTCCCAGGACGCACCGAAGACGGCGTGGCTGTTCAGCGGCCAGGGCAGCCAGTACCCCGGCATGGCCCGCGAGCTCTACAACACCGAGCCGGTGTTCGCCGAAACCGTGGACCGGTGCGCCGCGGCGACCGCCGATGTGCTGGAAAAACCGTTGCTGGAGGTCATGTTCGACCTGGACAGCCCGGATTCGGATACGGGACTGCGCCTGACGACCTACGCGCAGCCGGCGCTGTTCGCCGTCGAGATGGGCCTGGCCCGACTCTGGCAGTCCTGGGGCTTCGAACCCGACGTGCTGCTGGGCCACAGCGTGGGCCAGTACGCCGCGGCCTGCGTCGCAGGCGTGTTCAGCCTGGAGGACGGCGCGCGGCTGATGGCCGAGCGCGGCCGGCTGTTCGGCAGCCTGCCCGAAGGCGGCCGGATGGTCGCGGTGTTCGCCGACGCCGCCCTGGTTGAGGCGCTGACCGACGCCTTCCCGGAGATTTCCGTGGCCGCCTTCAACGGCGCCAACACCGTGCTGTCCGGTCCCGCGGGGCGCGCTGGAGTCCGCGGTGGCGCCGCTGACCGCCGACGGCGTCCGGGTGGAATGGCTGGATACCAGTCACGCGTTCCACTCCGCGCTGCTGGATCCGGTGCTCGAGGAGTTCGAGGCGTGCGCGGATCGCGTGAATATCGCTGCGCCGCAGCGGATTCTGGTGTGCAACCGCACCGGTGCGACTCTGGGCCGCACCGTCAAGCTCGACGGTGCCTACTGGCGCAAGCACGCCCGCCAGCCGGTGGAGTTCGCCAAGTGCGTGCAGACCCTGGCCGAGCTGAACTGCAAGGTGCTGCTGGAGATCGGTCCGCAGCCGGTGCTCACCGCCACCGCGCTGCGGGCGTGGCCGGACTCCGTCGCCACCCCGAAGGCCGTTGCGTCGTTGCGCCGCAATACCGATGACGACCGGCAGATCACCGAGGCCGTCGCCGCCCTGTACGTGGCCGGACATCTCCCGCGCTTCGCCGCGTTCCGCCGGCCCGGTGCCCGCAAGCTCGACCTGCCCGGATACCCGTTCGAGCACCGCCAGTACTGGTTCCGCGACAATTGGCAGCATCCCACCTCGAAACAGGGCGCATCCGGACCCCGCACCCGGACCCTCCGCCTGCTCGAGGACGGCCGGATCGACGAGCTCGCGAAGCTGCTGACCACCGACGGTGACGATGAGGCGATCCGGGACCTGTTGAACCGGATTGCCGCGCAACACAATCAGGAACGCACCACCCGGTCCATCGCCGACGACCGCTACGAGTTCCGCTGGGAGACGGTTGCCGCCGGCCCCGGCGGGACCGCCGAGCCGTCGAGCTGGATCATCGTCGCCGACGACCCGGACACCGTCTCCCCGCTCATCGCGGCGCTGGACGCGGCCGGCCACCGGCACCGCATCGTCGGCCTGCCGGCCTCCGATGCCGACGTCGACGAACTCGCCGTCACGCTGAGCGAGGCGGCCGCCGAGGACCCGGCGCTGCGGATCGTGAACGCCACGGCGCTCGGCGGATTCGATGAGACTGCGGTGCAGTCGCTGCTGCGGATGCAGCACGAGGTGCTGGCCGGAACCCGGCGGCTGCTGCGGGCCGCGGTCGCCGCCGATTTGCGCACCGAGATCTGGACTCTCACCCGCGCGGCGCAGCACGTCACCGACACCGACACCGTGGCGCCGGACCAGAGCATCCTGTGGGGCTTCGGGCGCGCCGCGGCACTGGAGCTCCCGCAGCTGTGGGGTGGGCTGGTCGACCTCGCCGAGTGCAGCGCCGAGGAGTGGTCGAACTTCGTCGAACAGGTCACCGGCGCGACCAAATCCGCCGCCAAGGAGGACCAGTTCGCGCTGCGCGGCGAGACCGCGTGGGTGCCCCGGCTGGTGCGCCGTGACGGCGCCCCCGACGGCGCGGTACTGCAGTTGCGCGACGACGCAACGTATCTGGTGACCGGCGGGCTGGGTGGCGTCGGACTGGAGATCGCCGGCCACCTGGCCGCCCACGGCGCCAAACACCTGGTGCTCACCAGCCGTCGTACCCCCACCGACGAGACCCGGGCGCGCATCGAAGCGCTCGGCGCGCAGCACGGCTGCGACATCCGTGTCATCAGCGCCAACGTCGCCGACGCGCGGGAGACGGCCAACCTGCTGGCCACCATCGCTGCCGAACTGCCGCCGCTGGCCGGGATCGTGCACGCCGCCGGTGAGAACGCCATCACCGCACTAAGTGAGTCCGACCCCGAATCCCAGCAGGTCGAACTCGGCCAGGTCTTCGCCGGGAAGGTCTGGGGCGCCTGGAATCTCACCGAGGCCACCGCGGATCTACCCCTGGAGTTCTTCCTCAACATCTCCTCGATTGCCGCAGTGTGGGGAGGGTTCGGCCAGACCGCCTACGGCGCGGCCAATGCCTTCCTCGACGGGCTGGTCTGGTACCAGCGGGCACACGGTATCGCCGGGGCGAGCGTGAACTTCGGCCCGTGGTCCACCGGCATGGCCGATCCGGCCGCCCGCGCCAAGCTGGAGCAGCGCGGCATCCGGACCCTGTCCCCGGCCGACGCGCTGGCCGGCCTGGCCGATGTGGTGGGCTCCGACGGTGCCGCGCAGCAGGTACTGGCGAAGGTCGACTGGGCCCGGTTCCTGCCGCTCTACGAGCAGGCCGGGCGCCGCGGGTTCCTGGCCGAGTTGGAGCGCGAGGTGCCCGCTCAGTCGAGCGTCGCCGCGGTGCTCACGGCGTCCGGGAAGACCGCGTTCGTTGAGCGGTTGCAGGCCGCCCCGATCCAGCAGCGCAAGCGCCTGCTCACCGACTACCTGCGCGACGCGGTGGCCGAGATCACCCGGGTGGACGTCGCCGAGATCCGCGAGGACGCCGGGTTCTTCGACCTGGGCATGGATTCGCTGATGGCCGTCGAACTGCGCCAGCGCATCGAAACCGGCATCGGCCACCAGATCCCGGTCACCCTGGTGATGGACCACCCGCGGCTCTCCGATGCCGCCGACTATCTGCTCGGCGAGGTGCTGGGCCTGTCGGATCAGAAGACGGCCCCGGTGGCGGCGGCGGTGACGACGCGCACCGACGAACCGATCGCGATCGTCGGGCTGTCCTGCCGGTTTCCCGGTGCGCCGAACCCGGAGGCGTTCTGGGAACTGCTCTCCGGTGGCGTCGACGCCATCCGCGAGGTCCCCGAGGACCGCTTCGACATCGATGAGTTCTACGACCCGGATCCGGAGACCCCGGGCAAGACCTACACCCGCTTCGGCGGGTTCCTGGACGGCATCGACGGATTCGACCCCGAGTTCTTCGGCATTTCGCCGCGCGAGGCGGTGTGGATCGAACCGCAGCAGCGGCTGATTCTGGAGACCGTCTGGGAGGGCCTGGAACGGGCCGGATACTCCCCGGCGTCGCTGCGCGGCAGCCGCACCGGTGTTTTCACCGGCGTGGCCGCCAACGAGTACGCGCATCTGCTGTCGGCCGAATCCATCGAGAAGATCGAGCCGTACTTCATCACCGGCAATGCGCTCAACGCCATCTCCGGCCGCGTCGCGTTCGCCCTCGGCTTCGAGGGCCCGGCCGTCGCCGTGGACACCGCGTGCAGTTCGTCGCTGGTCGCCGTGCACCAGGCCTGCCTGGCGCTGCGTTCGGGTGACTGCGACATGGCGGTGGCCGGCGGGGTCAACGTCCTGCTGAGCCCGGTGACGGTGATCGCCGCGTCTCGGGCCCGGATGCTCTCGCCGGTCGGGAAGTGTAAGACGTTCGACGCCTCCGCCGACGGGTACGTGCGCAGCGAGGGCTGCGGCGTCCTGGTGCTCAAGCGGCTCTCCGACGCGATTCGCGACGGGGACCGGGTGCAGGCGGTGATCCCGGCGACCGCGGTGAACCAGGACGGAGCCTCCAGCGGCCTGACCGTGCCCAACGGCGGTGCCCAGCAACGGCTCATCAACGCGACCCTGGCGCGCGCCGGACTGTCCGGCGGTGACGTCGACTACCTGGAGGCGCACGGCACCGGCACCCCGCTCGGTGACCCGATCGAGGTGCAGGCGGCCGCCGCGGCCTACGGCGCCTCCCGCGACGCCGACCGTCCGCTGCTGATGGGGTCGGTCAAGACCAACATCGGCCACACCGAGTCGGCCTCGGGCGCCGCCGGCCTGATCAAGGTGGTGCTGTCCCTGCAACATTCGGAGTTGCCCGCCAGCCTGCACTTCGCCACCCCGTCGCCGCACATCCCGTGGGATTCGCTGCCGGTCAAGGTCGTCGACACGGCGATGCCCTGGGAGCACACCGACCGGCCGCGCCGCGCCGGAGTCAGCTCCTTCGGGTTCACCGGCACCAACGCGCACGTGATCATCGAGGAGGCACCCGCACCCGCGGTCGCCGAGGAGCCCTCCGACGAACCCGTCACAGTGCCGCAGCAGCGCCCGGTCGACGTACTGCCGCTGTCCGCCCGGACCCCGGAGGCACTCGCCGCGCTCGCCCAGCGGTACGGCACCTGGCTCGCCGAGCACCCGGACGCCGACCTCGCCGAGGTGTGCCGTAACGCCGGGATCGGCCGCTCGCACTTCGAGCACCGGGCCGCGCTCGTGGTGGAATCGATCGCCGACGCCCGCGCGGGCCTGGCAGATCTGGCCGAGGACCGGCAGCGTCGCGGTGTGCTGCGCGGTGATCACATCAATCCCCCGGCCACCGCCTGGTTGTTCACCGGGCAGGGTAGCCAGTACCCCGGCATGGGGCGTGAATTGTTCGACGTCGAACCGGTTTTCGCCGACACCGTGCGTCGCTGCGCGGAGGCCACCGACGGGATGCTGCCGCACCCGCTGCTGGAGGTGATGTTCTCCACCGACCGGGAGATCGCGGATCTGGTGCGCCACACCTCATTCGCCCAGCCCGCGCTGTTCGCCGTGGAGATGGGCCTGGCCCGGCTGTGGCAGTCCTGGGGTATCACGCCCGACGTCGTGCTGGGCCACAGCGTCGGCCAGTACGCCGCCGCCTGTGTGGCCGGTGTGTTCAGCCTGGAGGACGGGGCGCGGTTGATGGCCGAGCGCGGCCGGCTGTTCGGCAGCCTGCCCGAAGGCGGCCGGATGGTGGCGGTGTTCACCGACCCGTCGCACGTCGAGGCGATCGCCGGGGACTTCCCCCACGTTTCGGTCGCCGCCTACAACGGGCCGAACACGGTGCTGTCAGGTCCGGGTGAGGATCTGGAACAGGTGGTCGCCCGGTTCGCCGAGGACGCCGTGCGCTGCACCTGGCTGGACACCAGCCACGCATTCCACTCGGAGCTGCTGGAGCCGGTGCTCGACGAGTTCGAGGCCTACGCGGGCACGCTGGAGTTCGCGGCGCCCACGCTGCCGCTGGTGTGCAACCGCACCGGTGCGGTGCTGACCGGCCAGACCCCGCTGGATGCGGGCTACTGGCGCAAGCATTCCCGCCAACCGGTGCAGTTCGCCGAAAGTGTGCGCACCGCCGCGGCGCTGGACTGCTCGGTGCTGATGGAGATCGGCCCGCAGCCGGTGCTGACCAGCGCGGCGGTGCAGGTCTGGCCCGAGCACTTGGCGCCGCCGCGGGCGATCGTCTCGCTGCGCAAGGGTGTGCCGGATCAGCTGCAGATCGCCGACGCGCTGGCCGGGGTGTACGTCAGCGGTCACCGGCCCGATTTCGCCGCCGTGTACCACCGCACGGGCCGGCGACTCGAGCTGCCCACCTACCCGTTCCAGCACCGGCGGTTCTGGCCGCGGACCTCCGGCGTGGTCAGCATGGGATCCGAGGGCCAGGCGTCCGGGATTCTGGGCAACGCCAAGGATCTCGCGTCCGGCGATTCGGTGTTCACCAGCAGGCTGTCGGTCAAGTCGCAGCCGTGGCTGTCCGATCACGTCATCTACGGCACCGTCGTCGTGCCCGGCGCGACCTACGCCGCCATGGCGCTGGCCGCCGTCGGCGCACCGGCGCGGGTCACCGAGGTGTTCTTCTACGAGCCGATCATCCTGCCGGAGAAGAGTTCCCGCGAGGTACAGCTGACGCTGCACCCGTCCGACGAGGCCGGTGGCCGGCGGTTCCAGGTGCACAGCCGGCCGTTCGGCGACAAGGACGCCGACTGGTCGCTGAACGCCGACGGCACCGTCGTCGTCGGGATCGAGGCACCCGCCGACGACGAGCCCGCCACCGAACCCGAGTCGGTGGAGGAGATCTCCGAGCGGATGGAGCGGATGCGTCCGCAGGACCTGTTCGAGACGTTCTCGGACATGGAGCTGATGTGGGGCCCGAACTGGTCCGGCTCGCTGAAGTCGCTGTGGCTGGGCGAGGGTGAGGCGCTCGGCGATATCAGCGTCGGCGAGGAGCTGGCCGAGAACCTGGGTGCCGAGCCGATGCACCCGGTGCTGATGGACCTGTGCACCGGTGTGGCGTTCCCGGCATTCCCGGCGCTGCTGGCCGCCGAGCAGGGCGTCAACGATCTGTTCCTGCCGTTGCGCTACGGGCAGGTGAGCCTGCGGGAGAAGATGCCGCGGCGGTTCTACTGCCGGGCGAAGTGGCACACCAGCGAACTCAACGCCGAAACGCAGGTTTTCGACCTCGACTTCCTGGACCGCGACGGGAACCTGCTGGGCGGGATCCGGGAGTTCACGGTGAAAAGGGCACCGCGCGAGGCGTTGTTGCGCGGCCTCGGTGGCGACGCCACCCGGCTGCTCTACACCCTCGGCTGGCATGAGGTCCCGCCGCCGGCGGAGCCCGGGCAGATCGACGGCACCTGGCTGATCGCCGGGTCCGAGGCGCTGGCGCGGTTGGTGCCCAGCTGCATTCCGTTGCCCCGCGGGGCCGACACCGAACTGCTGGGCGCGCAGCTGGTATCGGCGGCCGAGCGCGGTGTGCCGTTCGCCGGGGTCGTCTGGCACGCCGCCCCCGCGGCCGCCGACGAGTCCGAGCAGCAGGCGCAGGCCCGCCTGGACGCCGAGATCGCCAACCTGCTCAGCGCCGTGCACACGGTGTCCGGTGGTAAGGCGAAGCTGCCCGGCGGGTTGTGGATCGTCACCGAGCGGGCCGTGGCCTGCGAATCCGGTGAGCCCGTCGACCCGGTGCAGGCCGCGCTGTGGGGCCTGGGCCGCACCACCATCAACGAGGAGCCGGCGCTGCGCGCCAAGCTGGTCGACTGCGACGGGTCCCCCGAGGCGGTGACGGCGCTGGCCGGGTTGCTGGCGACTCCGGTGAACGAGCCGGAAATCGCGGTGCGACAGGGCAAGCTGCTGGCGTCGCGGCTGTTGCCGTGGGCACGCAGCGGTCACCTCAGCGTGCCCCGCGCCGGTGATTTCGTGTTGGCGCCCACCGAGCGCGGCGCGATCGACAACCTGCGGCTGACCGAGACCGAGGTGGCCGCACCCGACCCGGGTTACGTGCAGGTGCGGGTGGAGGCCGCGGGCCTGAACTTCCGCGATGTGCTCAACGTCCTGGGCCTGTACCCGGGTGACCCGGGGCCGATCGGCGGTGACTTCGCCGGTGTCGTCACCCAGATCGGCGACGGCGTCACCGGAGTCGAGGTGGGCCAACGGGTTTACGGCTCCATGCAGGGCGCGTTCGCCAGCCGGTTCAACGTGCCGGGCCAGTTCCTGGCGCCGATCCCGGACGGGGTGAGCGCGGTGGAGGCCGCCACCATCCCGGCCGCGGCGCTGACGGTGCGGTTGGCGTTCGACTGGGCGCAACTGCGTCCCGGCGACAAGGTGCTGATCCACGCGGCCAGCGGCGGCGTCGGACTGGCGGCCGTGCAGATGGCGCAGGCCAAGGGCGCCACGGTGTTCGCCACCGCCAGCACCTTCAAGCGGGCCACTCTGCGCAAGCTCGGCGTTAAGCACGTCTACGACTCGCGGACAACGGATTTCGCCGATCAGATCCTGGCGGACACCGACGGCGCGGGTGTCGACGTGGTGCTCAACAGCCTGACCAACGAGGGCTTCATCGAGGCGACGCTGAAGGCCACCGCCCAGGGCGGCCGGTTCGCCGAGATCGCCAAGCGCGACATCTGGTCGGCCGAGCAGATGGCGGAGGCACGTCCGGACATCGACTACGAGATCGTCGCCCTGGACACGGTGATGTTCACCGAGCCCAACCGGATCCGCGACCTGCTCACCGAGGTGTCCGACGGCTTGGCCAACGGCGAGTGGACGCCGCTGCCCGCGGAGATCTACCCGATCACCGAGGCGCGGGCGGCGTTCCGCCGGATGCAGCAGGCCCGGCACATCGGCAAGATCGTGGTGCAGGTCCCGAGTCCGCTCGCCCCGCGGGCGGATCGCAGCTATCTGATCACCGGTGGTCTGGGTGCGATCGGTCTGCACACGGCGTCGTACCTGGCGCAGCGCGGCGCCGGCGATATCGTGCTGACCAGCCGGCGCAGCCCGGATGCGGACGCGCAGCGGTTGATCGACGAGATCACCGAGCGGCACAAGTGCCGCGTCCATGTCTTCGCCGCCGATGTCGGAGACGAGGCGCAGGTGGCCACGCTGCTGGACCGGATCCGGGCGGAGTTGCCGCCGCTGGCCGGTGTGGTGCACCTGGCCGGTGTCCTCGACGACGCGCTGCTGTCCTCGCAGACGCTGGACCGGTTCCACACC